>QHSZ01000147.1 GCA_003220595.1 Candidatus Rokuibacteriota bacterium | reverse complement strand
TGCGCTCGAGCGGCCGTGGCTCGTGGCGCCGGACGCGAGCTTCGCCGTCGGGCCCACCCCGCCGCGTGCCATGACGGAGTACCGGGGCCGGCGCATCGTGCTGCTCGTGCTCTACGCGCTCCCGGCCTCGCGCCCGCGCGTCAACCAGCTCGCCCAGAACTACGACATCCTCGTCACGCTCGGCGTGGAGGTGATCGCGGTGCCCGTGGACGCGGCGACCGACGCCCTGAGGGCGCTCGGCGCCGAGCCGCGCATCCTCTTCCCCGTCGTCACCGACGGCGCGGCGGAGATCGCGGCGGCGTACGGGCTCTTCGCGGCGGCGCCCCACGCGGAATTCCTGATCGACCGCCAGGGGTACGTCCGCGCGATCGCCCGAAGCCGCGGCGAGGCAGGTGAGTTGAATCCGCTGCTCGCGGCGATCCAGCAGCTCAACGAGGAGAAGTCGCCGCCGTCGGCGCCCGAGGAGCACGTGCACTGATGCGCGCCTTCACTGCAGTCGTCCTGATCAACCTGGCGCTGGGCGTGGGCGCGGGCTGGGGGTACCTCTTCTGGGGCGTCCGCGCCGCGCGGCTCGAGCGCGACCTGGCCGTCGCGCGCGCCGCGGCCGTCTCGGGCGTCGAGCGCGAGTGGCGTGTGGAGGGGGTGGTGCGCGCGATCCTGCCCGAGATCGGCGTCCTGGTGCTCACCCACGGCGAGATCGCCGGTTACATGCCCCCGATGACCATGGGATTCCGCGCCGCCTCCCCAAAGATTACCGAATCCGTCCGGGTCGGAGACGCGGTACGATTTACCTTGCGGGGTGTGCCGCCTAACGTGGCCGTCACCGCGATCGAGAAGACACCGTGAGGAGGCCTCTCGTGCGGAACCTCGGCGTGACGCTGCTCCTGGCCGCGACGGTCTGCGGGGCCGGCCCCGCCGCCGCGGCCACGCTCTACATCACCAACACGAAGTCCGACTCCGTGTCGATCATCGACACGGACACCCTGGAGGTTGTCGGGACCATCCCGCTCGGGAAGGGCAAGCCGAACCGCATCGTCTTCCACCCCGACGGCAAGACCGCCTGGGTCGTCTACGACAAGAGCCGCGACCTCGGCGTGATCGACGCCGAGACGCGGAAGCTCGTCCGGCGGGTCAGGATCGGCGGGAACCCATACAACCTCAACTTCACCCCCGACGGGCGCCAATTGCTCGTCCTCGACTGGTCGAGCGACACGGGCAGCGACGAGGTGATCTTCTACGACCTCAAGGCCGAGAAGATCGCGGGGCGCGTCGAGGTCTCCACGTGGCCGGCGCACAGCGTCTTCTCGCGCGACGCCCGGCTCGTGTACGTCTCCGGCGAGACCGCGGGCGACGTGACCGTGATCGACCCGGCGACCCACCAGACCGTGCACCGCCTCGTCCACGGCGGCGGCGACGCGATGGGGCTGGCGCTCACCGCCGACGGCAAGACACTCTACGCCGCGGCGGGGGAGAACAAGGCGGTCCTCAAGATCGACACGGGCAGCCACAAGGTCGTGGGCGAGATCCCGCTGCCCGGCATCGTCCACGAGGCCACGCTCACCCTCGACGGCCAGTTCCTCTACGCGACGCTCCGGAAGGCCAACAAGCTCGTCGTCGTCAGGACCGCCGACGACAAGATCGTGGCGGTGCTCCCCCAGAAGGGATACCCCGACCTCGTCACGATGGACCCCGGTGGCCGTTACGCGCTCGTGACAAACCGGTACGCCGACCTCGTGAGCGTGATCGACGTGAAATCCCACACGCAGGTCAAGACGATCGCCGTCGGCCGGGCGCCGCACGGCATGGCGCTCCGTCCGCGCTAGTGCTGCTCGCCGCCGTCGCCTGGGCGGATCACGGCGGCCCGCTCCGCGGCGCGCCGATGAGCCCCCTCACGTCGACGCTGGTCTTCGCCGGGCTCGCGCTCCTCGTCGGCGCGCTGGTCGTCGTGATCGTCGCGGTCCTCACCCGCGGGCGCGTGCCCCGTCCCGGCTCGGAGGAGTGAGAGCGCTCCTCCTCGCGGCAGCGCTCGGCCTGGCGCTCGTCGAGGCCGCTCTGGCCCACGCGCTGCTCGTGGCGTCGTCGCCGGCGCGCCGCGCCGTCCTCTCCCACCCGCCCGCGCGCGTCGAGCTGTGGTTCAACGAGCGCCTCGAGTCCGCCTACTCGACGCTGAGCGTCGAGACCGCGGCGGGAGTGCCTGTGGATCGGGGCGACGTGACGGTCGGCCCCGACGACCCGCGGAAGCTCTCGGTGGCGCTCCCGGCGCTCGCCTCCGGCCGCTACGTCGTGCGCTACCGAGCGCTCTCGGTGGACGGCCACGTGGTCGAGTCGAGCTTTGTCTTCAGCGTGAAGTGAGGTATCGTGTCGGCGTCGTGACAAGGCTCAAAGCGCTGCTACTCGTGCTGGGTCTCGCCGCCTTCCTTCTGGCAGGCGCGACGCTCCCGCACCTGCACGCCTCGGGCGGGTTCGGGCTCTGGAACGCGGAGCACGATCTCGGCCTGATGGCGACTGTCGGCTCCGCCGCCTCGCTCACCGACACAGCCTCAGTCGTGGTCCTGCTCCTGACGGTGCTCCTGGCGCTGGCGCCGCGCGCGGACCGGCTCGCCGGCGCGCCGCTCCGCCTCGCCGATTCCCGCGCTCCTCCAACCCGCTAGCGTCCTCCCGTCGCTCGCGTCCGACGAGGTCCGGCCCACACCGGCCGGAAAAGTCACCATCTCCATGGAGGATCGTCATGCGTGCTTGCGCGCTGGTGCTCGCGCTCCTGTCCGTCATCTCGGTGTCCGCGCCCGCCGCCGCTCAGGAGACCGAGACGCTGCGCCGAGAGCTCGAGGCGCTCCAGAAACAGCTCCAGTCGGTCACCGACCGACTGCAGAAGCTCGAGACTCAGCGGACCCCGGCGCCCGCGCCGGTGCCCGCTCCCGCACTGCCGGCCATGTCCGCGCCGTCGCCTCCGGGGGCTACGGCGCCGGGCACGTCCGTCACGGACCTGGCGCGCCCGCGACAGCCCTTCACGCTCTACCAGCAGCGCGGCGCCGGCCAGCTCCTCTTCGACATGGGTGTCGCTGGCGACTTCGTCGGTAACCTCACCCAGTCGAACGTGGAGAAGGCCGGGGGCGGCACGTTTGGCGGACAGGAGAACCGTTTCTTCCCGCGCGAGGTCGAGTTGGGCCTCTTCGGCCAGGTCGACCCCTACGCCTACGCCGAGGTGCGGATCGAAGCCGGCGAGGCGACTCGCGGGGGCGAGCTCAACGTGAGCCTCGCCGAGGCGGCGGTGACGCTCCTCACCTTGCCCGGGGGGACGCAGGCGAAGTTCGGCCAGATGCGAAACCGCTTCGGCTACTCCAACGCCCTCCACGAGCACGATCTCTCGTGGATCGACCGCCCGAATGCCCTGCGCAACTTCCTAGGCGACGAGGGTCTGAAGGAAAAAGGGGTGGAGCTGACGATCGTCCCCGACCTGCCCTTCTATCTCGAGGGGCTTGCCGGCGTTTTCAATGGCGACAACGAAACCGCCTTCGGCCGCGGCACCCTCAGGGTCCCGATGTTCACCGGCCGGCTCAGGACGTTCCTCGAGCTGGGCGACGCCTCCGCGCTACAGCTCGGCATGTCGGCCGCGAGCGGCGAGACCGGCGAGAAGCGGCGCAACACGCTCCTCGGCTGGGAGGGCCGGTACAAATACCGGCCCGAGGGCTGGCTCCACCCGCTCGTGACGGTCACCGGCGAGGCGATCTACTCCCTCCGCCGCGTGCTCGTGGACGTGGACATGGACGGTGACGGTCTGATCGATCGGATCACCAAGCGTGAGCGCGACCGCTTCGGCTGGTATCTCGGCGGCGAGATGCAGCCGTGGAGACGTTGGACCGGCGGCGTCCGCTACGACTGGTCGCAGTTCCCCTTGAACCCGGGGAGCGAGCGCTCGATCGAGCCGTACATCACGTACTGGCCGTCCGAGTTCCTCCGCTTCCGCCTCGCGTACAAGAACACCGAGCGCACGCACCGCGACGGCTTCGATGCGAACGGCGGGAGCGCGCGGCAAGTGGACGAGGTGCTCTTCCAGGGCACGTTCATCCTGGGCGCCCACCCGGCGCACCCGTTCTAGGCCCGGCAAGGAGGCTTGATCATGCGGCGTCTCACGTTCATCGCCGGCGCGACGCTCGTCGCGCTCGGCCTGCTCATCCCGAGCGCCCAGGCGGCCCGGAAGCTCCGCGTGGTCGCCACCATCCCCGACCTGAAATCGCTCGTCGAGGCTGTGGGTGGCGATCTGGTCGAGGTCGACTCCCTCACGCGCGGCACACAGAACTTCCACGAGGCCGAGGTGCGGCCGAGCATGATGCTGAAGCTCCGGCGGGCCGACGCCCTCGTCGAGAACGGCGCGGACCTCGACGCGTGGGCCGACGTGGCCGTGCTGGGCGCGAACAACTCCAACATCGTCCGCGGCGCCGCGGGCCGTATCGAGATCTCGCGCGGCATCCCGCTGCTGGAAGTCCCCTCCGTCCGGGTGGACCGCTCGATGGGCGACGTCCACCCGCTCGGCAATCCCCACTTCTCGCTCGACCCGGGGCTCGCGCCGATCATCACCCAGAACATCGTGGACGGGCTCGCTCGTATCTCCGCCGACGACCGCCAGGCGTTCGAGCGCAATCGACAGGCGTTCCTCGCACGGCTCGACCGTGAGATGGAGCGCTGGATGAAGCTCATGGCGCCCGCGCGGGGCGCCAAGGTGGTTGCGTACCATCCGGACGTGATCTACTTCCTCACGCGCTTCGGTCTCGTCCAGGTCGCGACGCTGGAGGACCGGCCCGGGATCCCGCCCTCGCCCCAGCACCTCGTTCAGATCATTCGTTTGATGAAGGCCGACGGGGTTAAGGTGATCCTCGTGGAGCCCTGGAACGACTTCAAGCTGGCCCAGCGCGTCGCGGACGAAACGGGCGCCAAGGCGCTCGTCTTTGCGACCGCGGTGGGCGCGGTCAAGGGCGCGGACAACTACATCGCGGCGATCGACCACAACGTGAACACGCTCGCCGAGGCGCTCAAGTAGGGTGGCCGGCGAGCTCCTCGCGCTCCTGTGGGCGCCGTTCCTCATGTGCCTGGTGCTCACCGGCATCCACGCCTATCTCGGCGTCCACGTCCTCTCGCGCGAGGTCGTCTTCGTGGACATCGCGCTCGCGCAAATCGCCGCCCTCGGCGCGACGGCGGCGTTCCTCCTCGGCTGGGAGGCCGACACCTGGGAGTCGTACGCGTTCGGCCTCTCCGCCACGTTCGTCGGGGCGCTGGTGCTCGCGCTGACGCGCAGCCGGCGGCGTCACGTGTCCCAAGAGGCCGTGATCGGCGTCGTCTACGCCGTCTCGTCCGCGGCCGCCGTGCTCCTCGCGGATCGCGCGGCGCACGGCGCCGAGCACGTGCGCGCGATGCTCGTCGGCAACCTCCTCGCGGTCCAGGGGCCCGAGGTGGTCGAGGTCGCCGCGCTCTATGCGGTGATCGGCGTCTTCCATTGGCTCTGTCGCCGCCCGTTCTTCCTGATCTCGACCGATCCGGACACGGCCTACCGCGAGGGCTGGCGCGTCCGGCTGTGGGACTTCCTCTTCTACGCGTCGTTCGGCGTGGTGGTGACCAGCTCCGTGAGGATCGCGGGCGTCCTGCTCGTGTTCTCGTACCTGATCGTGCCGGCGCTCGCCGGCATCATGCTCGGGCGCACGATACCGGCCAAGCTCCTCATCGGCTGGGCCTTCGGCACGCTCGTCAGCGTGATCGGCATGACCGCCTCGGCCGCGTTCGACCTGCCGACGGGCGCGACGGTCGTCTGCGCCTTCGGGCTCACGCTGGTCGTCCTCTGGGTCGTGTTCCTCGCGCTCAAGCCGGCGCCCGAACACCTCACCCCCTCCGCGTGACCGCGCGCTCCCGCCGCGCCGTCCTCGTCCTCGCGCTGCTCGCCGCCGGCTGCGCGGGCCCGAGGGCCTCGACGCCGATCGACGGACCCGCGAGCCTCGCGGGGACCTGGCGCGGCAGGATGTCGGGGCCCATGGGACAGGCACCGGTCCTCCTGACGATCGAGGAGGACGGCTCCTACCGCGGAATCCTCTATGTCGAGCCGGTCTATCGAGACGTGGCCGGCGTGATCAGCGTGATCGCGCGGGGTCGAGTCCGGTACGAGGGCACCGACGGTAACGGCCGGGTCACGCTGCACGAGGAGGCCGGCCGGCGCGTACTGAGGCTCGTCCGGGACGGTGGTGGCGGAGGCGCCGAGCTCACGCCCGCGAAGTAAGGCTCAGCCGCGAAGATCGAGCAACAGGGCCGCGTGGTCGCTCAACGTCGCGGCGCGCGGCCGGGCTCGGCTCCCCCAGGCATAGCGGACGTCGCGGAGACGCGACACGAGCTCCTGATTGAGGAACGCCTGATCGATCCGAAAACCATTCCCCTTGTTCGGCGAGTACCACGTGTAGGCGCGGGCCGGGCCGCGCAAGAGCCGGAACGCGTCGAGCCATCCGAGCCGCCCCAGGGTCTCGAGCCAGGCCGCTTCCCTCGGTCCGAACGCCGGGGCCTCCTCGTCGATGCCCGGCAGGCCGGAGTTCGTGTCGCCGAGCAGCAGCGCCGGGCCGCGGCGCCAGCGGCGCAGTAGGCCGAGCACGCCCGCGTAGAACGCGTCCTTGCGGCCGGTCACGCGGTTCGGGACGTGGACCGCGCCCAGCATGAGCGGGCGGGGCGCGTCGATGGCGGCGAGCAGCCAGCGTCCCGGCTCGGCCGGCTCCGCGCGCGAGCGCAGCCGGCGCAGCGGCCAGCGCGCCGCGAGGAGGAGCCGGTTGGCGCTCGGGTCGGCGCGATCGGCCGTCGTGCACTGATGCGCGAGTCCGAACGCGGCCAACGCGCGGGCGAGCTCGCAGCTGGGCGGCGTCGCCCGAAACTCGCACAGCGCCACCACGTCCGGCGCCCAGCGCCCGAGCTGGCGGGCGAGGCCATCGACACGGGCGCCGCCGCCGGCCCGGATGTTCCAGAAGACGATGCGCATGGCGGACGCGATCCAGGATCCGCGCGTCAGGCGGACGTCAGTAGCTCTTCGGCAGGCCGAGCACGTGCTCGGACAGATAGTTGAGCACCATCTGCTGGGAGACCGGCGCGATCTTGTAGAGCCGGACCTCGCGCCAGAGCCGCTCGACGTAGAACTCCTTGGCGTAGCCGTAGCCACCGTGGGTCTGGAGCGCGACGTCGCACGCCTCGAAGCCCGCCTCGGCGGCCAGGAGCTTCGCGGTGTTGGCCTCCGCGCCGCAGGGCTTGCCGTGATCGAAGAGCCATGCCGCCTTCAGGCACATGAGCTCCGCGCTCTCGAGCTTGGCCCACGCGAGCGCGAGCGGGTGGGCGATCGCCTGGTTCTGACCGATCGGCCGGTCGAAGACGACGCGCTCCTTCGCGTACTGGACGCCACGCTCGAGCGCGGCGCGGCCGATGCCGACCGCCTCGATCCCCGTGAAGATCCGCTCGGGGTTCAACGAGTCGAGGAGGTGGTAGAAGCCCCGGCCCGGCTGGCCGACCACGTCCGCCTCGGGCACCTCGAGACCGTCGATGAAGATCTCGTTCGAGTCCACCGCGGCGCGGCCGAGCTTCTCGATCTCGCGCACGGTGATCTTCGAGCGGTCGAACTCGGTGAAGAAGAGCGTCATGCCCGCGAAGGGCTTGGCGGCGTCGCGCGGCGCGGTGCGGGCGAGCAACAGCATGTGGGTCGCCTGGCGCGCGTTCGTGTTCCACACCTTGCGGCCGTTGACGACGTAGCGGCCGCCCCGGAGCTCGGCCTTGGTCTGGATGCGCGAGGTGTCGGTGCCCGCGTTCGGCTCGGTGACGCCGAACGACATGGTGATCTCGCCCGTGGCGATCCGCGGCAGGTACGTCCGCTTGAGCGCCTCGGCGCCGTGCTTCATGACCGGCAGCGGCGGGAACAGGTAGAAATGGATCGGCGACGCGCCCGTGGTCCCGGCGCCCGCGGCGCAGATCTCGTGGAGCATCAGCGTGGCCTCGGTGACGCCGAGCCCGGACCCACCGTACTCCTCCGGGATGAGCATCCCGAGCCAGCCCGCCTGGGCGAACTTCTTGACCCAGTCCCAGGGATACTCGGCCTTCCTGTCCTTCTCGAGCCAGTAGTCCAGGGAGAACGAGCGCGCGAGCGCGGCCACCTCCTTGCGGATCAGCTCCTGCTGCTCCGTCAGCTGGAAGTCCATGGGCGCCATTCTAGCCCATGCCCGCCGTCGGCGGGGCCCGGCGGGCTCGCCTTCCGAGACCCGTAGCTTCTGGGGGTTGGCCGGACGAAGAGCTTCCGGGAACACCCTCGCCGGTAACGGATAGCGTGGTCGAGGAAGACGAGCCCGGTGGGCCCCCGCCGAACACGACGCTCATGATGCTAGAATGTCGCGCCATGAGTGTCCGCGAGCTCCACGCGCTGCAGAACGGCTTCATGGGCTTCGAGCGTTCCGGCCTCTTCTACGGCGAGCGCTCGAGCGAGCGCGTGCAGATTCCCATCGCTTGCTGGCTCATCCGCACGTCGGACGCGGTCGTGCTGTTCGACACGGGGCTCTCGCCGCGCGCCGTGCCGGGCCTCATGCGCAACGACCCGATGGCGCGCTTCACCGAGGACGACCTCCTGATCCACCGGCTCGACGCGCTCGGGCTCGAGCCCGACGGCGTGGACCTCGTCGTCATCTCCCACCTCCACTACGATCACGCCGGCGGCGCGCAACTCTTCCCGAAGTCCGAGCTGATCGTCCAGAAGGACGAGTACGCGTACGCCCAGTACCCCGCGTCGTTCTTCGAGGGCTTCTACTACCGGAAGAACTTCGACCTGCCCGGCTACCGCTGGCGGCTGCTCGACGGCGACACCGAGCTCCTGCCCGGCGTCACCGCGCTCCGCACGGACGGGCACACGCCGGGCCACCAGTCGCTCCTCGTCGAGCTGCCCGAGACGGGCCCGGTCATCCTGGCCGCGGACTCGTGCTACTGGCTGGAGCACGCCGACAAGGAACGCGTGCCCGGCGTCGTCTGGAACCCGACGCAGGCGCTCCACTCGATCAAGCGGCTCAAGACGCTCGCCCGCCTGACCGGGGGCCGCATCTTCCCCGGCCACGACCCGAGCTTCTGGGAAACGGTCAAGCAGTCTCCCGACGCCTACCGCTGAGGCCTCTTCGGCTTCGTCAGGTAGACGGGGGCGCCGGTCGCCGCCCGACGGCGACGAGGACCAGCAGAAGATAGGCCAGGCCGCCGACGAATCCCCCGACGGCGTCGCTCGCCCAGTGGGCTCGCAGGTAGACCCGGCTGTACGCGACGCCGAGGACGGCGAGCACCGAGAGCGCGGTGCCCACCAAGCGCCAGACGCGCGGGATCGGACTCGTCCAGAGCAGGTAGATGACGCCGCCGAAGAAGATCGTGGCCCCGAGAGTGTGGCCGCTCGGAAAGCCGTAGTCCCTGCCGCGCGGGCGCGGCCGCGAGACGAGCCACTTGGTGACCGCGCCGAAGAGGAAGGCGCCGACGACGGTCGCCGGCAGATAGCGCGCCAGCCGGTGACCGGTGCGGCGAAGCCAGACGTAGCCGACCGCGCACAAGGGGGCGAGCAGCCAGCCCGAGCCGAGGTACGTCACCGCGCGCATCGGCGACTCGAGGGCCGGATGCCGTCCACCCTGAACCCAGGCCTGGATCGTATAGTCATAGGGGAACACGTACTGCCATGAGGCGATCAGGCCCAGGACGATGAAGGCGGCGGCGGACAGGACGGCGAGGAGCGCCAGCGCGCGCGGGGGCTTCACCGACGCCGATTATGGCACGGGCTCGGCCGGCTCCATCCAGGCCCGCTTGGCGGCCCTCGACTGGAAGGCGATCGAGGAGTCGCTGTGGCGCTTCGGTTACGCCAAGGCCGGGCCGGTCCTGACGCCCGCGGAGTGCGCCGAGCTGATCGCGACGTACGCCGACGCCGGGCGTTTCCGGAGCCGCGTGGACATGGCGCGCTTCAAGTTCGGCGTAGGCGACTACCAATACTTCGCGGCCCCGCTGCCACCACTGGTCCAGGCGCTCCGGACCCACGCCTACCCGCCGCTCGCCGCGATCGCCAACCAGTGGGAGGCGGCGCTCGGCACGGCCTTGCTACACCCGCCCGACCTCGCGGCGCTCGAGGCGCTCTGCCGGCGGCGCGGGCAGACCAAGCCGACGCCGCTCCTGCTCCACTACGAGGCCGGAGGCTA
>QHSZ01000146.1 GCA_003220595.1 Candidatus Rokuibacteriota bacterium | reverse complement strand
CCGCGCGCGTCGAACTCGCGGATCAGAGCGAGCAGGTGGGCGGTGGCGGCGTCGAGGTGGGCGGACAGTTCGGCGATCTCGTCACCCAGCCGATCCAGCTCCGCGGCGGGCGCGAGTGTGGCGGGAGTGTCAGGCGTGCAGATTTCCATTGGAGAGTCCCCCTTTGTGCTGGGGGCGACTCTACACCTGGGTTTTCAGGCGTCCCTGGCGGCTCTAGAACGAGCGATTGCGGGGCGATCGGCAGGTTTTCGGTATGAGCCCGGCCACGTCTGCTCGCCGGGTCAATACGGGCCGCTAGGCCGGCATCAGTGAGCCGCTGCCGACACGCGGCGATGCCGCACGTTCAGGGCTGTCAATGCCTCAAAAGAGATCCACCCCCTTGAAGTCTCTGAAGGCCTGCGAAGCGAAGCGAGACCGCTAGCGCGAGGCGCCGGCGCGCCAGAGCCGGAAGCCGGCGCGCTCGAAGTCGCGGTCGAAGGAGAGGACCGCGGCGCAGCGGGTCGCCTCCATCACGGCGAAGCTCACCGCGTCCGTGTAGCTGATCGCCCGGTCCGCGAGCCGCTCGAGCCACACGCGCGCGGCCCGGTGATGCTCGGCGGTGGCGAACTCGACGAGGGTGAGGGGACTGGCCTCGAACCGGTCCAGCACGCGCGTCGCCGCCCGGGCTCCGACGCGCAGGCGGAGGAGCCGGTGCACCTCGGCCATGACCAGATTCGTCGTGAGCAGCCGGATCCGGCGCGCCGCGGCCCCGCGGAACATCGCCTCGGCTTCGACGTGGCGCCGGTCGCGGGCGCTCACCAGCGCGATCCAGGCGCCGCTATCGACGAAGAGCCGATCGGGCGGGCCGCTTCTTGCCGGGCTGCCGCGCTGCCGTCTTGGCAACGAAAGTCTCCTCGAGGTGACGGTCGAACTGCTCGCTCACGTCGGGGGGCAGGGCGTCGAGCATGCCGCTCGAGGCGAGCAGCGGGTCCTCCTCCCGCGAGCGGGTGAGGGCCCGGACGGCGGCGCGGATCGCCTGCGACTTCGTCCAGCCCCGCGCCCGCGCCCACGCCGCGAGCCGCGCGAGCTCCCGCTCCTCGAGGTACACCTGTAAAGGCTTGCTCATGATAGCCAAGCATATACCGTCATGATGCCGGGAGCCTCCTGATCATGAAGCCTGTCAGCCTCGGGCGGCGCTCCTTGTCAGCCGCCGGCGGCGCGGCGCGCGGCGGGCAGGCCCGCCTTGAGGATCTTGCCCGTGGCGCTCTTGGGAAGCTCCGGGAGGATCGTCACCTGCCGCGGGTACTTGAAAGAGGCCAGCCGCTCGCGGCAATAGGCGACGAGCTCCTCGGGCCGGGCGGAGGCCCGGGGCTTGAGGGCGACGAACGCGGCGACCTCCTCCCCGAGCTCGCCGTGCTGGACGCCGATCACCGCCGCCTCGGCGACCGCCGGGTGGGTGAGGAGGACCGTCTCGACCTCGGCGGGGAAGATCGAGTAGCCGGCTCTCAGGATGCGCTCGCGCTTCCGGCCGACGATCTCGACCGACCCGTCCGCCGCGATTCTCGCCAGGTCGCCCGTCCTGAACCAGCCGTCCCCCGTCAGGACCTCGCGCGTCTCCTCAGGCGCGTTCAGATAACTCTGCATGGCGTGGGGACTCTTGATCCAGAGCTCGCCCTCGACGATGCGGACCTCCACGCCGGGCACGGGGCGGCCCACGGCCGCCGGTGACTCGGAGGGATCGGAGGCGCGGTAGGAGATCGGGCGGAAAAGCTCGGTCATGCCGTAGCCCCTGAGGATCCTGACTCCGGTGCGGCTCTGCCATTCCTCGGCGAGCTCCCACGGGCAGGGGGCCGCGCCCGAGACGGCGATCCTGAGCGAGCTGACGCTCGAGTGCCAAAGCCCTGAGCCGTCCAGGATGCGTCTGAACATCGTCGCCACGGCGGGGAAGACCGTGACGCTGTCGCGACGGATCGCGTCGAGCGCCGCCTCCGGCGAGAAGCGCTCGAGCAGAGTGACCGAGGCGCCGGTGCTGAGCGGAGCGAGGAGCGCCCCGTTCAGCCCGAACGAGTGGGAGAGGGGCAGCGCGGCGAGGACGACGTCCTCGGGCGTGAGCGCCATGACCGGCCCAGCCCACGACAGGTTGGCGGAGGCGAGCGCCGCGTGCCCGATGACCGCGCCCTTGGGCCGGCCGGTGCTGCCCGACGTGTAGAGGATGAGCGCTGGCGCGTCGACCGGGGCGGGCGCTCGGAGGGCCTCCCGCCGGGCCGGAGGATCGACGGCGACGTCGGCTTCCTCGAGCATCAGGGCGGGCGCCAGGTCGGCCAGGATCGCGCGGCGCTCCTCGCTCGTGAGCCGCGGGTCGAGCGGCACGACCGTGGCGCCGAGCTTCCAGCCGGCGAGGAGCGCCACGACGAACGCCCACCGGTTCGGGATCGCGAGGGCCAGGCGCGCGCCCGGCCCGACTCCGCGCGCGGCCAGCCGCGCGGCCGCGGCGACGGCCAGGGCGTCGAGCTCAGCGTGGGTGAGCGCGCCGCCCTCCCAGACCAGGGCGCGTCGCTCGGGCCAGCGGCGGGCGCCCGCCTCCAGCCGATGGACGAGGCTCTCCACCACGGAGGGCTAGGGCAGGAAGTCTTTCAGGTTGATCCGTTGCCAGACCGCGGGCGGGACGCGGTGGCGCGGCGTGTAGGCGGCGAGCGAGGGCTTCGCGGTCGCGTCCACGCCCCACTTGGCGGTGTAGCCGTCCTCGCGCGTGGAGGGGTCGAGGTCGGAGCCGCGCGCGTTGGTGATGACCGTGATGTCGCGGTCCGGCTGGCAGCGCGTCGCGATCGCCCAGGTGACCTGCCGGTCGTCGAAGACGTCGACGTCCTCGTCCACGACGACGACGCGCTTCACGTAGAGGTCGGCGCCCAGAGCAGCGAGGATCGCGTTCTTCGCCTGGCCCGGCACACGCTGCTCGAGCGAGACGTAACAGGTGAACGGCCCCGGCACGCGGACGGCCTTGACCGAGGGCACCATCGCCCGGATCGCGCGATACAGGTTCGCCTCGATGGGGATCGTCGAAAGGAGGAGGTGATCGAGGTGGGCGACGGTGATGTCCTGGAAGATCGCGTCGCGGCGGTGGGTGATCGCCTTCACCTTGACGACCTCGCGCTGGCGCTCGCCCAGGCTGTAGCCGGTGAACTCGCCGAAGGGCCCTTCGGCGGTGCGCTCGTGCGGCAGGATCTCGGCCTCGATGACGAGCTCGGCGTGGGCGGGGACGAGGATGTCCGAGGTCTCGCACGGGACGAGCTCGAGCGGCTCCCCGAGCAGGGCGCCCATGATCGCCCGCTCGTCCTCGTCGATCGAGCCGATGGCGAGCGCGCCGAGCGCGATCGCGGGGTGGACGCCGACCACGAGCGCCACGGGCAGGGGCACGCCGCGCGCCTCGGCGATCCGGTGGAACTCCCAGAGGTGCTTGCCGGTCGTGAGGTGGATCGACGTCGTGTCGCGCCCCTTGATCTGGAGCCGGTTGTAGGCGCAGTTCCAGACGTCGGCGGTCGGGTCCTTCGCGAACGAGATCGCGGCGGTGACGTAGGCGCCGGCGTCGCCCTCGTGATGGAGGATCTGGGGCAGCGCCCCGAGGTCGACCCGATCGCCCGTGAGGACGACCTCCTTGACGGGGCCCGTCCGGACGACCTTGGGCGCGATCGGCTTCTCCATCGCACGGAGGTAGGCGCGCTGGGTCTCCTCGGGCGCCGCCCCCATCGCCGCGGCGAGCCGCGAGCGGCTCGCGTGGAGGTTGGTGAGCACGGGGAACTTCGAGCCCTTCACGCGCTCGAAGAGGAGCACCGGGCGGCGCCGGCCCTCGCGCTCGAGCTTCACGACGAGCGCGGTGAGCTCGTAGGCGGGGTCGACTTCCTTGGAGACGATCTGGAACTCCTCGGGCTTTCGGCGCTTGATCAGGTCGAGGAAGCTTCGGAGGTCCTGGGCCATCGCGCCTAGGATACTGAAATCAGATGCTGCGCGGCAGCCTCTTTCTGCCGTTCCGCGCGAGCCACCAGCCGAGCGCCGCGACGGCGCCCCCCGGTGCTAACGGCAGCAGCGCGAGCCCTCGCAGGTCGGGGTCGACGAAGCGCGCGAGGCTCTGGTCGCTCAGGATCATCTCGCCGGCGACGTAGCCGAGGATCCCGCCACCCAGCCAGATGATCCAGGTGAAGCGGTTCATGAGCGTGGCGAGGAGGCCGCTGCCCCAAACGACGATCGGCAGCGAGAGGCCGATGCCGAATACCACGAGCGTGAGGTCGCCGTGGGCGGCAGCGGCGACGGCCAGGACGTTGTCGAGGCTCATGACCGCGTCGGCGACGACGATGACCCAGACCGCCTCCCAGAGCGAGGTGCCCGGACGCACGTGGCCCTCGGCGCCGGTCTCCTTGCGGACGAGCTTGAACGCGATCCAGAGGAGCGCCAGCCCCCCCAGGAGCTGCAGCAGGGGGATGCGCAGGAGGAACGTCGCGACGGCGATGAACGCCAGCCGCAAGCCCACGGCGCCCGCCGTGCCCCAGAGGCGTCCCCAGAGCTGTTGCCGCGCCGGCAGCGTGCGAACCGCGAGGGCGATCACCAGAGCGTTGTCGCCTGCGAGCGTGAGATCGATCACGATGATGCCGAGGAGGCGGGCCCAGAACTCCGGATCCATCAGGAACATCATAGGTCACTCCACCAGCGCCTTCAGCACCATGACGAGCAGGCGGCCGACGATCAGCAGGGCGATGGCGATCGCCAGCCCTTCGTAGCGATTGACAGTCATCTCGTCTCTCCTCGTGAGCTCGACGGACAGGGTGTGCCGCCACGGGGCGGCGGACGTCAGGAGACGGACGGGATGGCGGAGCTAGTGGTCGTCGGGTGCGGGGGCGAGCGTCGATGCGGCGACGGCGGAGCGCGGCGCCTGCCACGCCGGCGGCGCGTGGTGGGCCACGCCCGCCACGGGCCGCGGCGCCGGGCGTGAGTCGTCTGGCCGCACGGGGCGTCCGGGCTCGGGCTCCGGCCGGGGCGCGGCGGTCTCGCGGCGCTGGACGTGGCGCCGGACGTGAACCGCCTCCTCGACCTCGGAGTCCCTCACCTCGAAGCTGAAGGCGCCCGGCAACGCCGGATCGGCCAGGTCGAAGGCCAGGTACGCGACCAGCAGGAGGAGCAGGCGGCGCGTCCGCATCGCCCTATTGTAGCTTGTAGAGCTTCCGGCAATTGTCGGCGAGCACCTTGCGCTTCTGCGCGTCGCTGAGGTCCCCGCGGTCCCGGATCTCGTCGATCGAGCCCGGGAAGCTATGGTCCCAGTGGGGAAAGTCGGAGGCGTAGACGATCTGGTTCTCGCCGACGAGCTTGAGCGCCTGGGGCAGGAGCCACTCGTCGGCCTCGCAGGAGAAGTAGACCGTGCCGGAGCGCACGTACTCGCTCGGCTTCTTCTTGAGCGCGGGCGCCTCGACCTCGCCGCGCTTGGCATACTCGTCGTCCATCCGCTCCATCCAGTAGGGCGCCCAGCCCGCGCCCGCCTCGAGGAAGGCCAGGCGGAGGTCGGGGAAGCGCTCGACGACTCCCTCGAAGATCATCGACGTGAGCTGGCGCATCTGCCCGAACGGGTGGGAGCAGGTGTGCGCCTGGATGAAGCGCGGGAAGAGCTCGACGCCGGCGCCGCCGAGGTGCGAGCCCGAGGCGTGGATGCCGAGCATCACGTCCAGCCGCTGGGCCTCTTCGTAGATGGGCGTGAAGCGCTCGTCGCCGAGCACGTGGCTGCCGTCGGCCGCGAGCATGGCGCCGACGTGCCCGAGCTCGCGCACCGCGCGCCTGAGCTCCTGCGCCGCCGCCGCGGGGTCCTGGACGGGTAGGAGGGCGACGGCCTTCAGGCGTGGGCTCACCTTGACGAACTCCTCGTGCATGAGTGTGTTGTAGGCGCGGCAGAGCCGCACCGCCCACTCGCGGTCCTTCAGGAAGCTCATGAAGAGGCCGAGCGTCGGGTAGAGCACCGCCAGCTCCATGCCGCCCTTGTCGAGCGCCCGGAGCCACTGCTCGGCGTTTCCCGCCCAATCGTGAAACTTGTCGACGAGCCGACGGTCCCAGCCGTCCGCGGTGTACAGGGGGAACGTGAGCGGGCGCCGGCGATAGGGCTCGTCGAGGTACTTCGCGATCTGCTCGTAGGACTCGGTGACGTGGCCGTCGGCGTCGAGCACTGTCATCGCCATCTCCGTGGTGTCAGGGTTTCTTGCAGATCACGTTGAGCAGGGCCTGGCGCTTCTCCTCGCGGACGACCTTGAGGGCGCGCGCGAGCGCCCCCGGCAGCGCGGCCGGGTCCTCCACGCGCTCGGCGTGGCCGCCCGAGGCGCGGCAGACCAGCTCGTAGTCGGGGGCTGGCTCGAGATCGCTCATCGGCATCGCGCCGGTCTTCGCCGTCCAGCCGTCGGGGGCGAACCCCTTGACGGCGCGCTTGACCGCGTTCCAGGCGCGGTTGTTGAAGACGACGAAGAGGACGGGAAGGTCGCTGGCGCGCGAGACGAAGTGGGCGGCCGTCGGCGCGCCGAAGATGTAGGCGCCGTCGCCGACGCAGCAGATGACGGTCTTGTCCGGCGCCGCGAGCTTGACGCCGAGCGCCGCGCCGAGGCCCCAGCCGAGGCTGCTCGACGCCGGCCCGTTGAAGTAGCTCCCGGGTGCGCGGAAGCACGTCTGGGTCGGCTCGAGGTCGTACTCGTTGACGACGATCGTCCGCTCGTCCACGAGGTCGCCCACGCACCGGGAGAGCCACGCCATGTCGATCGGGCGGTCTCCCTGGACGCGGCGGGCGGCCGCGGCCCACGCCTCGCGCCGCCGCGCGTGCTCCGCCTGCCAGCGCGCCCGGCGCTCCGCCACCACGTGCGTGTCCACACGCGGGCGGAGGGCGTCGGCGAGCGCGTCGAGCGTCAGACGCACCGAGCCGGCGAGCGCCACGTCGGCGCCGAAGCCGCGGATCGGGAAGCGCGAGAAGAGAGGATCCACGCCGATCTGGACGAGCTTCGCGTCGGGCCGCGGGCTCTTGAGCTGCGGGAACCACGGGGCGTCGGACTCGATCACGACGATCGCGTCCGCCTCGTCGAGGTAGGGCGTCGAGTCGAAGCCCGCGTGGAGCGGGTGGTCCTGGGGGAAGTTCACGTGGGTGTGGAAGTGGTCGACCAGGGGAAGCGCCCCGACCTCCGCGAGCCTCACCATCGCCTCGACCGCGCGCGGGTCGCGCCCGAGCGCCTTGGCGATGACGATCGGGTTCCTCGCCGCCGCCAGCAGGCGCGCGGCCTCCTCGACCGCGTCGGGAGCCGCGACGACGTCGCTCGGCCGGGGCGCGCGCGAGGCGTCCCGGTACTCGAAGCTGTCGTGACGCTCGCCCAGCACCTCGCGCGGGAGCGTCAGGTACACGGGGCCCTGCGGCTCGGCCTGGGTGATCGCGAGGGCGCGGTCCACGACCGTCTCGAGCTGGGCGAAGTTCCTGAGCTCGTAGTCCCACTTGACGAACTCGCGCACGATCGCGCCCTGGTCGAACGACTCCTGCGCCCAGTGGATCTGGCGCTCGCGGCTGCCGCGAAAGCCCGACTCCGTGATCGGGTTGCGCCCCGCCGTGAACAGCATGGGCACGTTGCCGCGGGCCGCGTTGATGACGCCGCCGAGGGCGTTGGCCGTGCCGACGATGACGTGGACCATCACGACCTGCGGCCGGCCGGTCACCATCGCGTAGCCGTGGGCCATCGCGACCGCGGGGACCTCGTGGGGGACGGTGATCGGGCGCGGCAGGAGCTGGCCCAGGGCGCCCCGGCGCGCGTACGCCTCGATGATCGGCGCGAAGTCGGTCCCCGCGTTGCCGAAGAAGTACTCGACACCCCGCGCCGCCAGCAGCTCCAGATAGGCCTCGGCGGTGCTCTCGATGCTCGCTTTCTTCGTCATCGGTCGGCTCCCAGTCTCACTTCAACCAGAGTCTCAGCATTCTGACGGCGTTGCCCTCGTAGATCTTCGCCTTTTCCTGCGGCGTGGCGCGCATCCGGTCCAGCGCGTCGATGGTCTCCCGGATGAAGCCCGGGCCCTTCTCGGGGTCGAAGGGCATGTCGGTCCCGAAGAGCACGTGGTCGGCGCCGAAGAAGGCGAGCCCCGACTCCATGGCGTGCCAGGCGCCGAAGAGCGCCGTGTCACCGTAGAACATCTTGAAGTAGTCGAGCGGGCGCCGCCTGAGGCGCCGGAGTGCGGCCGCGTCCTCGGGGTCGTCGCTGCGGCTGCCGAGCTGGTCGAGACCCCCGCCCACGCGGCCCGCGCAGAACGGGATCATGGCGCCCATGTGGTGCGTGATGATCTTCAAGCTCGGGTGGCGGTCGAAGATCCCGGAGAAGACCAGGCGGCCCATCGCCACGGACGTCTCATACGGCCAGCCGAAGGCCCACCACATGTCGTACTTCGAGCGCGTCTCGCCCGCGTAGTCGGCCACCGCCGCGGGCCGCGCGGGATGCAGCCAGATGGGCAGGTCGCGCTGGGCCATGCGGTCGAAGATCGGCTGGTACTCCGGCAAGTCGAGGGGCCGCCCCGCGACGTTGGTGTAGATCTGGACCCCGGTGGCGTGGAGGTCGTCGAGGGCGCGGTCGATCTCGCGCAGCGCCGCGTCGGGGTTGTTCATCGGGAGCGACGCGACGAACCCGGGGAAGCGCTCGGGGCGCGCGGCGACCAGCTCGGCCATGCCGTCGTTGGCGAGCCGGGCGAGCTCCGGGCTCACGTCGGGGCCCCCCACGACCTCGAGGGGAGGGTTCGCGAGCGTCAGCACCTGCACGTAGCCCTCGTAGCGGTCCATGATCCGGAGGCGCTCCTCGACGTCCACCAAGACCGGGATGCCGGACATCCGCTTCTGCAGCGCCATGCCCGGCGGCGCCACCCGCAGCATCCGGTCGAAGTACCGGCGCGGCAGGATGTGCGGAAAGACGTCGATCTTCATCGCGCCTCCGGTGCCGTGGCGGGCGTCGGGAGCGCGGCGCGCTCGGCGAGGACGAACGCGAGACCGAGCCCGAAACCGATCACGTCGGGGACGAACTCGGAGAGACCCCGGATGGGCGGCAGGATCAGCAACATTCCAGCCAGACAGGGCCAGGCGCGCTTGGCCCAGCCGAGGGGACGGAAGAGATACCCGGCGCAGCCGATCCCCAGCAGTATCACCCCGATCGCCGCCGTGAAGACCGCAGTGGCGATGTCGAGCCAGCCCCCCTTGAAGATCAGCGCCGGGTGGTAGACGAAGACGAACGGGACGATGTAGGCGACGATCCCGAGCCGCATGGCGACCCAGCCCGTCTTCCAGAAGTCCGACTTCGCGATCGCCGCCGCGGCGTACGTGGCGAGACAGTCAGGCGGCGTGATGAGCGAGAGCATACCGAAGTAGAACAGGAAGAGGTGAGCGGCGAGCGGCACGATGCCGAGCTGAGCGAGGGCCGGACCGACGAGCACCGCGAGAGTGATGTAGACGACGGTCGTGGGCAGCGACATTCCCAGGAAGATCGAGACGAGCGCCGTCAGCACGAGGAGCAGAAAGACGTTGCCCCCGGCGGTGGAGACGAGCAGGAGCGGGAGCTTCGAGGTGAGGCCGGAGAGCTGGAAGGCGCCGATGACGATCCCCGCGAGGGTCGTGATCGCCACGAGGTCGAGCATCGTCCGCCCGGTCCCCTCGAGCGCCCCGACGATGCCGCGCCAGGTCGGACGCGTCTCCTTCTGGAGGGTGCCGACGAGGAACGTCGTCACGACCGCGAGCATGCCGGCCTTGCCCGCGTCCCAGTTGGCGAGCATGAGCGTGTAGAGGAGCACGAGCAGCGGGACGAGGAAGACCCAGCCCCGCCGCATGATGTCCCCGACCCGCGGGAGCTGGCGGCGCGGGAGGCCGACGATCCCGTTCTTCGCGGCCTCGAGATCTACCTGGACGAAGAGTGCCAGGTAGTAGAGGCAGGCGGGGATCAAGGCGGCGAGCGCCACCTCGCCATACGGGATCGACAGGTATTCGGCGATGAGGAACGCCGCAGCGCCCATGACGGGCGGCATGATCTGCCCGCCGTTCGACGCGACGGCCTCGATCGCGGCGGCCAGGTGCGCCGGATAGCCCGAGCGTTTCATCATCGGGATCGTGATCGCGCCGTCCACGACGACGTTGGCAACGGCGCTGCCAGAGACCATGCCGTAGAGGCTCGAGGAGACGACGGCCATCTTGGCCGGGCCGCCGCGGTAGCGGCCCATCGCCGCCATCGCGAGGTCGGTGAGGAACTTGTCGCCGCCGACCGTGGAGAGCGCCTGGCCGAAGAAGATGTACGCGACCACGATCGTCGCCGTGACCGCGAGCGGCACGCCGAGGATCCCGTTCGTGTCGAGATAGAGGTAGACGGCGATGCGCTCCCAGCTCGAGCCCTTGGCGTAGAGCACGCCGGGCAGGAGCCAGGCGAACTTCGCGTAGAGGATGCACCCCACGGCGATCCACATGAGCGCCCAGCCGGCGAGCCGGCGGACGGCCTCGAGGACCAGCACGATCGTGAGGCCGCCCAGCAGGAGCCGGTCCCAGGAGAGGGCGCCGAGCGAGTACGCGATGCTCGGGTAGAAGACCGTCACGTAGCCGCCGACCACGAGCGCCCCCGCACAGCCGAGCCAGTCGTACCACGGCACGCGCGGGAGGGGCGCGCGAGGCGACGCCCGGACGACGAGGAACACGGGAGCGAGCCCGAGCCCGAGGAAGAGGCCGAGGTACTGCTCGTTGAAGAACGCGAACGGGAGATAGTGGTGGACCTGGGTGGCCCAGAGCGAGCCGGCCACCGCCAGGAGGACGAGGAGCGCGCGCTCGATCACGCGCGCGGCGCCGTCGACCTGGCGGAACCTCGCGATGATCTCGGTCATCGTGCTAGGGGTTCAGCGCGAGGAGCTTCTGCTGGAGCTCGTCCATCTCGGGCTTCCACTCGCCCCGCTCCTTGTAGAAGCGGATCGCGGCGGGGTGATACGGGATCGTCACGTCGGGGCCGATCGCCCGGGCCCGGGTCCACTCCTTGAGCATCGGATGGATGGGCCAGAGCTGGCTTTCGTTCTCCCAGAGCGCCTTCAGCACGGCTTCGACCACCTCGTCGGCGAGGTCCTTACCGGCGGCCAGGTAGCTGTCGTAGGCGATGAAGCACGTGTCCCCGACGATCGCGGTCGCCGAGCCGGCCTTCACCACGCGCGGGTAGTACCCCGGCACGGCCGCCCGGAGCCGCTTCTCGCCGTCCGCCGTGCAGTCGATGGAGACGTGGCGGACGCCGACCGCGGAATCGGCCTCCTTGACCTTGGCCGAGCCCAGGGCGTGCTCGGTCACGTCGGCCCGGCCCTGCACGAGCGCGTCCACGCCGTCGTTGACCGCCGGGACCGGGACGACCCTGACGTCCTGCCAGGTGAGCCCGGCGCTCGCGAGGTGGCCGAACATGTTGTACCAGACGGCCAGGTGCGCGGGGTACTCGCCCGTCATGCGCTTGCCCTTGACGTCGTGGACGTTCTTGATCGGCGAGTCCTTGCGCACGAGCAGCCCGACCAGGAGCGGCGAGCCGCGCATGACCAGTCTCAGATTCGGGGCGTGGGGGAAGGGGTTGCGGCCGCCGACCTTGAAGCCCGGGCCGCGGTAGGAGAGCCCCATGTCCACGGCGTTGACGAGGCCGAAGTCGACCTCCCCTGTGTTGAGCAGCGGCAGCATCGTGCTCGTGCCGCTGTACGGCTGGACGACCATCTGGAGCCCCGCGGCGCCGCTCACGACCTTGGCGAGGCCGCTGGCGACCGCGTAGTACGTGGTGCCCGGCGGGTTGGTGGCGACCGTGACCTGCTTGGGGAGCTCCGCGTTCGCCGCGACGGCGGCGAGCAGGGCGACGGAGAGGATCAGGAGACCGGGAAGGGGGCGCGCGCGCATCGGCGGCTCCTAGTCCTCGAGCGCCCAGAGCTTGGGCGGCGTGCCCGTGAAGCCGAGCCGCTGCCACCGCGCGGCGACGGACTCGTACACGGGGCGGCGGAGCTTCGTGCGCCGGGAGAACTGCTTGAGGTAGCGGTGCTCCATGCACGCGTTGAT
Organism: Candidatus Rokuibacteriota bacterium; assembly: GCA_003220595.1. Lineage (GTDB taxonomy): Bacteria > Methylomirabilota > Methylomirabilia > Rokubacteriales > CSP1-6 > AR19. Next base: position 2,779 of record QHSZ01000146.1, on the reverse strand, counting down.
CAGCGCCTTCGAGCCGTACGGCCGCTCCTCGGGCGGGTTCTGCGTGGGGTCGAGCCACGTGGACCAGGTCTGGCGCAGGACGTCGATGTCCTCGGCGGGGTTGCAGCGCGTGGACATCGCCCAGAGCACCTGGTTGATATTCGACGGGTCCACGTCGTCGTCCACGGCGATGATCCACTTCGTGAAGTAGGCGCCGCCGGGACACTGCGCCGCGAGGGCGAGCGCCTGGGGCGCGTGGCCGGCGTAGCGCTGCTCGAGCGAGACGATCGTCATCGCGAAGCCGCCCGCGGCGGCGGGATGGGCGTAGACGCCCTTGATGCCGGGCACGCCGAGCCTGTCGAGGTCGTTCCAGATCCTCGCCGAGCGTGCCACCGAGTAGAGCAGCGCGCACTCGTTGGCCGGGTAATCGGCCATGAGCGCCTGCGTGAGGATGGGGTTGTCGCGGTGGTGCACGGCCTTGATCTGCACGAGGAACGCGTAGTCCTCGGGGCGGCCGTAGTAGCCGGTGAACTCGCCGAAAGGCCCCTCGAGCTTCTGCGAGTTCGGCGGGATGACACCCTCCACCACGATCTCCGCGCGCGCCGGATAGTAGAGGCTCGTCGCCTCCCCCTTCACGATCTCGACGGGCCGGCCGAGCATCGCGCCGACGAAATCCAGCTCGGAGACCGTCTTGGGGAAGGTCTGCGAGGCCGCGATGAAGAGCGCCGGATCGATGCCCCAGCAGCACACGACCTCGCACGGCTCGTTGCGGCTCCAGTACCGCTCGATGTGCAGCCGCGCGTCCTTGCCCGGCGAGAGGTAGAGCCCGACCTCGTTCTTGCCCTGCACCATCTGGCGATAGCAGCCGACGTTGAGCCAGCCCCCGTCCGGGTCGCGCGTGATGATCGCGTCGCAGGTCCCGATGTACTCGCCACCGTCCCGCGGCCAGTGGCGCGCCGCGGGGAAGTTGCGGATGTCCACCTTGTCGTCGCGCAGGTGGTTCTCCTTCACGGGCGTGCCCTCGCCCTCCACGACCACGGGCGGGATCGGGCTGGCGAACTTGGTCTTGCACCGCTGGATCAGCTCCATCACGGGGAGCCCCGCCGGCTCGCCGATGGCGAGGGCGAACCGGTCCACGCTCGAGCCCAGAGGGTTCCGGATCGAGCGGAAGCCCTTGGGCGAGCCCTTGATGCGCTCGAAGAGGAGGGCGGGCGCCCCGATCTCCTGATGGGCCATGTAGGTGATCGCGCCCATCTCCTCGTCGCGGCCGACCTCTTCGCTGATCCGCTTGAGCTGGCCGATCGCCTCGACGCGCGCGATCCAGTCGCGCAGGTCTCGCGGACCCGAGCCGGAAGGGCTCGTTCCGCGCTGGGCCGAGCCGGGGGCGCCGGGTGCGACGCTCATCTCTTCCATGGGGGTCTGCCTCCGCCGAGAGCATAAGGTCTCGGGCGCGGGAAAGGAAGCCGGCCTGGGGGTGTTGGGGGGACCGAAAAAATCCTCCTCGCGTCAGCGATCGCGTCTTCTGACGCGCGCACATCGGGTCGCCACCGCGCACCTGCGGCTGGAACACCGGCTTCCGCTCCTGCGCCGCGTGGCTGTCGTGGCGCGTCCGGCTCGACCTGGGCGCGGCGCGCGAGCGCGTCAGGGTGGCGCGGGCGCTCGGTATGCTGCCGAGGCTGGGTATACGTAGAGCGTTGCGAGGAGCTGCGCACCGTGGATCACCCGAACGATGATCACTCGAGACCTCACGATCCGAAAGATCGTGCGATACGGCGCGTTGACGAGATGCCGGTACTCGACCTCGAGCTCGGGCGCCTCCGGGATGATCGAACACCGTCGCGGCCACTGCTCGAGGCTTGCGATGCTTCGCTCCACGCTGTCGAGCCACGCCGCGGCAGCCGAGGGATTGTCCCGCGCGATGTGGGAGTAGATCGCCGCGATGTCGTGCTCCGCCGTCCGTGTGATGTCAACGCGATATCTTCGCGGCACGGCGGAGGGCTCTGACCGCCGCCCGGGCGGGGCGAGTGCGTCTGGCCGCGACGTCGGCCTCGCCCTCCGCCAGGAGGGCGTGGAGGTTGAGCGCGCTCAACTTTCGCTCGAACACGGTCGCGTCCAGCAGGACGATGTCAGGACGCCCGTTGACGGTGATCACCACTGGCCGGCCGGTCCGGTGAAGCTGAGTGAAGACCTGGCGGATCTGCTTTTTAAACTCCGAGACTGACTTGATGTCCTCGGTGAGGCTAAGACCCATGTGGGGCTCCTTTTTCGGTACGAAATAAGGTACTCGGAATCACGAGGGGAGTCCAGCAGACGTACGAGCTCCGTCGCTCACTCGGATGTCATATAGTATGAGGCGATGACCTCAGGGCGCGTGGGCGGCGGATTCAACCAGTACGGCTTCACGGTCGGCATCCTCATGCTCGACACGCGCTTCCCGCGCATCCCGGGCGACATGGGCAACGCGGGAACCTTCCCGTTCCCCGTGCGCTACCACCGGGTCCAGGGCGCCGGCCCCGACCTGGTCGTCCGCCGCGGCGCCGAGGGATTGCTCCCCGCCTTCGTCGACGGGGCGCGCCAGCTCGAGCGGGAGGGCGTCGGCGCGATCACGACCAACTGCGGGTTCCTCATCAAGTTCCAGCGGGACCTGGCCGCCGCGGTGAAGGTGCCGGTCTTCACCTCGAGCTTGCTCCTCGTCCCGCTCGTCCACCGGATGCTGCCGCGCGGGCGGCGCGTCGGCATCATGACCGTGAGCGCCGCGACGCTCGGGCCCGAGCATCTGGAGGGCGCGGGGATCGGGAAC
>QHSZ01000145.1 GCA_003220595.1 Candidatus Rokuibacteriota bacterium | reverse complement strand
CGACATCAGGCAGGGCTCCCCCAGTTGCTGCGAGCATCAGCCCCATGTTGCGTTGCGACGCCATAAGCCCAAGCGCAAAGGCTCGCTCGCGGCCAGCTGCGGCGAAGACGATGGCGGTAAGGCCAAGCACGGCAAAATACACCAAGAAGGCTAGGGCGCCGAGTCCCATCATGGCCAGCGGTCTGGCCATGAAGCGTGCGGCGACATGTTCCATTACGGCGGCCACGAAAACGAACACGACGAGGATGTTTACGCCATCGATCTCGTCCTTGTGCCGCGTGATGGCAGCGAGCCCCACGATTCCGCGTAGAGTCAAGGCGACGAGCGCGGAGCCCGCGAGAATAGCGAAGAGCTTGAGCCCGAGCAGCAGCGGAGACAAAGCCAGCGCGGGGCCGATGAACGCAAGGGCGAGCAAAGGCGCCGTGACAGGGATCAGTGCCGAACCGACGACCAACGTAGCGAGTACGAGATTTGAGTCAAGTCCCATCAGCGCCGCGAAAGCCGGCGCCGCCATCATGGGCGACGCAACGACCTGAAGCATGAGCGCCAGCAAGAGATCCGGCGAGCGTTCAGCGAGACCCAGCCCGAGAAAAGTCGCACCAAATAAGGCTGGTATCACGATCGTCGTCCAGCCCGCCGCTGCGAGGATGATGCCAGGGCCGCCGAGGTAAGTTCGCAATGCCATCGGATCCGCACGAAGGAATGCGACACACAACAGGACGAAGATCGCCTCGGTGACAAACGGCTTGAGCAACGCGTCGATCGGCGGTACTGCGATCCCGAGGAACACAAGCGCAGCAATAGCCCAGGTACCCTGCCGTCCGAGCCAGGCCAGGGCTGACATCGGTATATTCAGCACGGATCCCGAGGCCAGAGGCAGACAGCGTGACTTATGGTCATTCGGCTGCGATACGTGTAACCGACCCCGAGGAGACGCGCGTGCGAGGTTTGTCGCCTTTGCTCGTCACGCCGCAGTTACGGCGCTAACTACACCTGCCGGGTCCCTAACGGTCCACCCAGAAGGGGATGAAAACGGGATCCCTCCCTCGGCACCACCCACCGAGCCAGGTCCTTACGCCGTACGTCTCAGCGGCGGGGCTTCGGCGCGACCGTACGATAGAAGTCGGTGGGGTCGTTGTCCGTCTTGCCCCCGACCGACGTGCCGCACTCGGCGCACACGTAGTCGTACTTGTTCCCGCTCGGCAGCACGAGGAGGAGCTTCTTCCTGGCCGGCGTCGCCCGCCGGCACCGTGGGCAGAAGAGACTCGAGGCCTCGAACTCTTCGAAGCTGTCCCCGCGAGCCATCGGCAGGAATTCTACACCCGGCTAGAGGGTAACCGTTCGTCCAAGCCGCGCCGCCCGGGCGGCGGCCTCGACGACCGCCAGCGCGCTCACGCCCGCGCTCGCCGGCACGGCATTCGGTGCCTTGCCCGCGCACGCGTCGAGGAACGACTGGAGCTCGCGCCGTAGCGGCTCCTCGCCGCGCGCCTCGAGCTCCTCCTTCCCCGTGTCCAGCGCCTCCCAGCTGTCCCCCGTCTGCCGGAGCTCGCCTGAATAGAGCGTCACCCTCGAGGCGCCGTAGTCGGCGACGAGGCTGCCGCGCTCGCCGACGATGACGCAATCGCGGTAGGTGCCCGGGACGAAGTAGTTCGCCTCGATCACCGTCGGGATGTCGCCGTAGTGGACGATCGTCAGCGACATGTCGTCGAGGCCCCGACCCAGATAGTCGCGCTGGAGCGCCATGACGGTCGTGGCCTGGCACTCGAAGAGATGCGCGAAGAGGTCGAAGTAATGGATCGCGTCGCTCTGCGTCACGCCCACGTCGGTGCGCGGACGCTTGAAGCCGGAGAACCGGCCCGTGGCGCAGCGCACGGCGCCGATGCGGCCGGCTTGGAGCGCCTGCCGCAGCGTCGCCGTCACCGGATGAAAGCGAAAGATGTGCCCGACCTGGACGACGCGGCCCGCGCGCGCCGCCGTCGTCTCGAGCGCGCGCCCCTCGGCGAGCGTCGCGGTGATCGGCTTCTCGACGAAGCAGTGGAGGCCCGCTGCGAGGCACGCGCCGGCGAGGGCCGCGTGGCTGTCCGCGGGCGTGACGATGTCGGCCGCCGCCACGTGCGCGAGCGCCACGCGGTAGTCGGCGACCGCGTGCGCCGGGTCCACGCCCTGCGCGACGGCCCGATCGAGCCGCTCCGGCACGACATCGGCCACCCAGACGGTGGCACCGAGCTCGCGCAGCACGCGCAGGTGCTTCTCGCCCCACCGGCCGAGGCCGACGAGGAGGACGTCCACGGCGGGGCTACGCCTCGGTGGGGTCGCCGCCCAGGCTCTCGGCGATCTCGTAACGGAGCAGGCGCGATTTCATCCAACAGACCCCGAGCACGTCGGCGAAGGCCACGAAGGCCCGGTTCCACACGCCGTACTTCGACGCGCCGAACCGCCGCGGGCGGGGGGCCACCGGGACCTCGACGACGCGGTAGCCATGCATGCGGAGAAGTGTCGGCAGGAAGCGGTGCAGGCCGCGATAGAGGACGAGCCCGCGCAGGCACTCGCGGCGGAAGGCGCGAAACGTGCAGCCGCTGTCGTGGACCGTCTCGCCTGAAAGCGCGTTGCGCACGAAATTGGCGATGCGCGCGGAGACGCGCCGGAGCCAGGGGTCGGCAGCGCCGCGCTCCACGCGCCAGCCCGTGGCGGCGTCCCAGCGATCGAGCTCAGCGAGGAGCTTCGGAATGTCGTGCGGGTCATTCTGGAGATCGGCGTCCATCACGACGATGCGGTGCCCGCGCGCGGCCTTGAGGCCCGCGTCGGTCGCCGCGGTCTCGCCCGCATTCGCCTTCAGGCGCACGAGCCGCACGCGCCGGTCCGCCTCGCGGAGCTTGCGGACGACCTCGGCGCTGCGGTCACGGCTCCCGTCGTCCACGAAGATGACCTCGACCGCGAGCCCGAGGCCGTCGAGCACTGAGCCGAGCTCCTGCCAGAGCGGCGGCAGGCTCGCTTCCTCGTTGTAGACGGGAATGACGACCGAGAGGTCAAGCACCCGGCTCGCCCTTCGCCAGGCGGTTCGTCCCCTGCCATTCGGCGACGAGCGTGTGCGGGAGGCCAAGCCGGTCGAGGACCCGCGCGATCGTGTGGTTGACGATGTCGTCGATGTCCTTCGGCCGGTTGTAGAAGGCGGGCATCGGCGGCAGCACGACGGCGCCCATCTCGGCGAGCGCCAGCATGCACTTGATGTGGCCCAGGTGCAGCGGCGTCTCGCGGACCAGCACGATCAGCGGCCGGCCCTCCTTCAGCGTGACGTCCGCCGCGCGCGCGATGAGCGAGTCGGTGTGACACGAGGCGATCGCGCCGGCGGTCTTGATCGAGCACGGGGCGATCACCATCCCCGAGGTCCGGAACGAGCCCGAGGCGATGGGCGCGCCGATGTCGCGGTTGTCGTAGTGGTGCGTCGCCAGCGCCTCGACGTCCTTCAGCGCGTACGCCGTCTCCTCGACGATCGTCCGCTTACCGGGCGTCGAGATCACGAGGTGCGTCTGCACCTCGGCGTGGGTTCGCAGGATCTCGAGGAGGCGGATCCCGTAGATCACGCCCGTCGCACCCGTGACGCCAACGACGAGCCGCATCACAGGCGGAACCGCTTACGGAACACTTCCTCGCGCGTCTTCTGGTAGAGGATCTCCCACTCCCGGCTGCCCTCGGGCACCGGGCGCGAGTAGGACGCAAGAATCTTGCGCACCTCGCCGTCGATCGAGTCCGCGAGCTTCGCCTCCTCGCTCAGCGCGCGCATCACCTCGGTCCGAAGTTCGTCGGGCGCCTTCACGTGCACGCCCGGGACCGCCCCGAGCTCCTTCACGATCAGGTCGGTGAGGTGGAAGATCCGCTCGCGGCTCATGCGCATCAGATGACGAACCCCCGCTCCCGCGCGAGCTTTTCCTTCACCTTGCCCAGGAGCTGTCGGTAGTCGGCGGCGGAATCCTTGATCTGCTTGGCGTGCTCGAGCAGGAGCTTGCGCGCGTCCTCCTCGAGCTTCTCCTCGGCGGTGAGATTGCCGAGCACGACGTGACGCACGGCTGCGCGCGCGGCCGTCTCGTCCTTGATCTCGGCGATCTTCCTCGTCACCAGACGTTTCACGACGGCGTCGGCCATGCGTTCAGCAACTGCGTCGTGCCGAGGCATACCAACCGAGACTACTCTGCGACGACGCGGAGTGTCAAGGAACGGCCGGCACCGAAAACACGACACGCGTGCCGACGCCGTGCGCGCTCTCGACGCGGATGGAGCCGCCGTGCGCCTCGACGAGCGACTTGACGACGGCGAGCCCGATCCCGGCGCCGCGCGCGGTGCCCGCCGCCTCGGGCGCGCGATAGTAGGGCTCGAAGATTCGCGTGAGCGACTCCGCGGGAATCCCCGCGCCCTGGTCTTCGACCTCGACCTCCACCGCGCCGCCGTGGGCCGCGCCCCGCGCCCGGATGCGCACGAGGCGCCCGGGCGGCGAGTACTTCAGCGCGTTCGACACGAGGTTTGTCAGGATCCGCTCGAGCGCGTCGCGATCCGCGTCCACGCGCGGCAGCCCCGCCTCGTACCCGACGACGATCGGGTGCGTCGCGCGCCCCCGCCGGAAGACGTCCGCAACGCCCGCAATGAGGGTCTCGACGGCCACGGGCGTCCGGTGGAGCGCCGGCGCGAGGCCGCGCTCGATCCGCGCGAGGTCGAGCAGGTCGTTGACGATCCGCCCGAGGCGGCGCGCCTCCTGGTGCATGATGCCGGCGAGCCGGCTCACCTCCTCGGCGGGGAGTCGCCGGGCGGCGAGGAGCTCGCTGAATCCCTGGAGCGCGGTGAGCGGCGTCCGGAGCTCGTGCGACGCGACGGCGACGAAGGACGACTTCGCGTGATCGAGCTCCTCGAGACGCCGCGTCGCGCACGCCACCTTCACCTCGAGCTCCTCGGCGAAGCGCCGCTGGCGTGCGGTCAGACGCGCGTTCGCGAGCACGAGGCCGATGTGGGCGCCGAGCGCCTCGAGCGCCGCCCGCTCGTCGGCGCCGAGCTCGCCCTCGCGCTCGACCACGAGCACACCTTCGGCGCCGGCGCCGAGCGGCGTCGCGAAGACCCGGCGCGGCCGGCGCCCACCCCCCGCGTCCGCGACGAAGATCGCTCCGGCCCCCGCCAGCACCTGCGCCGCGACCGACCCGGGCGCGACGCCGTCACCGCCCGCCACGACGAGACGCGGGCCGTCGCGCACCACGAGCCCCACGTCATCGGCGCGCAGATGCTCCGAGAGCGCGGCGTGCAGCCGCGCGAGCGCGAGCTCCAGCGCGGGCTCCCCGGCGAGCGCCCGCTGCGCCGCCAGGATCGTCTCGTACCGGGCGCGCAGCCGGCGGGCGCGCGTCGTGCCGACGCCGCTCAGCGCCCCGGCGAGCGCGACGGTCGCGAGCGTGACCAGGCCTTCGACGGCCTCGGGCGTGAGTCCGGAGCGCTCGATCTCGGGGAGCACGACCGGCCCCAGGAGGAGCACGACCGCGCCCGCCGCCGCGGCCCCGCCGGGCGCGCCCAAGACGAGCGCCGCCGCGACGACCAGCGGCAGATACCCGTGGCGGAACGGCGAGGCCGGGTCGCCGCCCTCGAGCGCGAGGAGTGCCGTGACCGCCGCGAGCGTCAGCGCGAGCGCGCCGACGAGAAGGAGGCGGGCCCGCTGCGTCACGGTGGACTCAGCAGGCGATACGCCGTGAAGAAGACGAGCGCGGCGGCGGCGCCGGGCAGAAGGCTCCCGGACCATCGGAAGAGCCAGCAGTTCGCGGCGGCGAGGAGCGTCACGTAGAATGCGGCGCCGACGATGACCTCGACGCTCTTCGGCAGTCGCGGATCGAGCATGTAGCGCGTCACACACGCGGCCGTGGACAGCGCGACCGCAGCGCCGAGCGGCCAGCGGCGCTGCGCGCGGTCGAAGAGCGCGCCCCGGAAGAAGGCCTCGGCCGCGGGCACGTTGGCGCCGAGGTCGTAGGCGACCGCGGCCAGCACGAGGTCGAGGGCGTCCACGCGCAGCCGCACGCCGAACGTGCGCGCCACCGAGATGAGGAGGTGCCCGCCCAGGAAGGCGCCGACGGCAAGCCCGGTCCACACGGCGCCCCACGGCACCGGACCCGCGAGCCCGAGCGCCGCCGGCGCGCCACGCCGCGCGCGCCACGAGAGCCAGAGCGGGACGCCCGCGTACGCGACCGCGCCGACCGGATGGAGCGCGGCGGCGCTGGCCCCGATGGCGAGGAGGGCGACCGCCACCAGGCCCGCGCGCGCGCCCGCGCCCGCCCAGCCGAGCGCGGTGGCCAGCAGCGCGCCCTGGCCCGCGGCCACGCCGGCCACCCCGAGCGCGGCCTCGGGGAGCGCGTGAAGCTCGACGAGGGCGAGCGCGCCGAGCCCCGCGAGCGCCAGCGCGCCCAGCAACGGCGCCGGCGTCTCAGCGAAGAGCGATCGTTCGGCCGGGCGCCAGGGGTGCTCGATCGCCCACATTCGGTTCGGCCAGCGGCAGCTCGCGCGCGAGCTCGAGAAACGCGGTGACGATGCGCGCGTCGAGCGTCCGCCCCGCCTGGCCACGGAGGTGCTCGAGCGCCTCGTCGCGCGGCAGCGCCGCGCGGTAAGGACGGTCGGAGGTGAGCGCGTCGAACACGTCGACGACGGCGACGATGCGGGCGCCGAGCGGGATCGCTTCACCCACGAGGCCGTCGGGGTAGCCGTCGCCGTCGCACCGCTCGTGGTGGTGGCGGATCGTGAGCGCCCCGGCGGCGAAGAACTCGAAGGGCGCCACGATCTGCGCGCCGATGAGCGGATGCCGCCGCATGAGTTCCCACTCGTCGGGCTCGAGCGCGCCGCGCTTGCGAAGCACGGCTTCCGGGACGCCGATCTTTCCGATGTCGTGCAAGAGCCCGGCCTGGCCGATCGTCTCGGCCTCAGGGGCCGAGAGGCCGAGCGCCTGCGCCAGGCTCCGGCTCACCGCGCCGACCCGCTCGGAGTGGCCGCGCGTGTACGGGTCTTTCGCCTCGAGCGCGTTCGCGAGGCCGAGGAGCGACTGGTAGATGGACCGCTGCACCTGCTGGTACAGGCGCCGCACGTCCTCCGCATAGCGAAGCGTCTGCTGGTACGCGGCGTTGAGCCGCCGGTACGCCGTGGCCAGGTCCTCGCTCGCGCCGGGCACTATTCGCGCTGCCATACCGGAGCCTGCGGCAGGAGGGCTTCGACCAGGGACAAGAGACGGACCGGCGAGAACGGCTTGGTCAGATAGTGGGCGCGACGTCGGCCTCCTGCGCGGCCGCCGTCAGCATGACGATCTTCGCCGCCGGCCCGCCGCGCTCCCGGAGGCGCGCGCAGACCTCGAGGCCGCTCACGTCGGGCAGGTGGATGTCCAGCAGGATCAGGTCGGGGTGAAGCGCCTCGGCGCGGGCCAGAGCCGTCGCGCCGTCGTACGCCTCGACCACCCGCACGCGCCCGTCCTCGAGCGTGAGGCGGACGAGCTCGACGATGTGCGCCTCGTCGTCAGCGATAAGGATGGTCGGCATGCCCGCTCACGGCGCAAGCGCGGTGCCAGGAGCGGCAGTCAGATCTGGCGGGTACTTGGAGGCGCACCGCCGGCGGCGCTGCCCAGCGGAGCAGGCGCAGTGCAAGCACCGCTGGGCGGCGGCCGGACTACTTCACCTCGATCGCGCCCTTCATGCCCGGGTGGAGGCCGCAGCTGTACTCGTAGGTCCCGGGCGCGATGAAAGCCTGCACGTGGCTCTGGCCCCTCAGCAGCACCGGCGAGCGCTCGCCCGTCTTCGCGAGGGTGATCTGGTGCGGGGAGTCGTCCGCATTGGTCCACGTCACATACTGCCCGGCGCCGATCGCGAGCTTGCCGGGCCCGAAGGCGAACCCGGCGATGTTCACGTCGTTGGCGCCGGTCCGCGCCGCGACCGCGCCCGACGGGAACGTCCCGGCGAGCTTCGCCAGCGAGATGACGAAGTCCTGCTTCTCGTGCGGCTTGTGGCACTGGAAGCACGCCGTGTAGTTCGCCTTGTCGTTGAGCTTGCCGTCGGGCGAGAAGGCGGCGTATTCCCATTCGCCGTTCCTGAGCTCGGGCGGGTACTCGGTACCCCAGCCGGCGCGCTTCTCCATCACGGTGAAGGCGACCATGTCCCCCTTCACGAACCGCCCGTTGACGTCCTTCACCGGATTGCCCTGCGCGTCCACCTGCGCCTTGTACTGGACGAGGGTCAGCACCGAGCCGCTCGGGATGGGCCGCCCCTCTTTCGCGGCGCGGACCGCGTCGGGCGTGCCGTAGAGCTCCCGGTACTGCTTGGTGTCGTACCGATCGAGGGTCGCGTAGAGGACGTGCTCCTTCCAGTTCGCCGGAAACGCGATCTTCTCGGGGCCGGCGTCGAGCCCGGCCACGCTCACCGCGAGCACGATCGCGGCGACGGCGGAGACGGCGATCCATTTCGTCATGCCTGCCTCCTGGCTGATGAGAAGACGGGCCGGCTGCCGGGCCCGGCCGCGGTCTGGAGACGCGCGAGGGCGCGCGCGAGGGCCGCGGCCGCGCGGGTGTAGTCGATGGTCTCCTCGGAGGTCACCGCGGACAGGCGCCGCTCGGCCCGCTCCCGGGCCCGCTCGGCGCGCCCGCGATCGATCTCCTCGGGGCGCTCGGCCGTATCGGCGAGGACGATCACCTTGTCGTTCCGGACCTCGGCGAAGCCTCCCGCCAGCGCCAGGTAGTGCTCGTCCTGGCCGACCCGATAGGTGACCTCGCCGATGCCGAGCGTCGTGAGGAACGGCGCGTGGCCTGGCAGGACGCCGAAGTAACCCGCGATCCCCGGCGCGACGACCTCGTCCACGGTCTCCGCGACGACGAGCCGCATCGGCGTGGCGATCTCGAGCGTCAGCCGGTCGGCCACTAAACGGTCTCGCGGAGCTTCTTCGCCTTGTCCATCGCCTCGCCGATGTCGCCGACCAAGTAGAAGGCCTGCTCCGGAAGCTCGTCGTGCTTGCCCTCGACGACCTCCCGGAAACTCTTGATCGTGTCGACGAGCTTCACGTACCGTCCCTGCGTGCCCGTGAACGCCTCGGCGACGAACATCGGCTGCGAGAGAAAGCGCTGGATCTTGCGGGCTCGAGCGACGCTCAGCTTGTCTTCGTCGGACAGCTCCTCCATGCCGAGGATCGCGATGATGTCCTGGAGGTCCCGGTAGCGCTGGAGGATCGACTGCACCGCCCGCGCCGTCTGATAGTGCTCGTCGCCGAGGATTGCGGGGTCGAGGATCCGAGAGGTCGACGCGAGCGGGTCGACGGCCGGGTAGATCCCCAGCTCCGTGAGCGCGCGGCTCAGCACCGTCGTCGCATCGAGGTGGGCGAAGGCCGTCGCCGGCGCCGGGTCTGTGATGTCGTCCGCCGGCACATAGATCGCCTGCACCGAGGTGATCGAGCCCTTTTTCGTGGAGGTGATGCGCTCCTGGAGGGCGCCCATCTCCGTCGCCAGCGTCGGCTGGTAGCCGACCGCCGAGGGCATGCGGCCCAGCAGCGCAGACACTTCGGATCCCGCTTGCGTGAATCTAAAGATGTTGTCAATGAAGAGGAGCACGTCCTGCCCCTCCTCGTCGCGGAAGTACTCCGCCGCCGTGAGGCCCGTGAGCCCGACGCGTAGACGCGATCCCGGCGGCTCGGTCATTTGGCCGAAGATGAGCGCCGTCTTCTCGATGACGCCCGATTCCTTCATCTCGTGGTAGAGATCGTTGCCCTCACGCGTCCGCTCCCCCACACCCGCGAACACGGAGATGCCGCCGTGCTGCTTGGCGATGTTGTTGATGAGCTCCATGATCAAGATGGTCTTGCCAACGCCCGCGCCGCCGAACAGCCCCGTCTTACCGCCCTTGCTGTAGGGCTCGAGCAGGTCGACGACCTTGATGCCGGTCTCGAACATCGCGACCTTCGTCGACTGGTCCTCGAACGGGGGCGCCGGCCGGTGGATCGGATAGAACGTCTTCGCCTGGATCGCCGGGCCCTTGTCGACCGGCTCGCCGACGATGTTGAGGATGCGCCCGAGCGTCTCCTTGCCCACGGGGATCGTGATCGGCGCCCCCGTGTCGGCGACCGTCATGCCGCGCGAGAGGCCGTCCGTGGAGGCCATCGCGATCGTCCGCACCTGGCTTTCGCCCAGGTGCTGCGCGACCTCCAGCGTGAGCCTCTGGGAATAGGCGAAGACGTCCTTGTTCTCGACGCCCTCGACGAGCAGCGCGTTGTAGATGGCGGGCAGCTTCCCGGGCTCGAACTCGACGTCCACGACGGGCCCGATGACCTGAACGATCTTCCCCGTGTTCATGCCTCGGCTCCTTGCTTGAGCGCCTCGGCGCCGCCGACGATGTCGAGCAGCTCCTTCGTGATCTTCTCCTGCCGCGCCTTGTTGTACTGGATCGTCAGTACGCCGATCATTTCCTTCGCATTCTTCGTCGCCGCCTCCATGGCCGTCATGCGCGCGCCGTACTCGCCCGCGAGCGATTCCATGAGGGCGCGGAACACCTGCGTCCGCACGTGACGCGGCAGCAGGTCGCGCAGGATGGCCTCGGGCCCGGGCTCGTAGATGTAGTCCACCCCCGCGCCCTCCTCGGCGGCCTCCGCTCCCGCGCGCGGGATCGGCAGGAGCTGCGCGCGCACCGGGCGCTGGACGGCGACCGAGCGAAACTCGTTGTAGAGCAGGTGGACCTCGTCCACCTCGCCCTCGAGGTACTGCCGCATGAGATAGTCGGCGAGCTCACTCGCGTGGCCGTACGCGAGCCGGTCCCAGAAGCCGAGCATCTCGTGCTTGATCGGGTGGCCGCGACGGCGGAAGAAGTCCCGCCCTTTCCGCCCGACGACGACCAGCGTGACTTCGGCGGCGTTCGACTGGCGGATGAAGTCCACCGCGCGACGGACGACGTTCGAATTGAAGGCGCCCGCGAGCCCCCGGTCCGCGGTGATGATGACGATCTGCCGTCGCGGACCCTCGCGCTGCTCCAGCAGCGGGTGGGGCGCGCCCTCGCCTGCTGCGCTCACGAGGTTGCCGAGGAGCTCGGCCATCTTGCTCGCGTACGGACGCGCCGCGAGGATCCGCTCCTGCGCGCGGCGGAGCTTCGCCGCGGCGACGAGCTTCATCGCCCGCGTGATCTTCTGCGTGGACTCGACGGAGCGGATCCGTCGCCGGATGTCGCGGAGCGTCGCCATGCGCGCGGCGCCCTACGCGGCCTTGATGCCCTTGGCGGCCACGAACTCGGCCTTCGCCTCGTTCACCGCCTGCGCGAGGCGCTCGCGCAGCGCGTCCAGGATCTCCTTCTTGTCCCGGATCTCGGCGAGCATCTGCGGTGCCTTCCGCTCGAGCCAGCCGTGGAAGTGGGCCTCGAACTCGCGCACCGCATCGACCGGCAGGTCGTCGAGCAGCCCCTGCGAGCCCGCGAAGATGATCGCCACCTGCTTTTCGACGGGGAGCGGCTGGTACTGACCCTGCTTCAGGATCTCGACCATGCGCTGGCCCCGCGCGATCTGCATCTGCGTGGCCTTGTCGAGGTCGGAGCCGAACTGGGCGAAGGCCGCCAGCTCGCGGAACTGCGCGAGGTCGAGGCGCAGCTTGCCCGCGACCTGGCGCATCGCCTTGATCTGCGCCGAGCCGCCCACCCGTGACACGGAGAGACCGACGTTCACCGCCGGCCGCACACCGCCGTAGAACAGGTCCGACTCGAGGTAGATCTGGCCGTCGGTGATCGAGATGACGTTCGTCGGAATGTAGGCCGCGACGTCGCCCAGCTGCGTCTCGATGATCGGCAGGGCGGTGAGCGAGCCGCCGCCCAGCGCGTCGTTGAGCTTCGCCGCGCGCTCGAGAAGCCGCGAGTGCAGATAGAAGACGTCGCCCGGATACGCCTCCCGTCCGGGCGGGCGGCGGAGCAGGAGCGAGAGCTGGCGATACGCCGCCGCGTGCTTCGAGAGATCGTCGTAGATGCAGAGCGCGTGGCGCTTGCTGTCGCGGAAGTACTCGCCCATCGTGACGCCGGCGTACGGCGCGATGTACTGGAGCGGCGCGGGATCCGACGCCGAGGCGACGACGACCGTCGTGAATCTCATGGCGCCCGCGTCCTCGAGGACCTTCACCACCTGCGCGACGGTCGAGCGTTTCTGGCCGATCGCGACGTAGAAGCAGTACACGTCCTGGCCCTTCTGGTTGATGATCGTGTCCACGCCGATCGCCGTCTTGCCGGTGCCGCGGTCGCCGATGATCAGCTCGCGCTGCCCCCGTCCGATCGGGATCATCGAGTCGATCGCCTTGAGGCCCGTCTGCAGCGGCTCCTTGACCGACCGGCGGTCCACGACCCCCGGCGCGTAGCGCTCGATTGGCCGGAACTCCTTGGTGGCGATCGGGCCCTTGCCGTCCACCGGGAGGCCGAGCGCGTCGACGACGCGACCGGTCAACGCCTCGCCCACGGGCACCTGCGCGATGCGATTCGTGCGCTTGACGACGTCTCCCTCCTTGATGCGCCTGTCGTCGCCGAAGAGCACCGCGCCGACCTGGTCCTGCTCGAGGTTCAGGATCATGCCCACGACGTCGCCCGGAAACTGCAGCAGCTCGCCCGCCATCGCGCGGTCGAGCCCGTAGATGCGCGCGATCCCATCACCGACCTCGATGACGCGACCGACCTCCTGCAGGTCAACCTCGGCTTCGTAGCCCGCGAGCTGGCGCTTGATGATCTCGCTGATCTCTCCGGCCTTGATCATTCCCTACCCTTTCACCAGCCGCTCGCGAATCCGCGCAAGCTGGCCGTCCAGACTGCCGTCCACCAGCAGGCTCCCGATCTCGGCGACGAATCCTCCGAGCAGCGCAGGGTCCACGACCGCCTCGAGGACGATCTGCTTGCCGCCGAGCACCCGGCCGAGGCGGCCGGCGAGCGCCGTGCGTTCCGCATCCGACAGGGCCAGGGTGGCGCGCACCCGGGCGCGCACCCGGCCCGCGGCGGCATCCCGGAGGTCCTGGAAGGCCGCGACGATCGCGCCCAGGTGCGTGGTGCGCCCCTGCGCGGCGAGGAGCGTCAGGAAGTCGCGCGCGAGCTTGGAGAGCTGGAGCCGCGTCGCGATCTCCACGGCGGCGGCGCGCTTGGTCGCTGCGGCGATCCACGGGCGCGCGAAAAACGCGCGCAGCCCCGCCTCGTCACGGAGCAGCGCCGCGAGCGAATCGACCTCGCGCGAGACGGCGTCGAGCTCGTTGCGCTCGCGGGCGAGCTCGAACAGTGCCTTCGCGTAGGAGCGGGCGACTCGGGCGACGGACGCCACCTAGTGCCCGACCTTCGCGATCGCATCGTCGACGATGCGCCGGTGCTCCTCGTCTCGCAAGCTCTTCCGGATCAGTTTCTCGGCCACCGAGATCGCCAGCTCGCCGACCTCGCGTCGGAGTTCTTCGCGCGCGCGACGCACGTCGGCGTCCAGCTGGGCCCTCGCCGAATCCAGGAGCCGCTGCGACTCGGCGCGCGCGGCCTCCACGAGGCGCCGCTGCTCGTCCGCCGCCTCCTTCAGCGCCTGGGCGCGGATCGCGGCGGCTTCGGCGTGAGCCGCACGGAGCCGCGTCTCGTTCTCCGCCTGCTGGCGCGCCGCCTCGGCGCGCGCGGCCTGCGCCTCCTCGAGCGACTTCTGGATGGCCTCGGTGCGTTCCTGCATCTTCGCCAGGAAGGGCCTGTAGAGGAGCCGCGTCAGGATCACGAGGAGGATGACGAAGTTGATGAGCTGGACGATCAACGACCTGTCGAGGCTGATGAGCCCGCCCTCGTGGCCGCCACCCTCGCTCGCCGCCAGGACGACGCCGGGCGCGAACGGCACCGCGAGGAGGAGCGCGACGACGCACGCGACGCTGCCGATCCACACGGCTTCACGCCGAGACATAAGGAGGCTCTCCCGGGGCCCGTGATACTAGCGAAGTTTGTGAAAACTATCACGCGGGCGCGCTCGTGTCAATCTCCCGCCCTACCGCTCGATGACACCCCCGCCGACGACGCACTCGCCCTGATAGAAGACGACCGACTGGCCCGGCGTGATGGCTCGCTGCGGCTGGTCAAAGACGACTTCGGCGGCGCCGCCGTCGAGCGCGCGCACCGCGGCCGACGCCGGCCGGTGCTGGTGCCGGATCTTCGCCTCGACCCGGATCGGCGCGGCGGGCGGGTCGCACGCGATGAAGTTCACCGGGTGGGCCACGAGCCGGTCGCGCTCGAGCTCCTCCGCCGCGCCCACCACGAGCGTGTCGCGCTCCCCGTCGACGCCGACGACGTAGAGCGCGTGGCCCGCGGCGAGCCCGAGCCCTCTCCGCTGGCCGATCGTGTACGCCGCGACGCCCGCGTGCCGGCCGAGGACCTTTCCCTCACGGTCCACGATCGGGCCGGGACGGAAGATTGCGGCGTCGCGCCGCCGCAGGAAGCCTCGGTAGTCATCGTCCGGCACGAAGCAGATCTCCTGGCTCTCGGGCTTGTCGGCCGTGACGAGGCCGAGCTGACGCGCGTGGGCCCTCACCTCGGCCTTGGTCAGCTCGCCGACGGGGAACCGCGAGGCGGCGAGCTGCGCCTGCGTAAGGGGCCAGAGGAAGTCCGTCTGATCCTTCTCCGCGTCGCGCGCGCGCAGCAGGACGTGCCGACCGCTCGCCGCGTCGCGAGCGACGCGCGCGTAGTGCCCCGTCGCGACGGCGACCGCGTCCCACGCCTGCGCGCGCGCCAGGAGGGACCCGAACTTCAGGTCGCTGTTGCAGGCGACGCAGGGCACGGGCGTCCGCCCGCGGCGGTACTCGTCGGCGAAGCGGGCGACGACCGCGCGCTCGAACTCGGCCTCCATGTTGAGCAGGTAGTACGGAATGCCGAGCCTCCGGGCGACCTGGCGGGCGTCGTCCGCGGCCTCCGTTCCGCAGCAGCTCCCGAAGCGCCTCGTCGCGTCCGACGGCTCGGCCCACGGCCAGACGCGCATGGTGACGCCGACGACGTCGTAGCCCTGCTCCACGAGCAGGGCCGCGGCGACGGAGGAATCGACACCCCCGCTCATACCCACGACGATGCGCTCCGCCATGCTGCGCCCAGTCCTCAGTGTCGCGCGCCGAGCAACCCCGTGAGGCGCTCGAGCTCGTCGGGGTTCGCGTACACGATCTCGATCTTGCCCTTCCGGTCGTTGCCGACGATCCTCACCCGCGTCATGAGCGCGCGCTGGAACTGGTCCTCGAGCGCCGCGAGCTCCGCGGAGCGCCGGCGCCCCTTCTTCGGCGCGGCGCCGTGCTGCCGCCCGAGCTCCTCCACGGCGCGAATCGAGTCCTCCGTCGCCCTGACGGACCAGTCGTGCTCGAGGATCTCGTTTCGGAGCCGTAGCTGGTCGGCGGCGGTCGGTAGCGCGAGCAGGGCTCGCGCGTGCCCCATCGTGAGTCGCCCGCTCCGCAGGTCGGCCTGGATCTCGTCCGGCAGCCGCAGCAGGCGCAGCGCGTTCGCGATCGAGCTCCGATCACGGCCGATGCGCTGCGCGAGCTCTTCCTGGGTCCAGCCGAACTGGGAGAGAAGCTTCTGATACGCCTCGGCCTCCTCGATTGGGTTCAGGTCTTCTCGGAGCAGGTTCTCGACGAGCGCAAGCTCGAGGCTCTGCGCGTCGGTGGCATCGCGGACAATCGCTGGAATCCGCTCGAGCCCGGCCTGGCGCGCAGCGCGCCAACGCCGCTCCCCCGCGATGAGCTGGTAGCCCGTGCCTTCACGCCGCACGATGACGGGCTGGATTACTCCCGAGGCTTTGATCGAAGCCGCCAGCTCATCTAATGATTTGAAATCAAAGTCTTTTCTTGGCTGATTCGGGTTTGCCTCGATCTGGTCGATCGCCACCTCGATCAGCACATCCTCAACGGTCGGCGTCGAAGAAAGTAGAGCGCCAAGACCGCGGCCGAGTCCGCGCTTATTCATGCTTGAGCACCTCCCGCGTGAGGTCGAGATAGGCGATCGAACCGTTCGAGCGGACGTCGTGGAGCATGACGGGCTTGCCAAAGCTCGGGGCTTCTGTCAGACGCACGTTGCGCGGAATCACCGTGTCGAAGATCTCGCCGGGAAAATAGCGATGGACTTCTTCACGGATCTGGAGCGCCAGGCTCGTCCTGCCGTCGAACATCGTGAGCACGATGCCCTCGACGGCCAGGTTTGGGTTCAGGCGCTCGCGGACCAGCTTGACCGTCTTGAGTAGCTGCGTCAGCCCCTCGAGCGCGTAGAACTCGCACTGGAGCGGCACCAAGATCCGGTCGGCGGCCACGAGGGCGTTGATCGTCAGCAGGCCGAGCGACGGCGGGCAATCAATGACGATGTACTCGTACGACGCGCTGATTGGCTCAAGCGCCATCCGCAGGCGGTGCTCGCGGTGCTCTGCGGAGACCAGTTCGATCTCGGTCCCGACCAGATCGATGTCCGACGGGAGAATCCTCAGCTGAGTGAGACCCGTCTCCCGCACCGCCTTGCCGACAGGCTCGATCCCGAGGAGCACGTGATAGATGGTCGGATAGAGCCCCGACTTCTGGACGCCGAGACCGGTAGTCGTATTCCCCTGAGGATCCAGATCCACGAGGAGCGTGGCCCGCTCAGCGAGAGCAAGCCCGGCGGCGAGATTGACGGCGGTCGTGGTCTTACCCACGCCGCCTTTCTGGTTAACGACCGCGAGCGCCTTGGCTATGAGCCCAATCCTTTTCGGTACTCACCTGGGTGTCTCGAGTGTTCCACGAGCAACATTACTCGCCATATGACGGCTAACGCCGCGTGTTCCACGCGCAACACTTTGCGGTCGGAGACCCCTCGGCGTCAAGTTTCGCGGTTCCCCATGCTGGTGCAACATGAAAATGTCCTGGGGTAACTGCTCCGTAAAAGTGTCCTGCCCCATGGAGACTTTCACGATGAGCCGTAAGGAACTTGCCCGGGCCGGCCTGGGCAAAGCCGCGCTGGACAGGCGTATCACCAACCGCCCTGGTGTCGCCGCCGCGCAGCTGGCCATCCGTCGGGGGGGCCCAAGCTGCGCCACTGAAACCGTGGATAGCCATCGCCGCGTCGCTTGCCGGTCAATCTCTGCGCCGAGATTGCAGACCTCACGACGACCTACGAGGGGTTTAACGACGTGAGCCTGACCGAGAAGCTCCGGGAGCTCCACGGGCTGGAGATCTGCCAGGAGCTCGCCGCCGGCGCGAACGAGAAGCCGCCAGCGGCGCGCTGATCCAAGTCGCCGGCAGCCCTTCCGCCGGGCTCGAAGCCCGCGGCGGAACCCGGCCCTCGGCTTCCGACCCAGCGAGGACCTCCACGACCATGGCACGCTCGTCGGCCGGCTCTGTGTGAGCCACGCTTGCCGCCGACCCTCGATGACGATCGCCTGAACGTCTTCGTGCGCTGCGATCAGTGACCAACGACATTTTTGCGGCAAACGAGGAACGTTCGGGTCCCGCCATGCGCCCTGTCATCCACGGTGATCCATTCACCCATTGAGGCGGCTTTCGGACTCGGGGGTCCTGAGGCGACCACGACTCCAGCCGGGGAGACGAGCCGCGCGGCGGTCGGTAGAAGAGTCTCGGTGTCTCCCGCGCAACGCATGACGACCGCATCGAAGCGGCCAGCCAGCTCGTCCACGAAGTCTTCAGCGCGTCCCGCGACAACCCGAGTCTCCACAAGGCCGAGCTCTCTCGCGACCGTCGACAGGAACGATGCCCGACGGCGCCGCGACTCGACGAGAACGAGCTTCACGTCGGGCGCCACGATCTTGATCGGGATCCCAGGAATGCCGGCGCCAGATCCAAGGTCGAGCAGGGAGGTAAGGGATGGAGGCAGGACATGGAGGAACAGGAGACTGTCCAGGAGCAAGTTCTCCACGACCCAGCCGGGTTCTGACGAGCCTGCCAGGCGCTGAGTTTTTTGCCATTTACGTAATAAAATCAGATAGTTATTGAACTGGCCGGTCTCGCGTTCGCTGAGCGGCCGGCCGAGGATTGCCCGGGCCCCCCGAGAAAGCGCCACGAGCGGCGCCTCAGGCGTCTTTCGTCTCACGCGCCTCGCGAGGGGGCCGATTCATATACCACTGCTGGAGGATCTGGAGGATGTTCGAGACCGTCCAGTACAGGACGAGCCCCGACGCGAGGTTCACGAACATCATCGTGAGGAACGCCGGCATGATGAGGAGCATCATCTTCTGCTGCCGCGGATCGCCGGTCATCGGCGTCATCTTCTGCTGGGCGAACATCGTCACGCCCATGAGGACTGGCAAGATGTACGTGGGGTCATGGGCCGCGAGATCGCAGATCCAGAAGTCGATGTCGAAGAGCCGCCCGACGCAGATGAACTTGGCGTTCTGGAGCTCGACGGACACCGAGAGGGCGATGTAGAGCGCGTAGAAGACCGGCACCTGCGCGATCATCGGTAGACACCCGCCCATCGGGTTGACTCGGTTCTTGCGATAGAGCTCCAGCGTCTCCCGCTGCAGCCGCTGCGGGTCGCTCTTGTACTTGTTGCGCAGGGTGTTGATCTGCGGCTGGAGGGCCTGCATCGCCTTCATCGAGCGCATGCTCTTCACGGTGAGGGGATAGAACAGGAGCTTGGAGAGCACCGTCAGCACGATGATCGCGACGCCGTAGTTGCCGATGTGTTGGTACATCCACTTCAGCAGCAGGAGAATGGGGATGCCGATCCACGCCATCGGCAGCACCGGGATGAACGGCACCCAACGCTGCGGCAGTGGGAAATGACCGAAGTTGATCGATCCCTCGAGACCCTGGGCCCTCAGGAGCTCGTACTCCTTCGGTCCGATGTACATGACGACGCGGCCTTCCCAGGCCTGACCTGGCGCGATCGTGGGCGTGGCGCGCACCGCAATGCTGGCGCGGCCCCACGGCGTCTTGTCCCCGTTCTTCGTCCCGGGCGGCTTGCCCTCGCTCGTCGCGACCAGCTTGAATCCGGCCGTCTTCGGCACCAGCGCGGCCAAGTACCACACGCTCCCGGTCGCGACCCAGTCGCCCTCCCATTCGTGATTCATCGCGGACGTGAGGTCCTCGATCCACTCGACGTGACCCCCCCGCGCGACGACGATCTCGGTGGGATGCTGGCCCTTGAACTTCTCGGTGTCCGCCGGCCATCGCTCGCGGGTCAGCCAGGGGAGCGAGACGCCCACGGTCCGCGGCGCAGGCCCCGGATTCTCGATCCGCAACTCGGCGTCGATCGCGTACCCGTTGGTGTGGAACACGAGCGCCTCGCGGATCCGGAGGCCGTCGGTCTCGCCGGTGAGCACGAGCCGCTCGCCGGGGCTCCCGGGACGCACCGTGAGGCGCTCGGGGCTGATGGTCATGGGGACGGGCTCGCCCGGCGATAGAGGATCGGCGCCGAGGAGGAGGCCCGCGGGGCCGAGATCGCCGACCATCACCATCGGCTTTTCACCCCGGTACTTCAGGACGTGCTCCTGGAGCTTACCCCCTTCGCTGCTCACGACGGCGCGATAGAGCGGCGCGTCCACCGGGACGAGGCGCTGGGGTGGGCGCGGCGCCCCGGACGGGCGGGGCACGGCCGCGGCCGTCGGGGCCGGCGCGGGCGGGGCCGGGACCGCCGCGGGGGCGGGGGCCTGCGCCGTCGGGGCCGCCGGCGGCTTCTGCGCGGGCTCCTGGCCGGCGGGGAAAAAGAAGGTCTGGTAGATCACGAGGAGCGCCGCCATGAGCACGGCGGCGAGGATCGCGCGCTTCTCCATCGTCAGCTTCGCCGCCCCCGGACCGGCGGCGGGTCATACCCGCCGGGATGGAAGGGATGGCAACGCACCACCCGTCGCAGCGCGAGCCAGGTGCCGCGCAGGGCGCCGTGCTCCGCGAGCGCGAGCTTCGCGTACTCGGAACACGTCGGCGCGAAGCGGCACGCGCGCGGGAGCAGGGGAGACAGGAGCCGCTGGTACAGCGTGATGACCGCGACGGCCACGCGCGTCACGCCCGCGCTCCGGGGATCGAGGCGAACGTCGCGCGCAGGTCCTCGGTGAGCGCGGCGACCCCCGCGCGGAGCACGCCCGGCTTGGCGATGAGCACGAGCGAGACCTTAGCGGGCGCGGCACCCCGCGCCGCGCGGTACGCCTCGCGGAGACGCCGGCGCGCGCGGTTCTTCTGCACCGCCGTCCGCACCTGCCGACTCACGGCGAAGCCTGCGCGCCGGGGCGCGCGGCTCTCTCGCCAGAGAACGATCATGGTTGGTCGATCAATGCGCTTGCCCCGCTGGAAGAGCGCCTGAAAATCGGCGCTGTTGGTCAACCGCTCGCGTCGAGGAAAGGGCCCGGTCAGACGGTCAGCCGTTTCCGCCCCTTCGCGCGCCGGCGCTTCAGCACCTTCCGCCCGCCCTTCGTCTTCATCCGCTCGCGGAAGCCGTGCGTCTTCTTCCGGCGGCGTACATTCGGCTGAAACGTGCGCTTCACGCGCCGATCCTCCTCGCGTTGGTCGAGCCGAGACAGTGTAGACAGCGCGTCACGGCGAGTCAACACGCGAAGACCCTTGCGACCTCGTTCGCGTGCGTGCTAGAGTCCGCCATCCATCGATCGAGTGATCGCGCGAGAGGAGCTTTGTCCTGATGCGCGCGCGCCCGGGCGCGGATGCCCCGGTCGACCACGGCCCTGAGCTATCCACACCTGTGGATAACTCTGTGAGTAAGTGAGGTGTTCGCCTGTGTTAGATAGCCTTTGGGGTCGGCTTCTCGAGTCCCTCTCCCGCAAACTCCCTGACACCGTCCTCGATACGTGGATTCGCCCGTGCAGGCTCTTGGCCGTCGAGGGCGACCGCCTCCGCGTCGGGGCGCCGAACCCCTTTTCGCGCGACTGGCTCGTCCAGCACCACCTCGACGCGCTCCAGGACGCTGCGCAAGAGTGTCTCGGCGGCCACCCGCGCGTCGCCATCGTCGTGGACGAGGCCGCGGCGGAGAGCGCGCCGCCGCCGCCGCCCGGCCGCCCACCCGTGACGGGGGGCACCGCCGAGGGGCTGAACCCGCGCTATACCTTCGACACCTTCGTCGTCGGCTCCTCGAACCAGTTCGCGCAGGCCGCGTGCCAGGCGGTGGCGGAGCTGCCATCGCGCGCCTACAACCCGCTCTTCATCTACGGCGGGGTCGGCCTCGGCAAGACCCATCTCCTCCACGCCGTCGGCCACCAGAGCACCAGGCTCTTCCCCGGGATGTCGGTCGCCTACCTCTCGTCCGAGCGGTTCACCAACGAGCTCATCAACGCGATCCGCTACGACCGGACCGCCGAGTTCCGCGCCCGCTATCGGACCATCGACCTCCTGCTGATCGACGACATCCAGTTCATCTCGGGCAAGGAGCGCACGCAGGAAGAGTTCTTCCACACGTTCAACGACCTCTACGAGTCACGGAAGCAGATCATCGTCTCGAGCGACTCCTCACCGAAGGACATCCCCGAGATCGAGGAGCGGCTGCGCTCGCGATTCGAGTGGGGGCTGATCGCCGACATCCAACCCCCCGACTTCGAGACCCGCGTCGCGATCCTGAAGAAGAAGGCCGCCATCGAGCGGGTGCGGGTGCCCGACGACGTCGCCTACCTGATCGCGAGCCGGATCAAGTCCAACATCCGGGAGCTCGAGGGCTCGCTCACGCGGATGATCGCCTTCTGCGCGCTCACCGGTCGGGAGATGTCGGTGGATCTCGCGCAGGAAGTCCTCGGCGAGCTCTGGGGCGAGGAAGAGAAGGTCATCACGATCGACCAGATCCAGCGGAAGGTCTGCGACTTCTTCGGGATCAAGGTCTCCGATCTCAAGGCCCAGAACCGGACGAAGGCCGTCGCCTTCCCGCGCCAGATCGCGATGTACCTCTCGCGCCAGCTCACCCACGCCTCGCTCTCCGAGGTCGGCCGCGCCTTCGGCGGCAAAGATCACACGACCGTCCTCCACGCCGTGGATAAGGTGCAGACGCTGCTGCAGGATGATCCCAAACTGCGCAAGACGATCGACGGCCTTATCCAGGGCATCACGCTGTGATCCACACGCGTCCCCCGCGTCTCCACGCCCTTATCCCCGCACCACACGCGCGCGAACGGCCGGCGGCGCCAGTACTTGGCGCGCACGCGCCCCGTCCACACCGCCGATTCTCTACTACGACGACGATGTTGTACTTCTTCTCTTTCAACCAACGGAGAACTGCATGGAAGTAGTCCTGGATCGCGACCAGTTCCTCAGGGGTCTACAGATGGTGCAGAACATCGTGGAGCCCCGCCAGACGCTGCCGATCCTCGCCAACGTGCTGCTCGAGGCCGACGGCGAGATCGTGCGGCTCACCGCGACCGACCTCGAGGTGGGCGCCCGGGTCTCGGTGCCGGCCAAGGTGGCCTCGAAGGGCGCGATCACGGTATCGGCGAGGAAGCTCGGCGAGATCGTGAAAGAGCTCCCTGCGGCGGCGGTCGCCCTGAAGGTGACGGAGAACGCTACCGTCGCGCTCCGGTGTGGGGGGGCCACGTACAAGCTCATGGGGCTCTCACCCGACGACTTTCCGCCCGTCGTGCCCGCCTCGCCGGAGTCGTGGGTCAGCCTCGAGGCGAAGACGCTCCGGGAGATGCTCACCCAGACGAGCTTCGCGGTCTCCCACGATGAGACACGCTACGCCCTGAACGGGGTGCTCTTCACGCTGCAGGGGAAGGATCTGCAGATGGTCGCCACCGACGGTCATCGGCTGGCGTTCGCCAAGCGGAGCCTCGGCCGGGGCCTGGGTGGTGTAGCCGGGATCGTGCCGCGCAAGGCGGTTACCGAGATCATGCGCGTCCTCGGCTCGGGCGACGACGTCCAGATCGCCATCACCGAGAACCAGTTCGTCCTGCAGATGCCGAACTTCGTGATGACCGCGCGCTTGATCGAGGGCCAGTTCCCGAACTACGAGGCGGTCATCCCCAAGGCGCACCCGAAGCGCCTCGTCATGTCGCGCGGCGTGCTGAGCGCGGCCCTCCGCCGCGTGTCCGTCATGGCCGAGGAGCGGAACAAGCCGGTCAAGTTCACGCTGGCTCCCGCCTCTCTGAGGCTCTCGGCGTCGAGCCAGGAGCAGGGCGAGGCCGAGGAGGTCTTGGACGTCGAGTACGCGGGCGAGGAGCTCGTGATCGGGTTCAATTCACGCTATTTGCTCGACGCGGTTTCGGCCATCGAGAGGGACCAAGTCGTGCTCGATTTGAAGGACGCGCAGAGCCCCGGCGTCATTAAAAGCATCGAGGACGAAGGGTACCTCTGTGTTATAATGCCTATGCGCATATAGAAAGGTTTTTCGCCTTATAAAACAGGAGTTTATCAAGGGTGCAGATCGGCTGGATCCACGTCGTCGACTTCCGTAATTACCGCACCCTGGAGTACAGTCCGACGCCACGGCTGAACCTCCTGATCGGCCCCAACGCGCAGGGCAAAACGAACCTCCTCGAGGCCCTCGGAATGCTCATCGCCGGTCGCTCCTTCCGGACGTCTCGGCTGGCCGAGATGCCGCGCTGGGGTGTCGAGCGAAGCACGATCTCGGGCGAGCTGGTGCGAGGTGACGGCTCGGCCGGCCGCCGCGTCGTGCGCCGCACGCTCACCAAGCGTGAGGACGATCGCTGGCAGAACGCCGGCGAGTCCGTCGAGTGGGCGCGGGTGATCGCGTTCGGCTGGCAGGACCTCGAGATCATCAACGGCGCGCCGGGCGCGCGCCGGAACTTCATCGACGGCTTCGCGGGACGGCTCTATCCGACCCATCTGGCGGCGCTCGTCCGCTACCGCCAGATCCTCGCGCGCCGCAACCGGCTCCTGCAGCAGCACGCGCACGGCGACGACGCGGCCGCGCGGCTCCAGCCGTGGAACGAGCAGCTCGCGGCCGTCGGCATGGAGCTCATGGACCGGCGACGCAAGGCCGTGGCGGCGCTCCAGACCGAGCTGGCCCGCATCTACCGCGCCCTGTCCACGACGCGCTCGAAGGTCGAGGTGCGCTATTGGACCGCGCTCGGCGAGGCGACGGAGCCCGCGGCGCTCCTGGCCGCGCTCAACCGGACGCAGCGCGCGGAGCTCCGGCGGGGTCAGACGCTGGTCGGGCCTCACCGAGACGACCTCGCCATCGAGATCGACGGCGTGGACGCTCGGGCCTTCGCCTCGCGCGGGCAGCAGCGGCTCGTCGCGCTGGTCCTCCGGCTCGCGGAGGTGCTGCCGGTCGCCGAGGCGGCGGGCACCGCGCCGGTGCTGCTGCTGGACGATGCGCTCTCAGAGCTCGACCCGGGGGTGCGCGAGCTGGTGCTCCGCGAGCTCGGCGCCGCCGAGCAAGTGTTCCTCACGTCCCCGGAGACGCTCGCGGTCAAGGGGGCCGCGGTCTTCCAGGTCAACGCAGGAGGCATCGCGCCCGTATGAGCGGCGAGACCTACACCGCGAGCGACATCAAGGTCCTCGAGGGCCTCGAGGCCGTCCGCAAGCGCCCCGCGATGTACATCGGCGACACGAGCGCCTACGGGCTCCACCACCTCGTGTACGAAGCGGTGGACAACGCCGTGGACGAGGCGCTCGGGGGGCACTGCGACTCCATCAAGGTCATCCTCCACTCGGACGGGTCCTGTTCGGTCGGTGACAACGGGCGCGGCATCCCCGTGGACCTCCACAAGGAGAGCGGGAAGTCGGCCGCGGAGGTCGTCCTGACGGTCCTGCACGCCGGCGGGAAGTTCGAGCACTCCGCCTACAAGGTCTCGGGCGGTCTCCACGGCGTCGGCATCTCGGTCGTGAACGCGCTGAGCGAGTGGCTCGAGGTCGAGATCCGGCGGGGCGGCAAGGTGTGGACCCAGCGCTACGAGAAGGGCGGCAGGCCGACCGGCCCGCTGACCCCGGGCGAGAAGACCGCGAAGCACGGCACGATCATCCGCTTCAAGCCGGACCCGACGATCTTCGAGGAGACGTCCTTCTCCTTCGACACCCTGTCGAACCGCCTCCGCGAGCTCGCGTTCTTGAACCGCGGCCTCAAGATCGTCATCGAGGACGAGCGCGACGGACGCTCCCACACGTTCCTCTACAAGGGCGGCATCGTCGAGTTCGTCAAGCACCTGAACCAGAACAAGACGCCGATCCACCCGAAGGTCCTCTACTTCGAGGGCAAGAAGGGGGACATCGAGGTCGAGGTCGCCCTGCAGTACAACGACGGCTACCAGGAGGCGGTGTTTGCCTTCGCGAACAACATCAACACGCGCGAGGGCGGCACGCACCTCACGGGGTTCCGCTCGGCCGTGACGAGCCGGATCGCCGCCTACGCCGAGGCGAACGGCTTCCTCAAGGGCTTCAAGGGCGGCGTCACCGGCGACGACGTGCGCGAGGGGCTGACGGCGGTCGTCTCCGTCCGACTACCCGAGCCGCAGTTCGAGGGCCAGACGAAGGCCAAGCTCGGCAACACGGACGTCAAGGGGCTCGTCCAGCAGATCGTCAACGACAAGCTTGCCGAGGCCTTCGAGGAGGATCCGGCGACCGCGCGGAAGATCGCCGACAAGTGCGTGCGCGCGGCGCAGGCGCGCGAGGCCGCGCGGAAGGCGCGCGAGCTCACCCGCAAGGGCGGGCGCGACGACGAAGGGCTCGCGGCGAAGCTCGCCGACTGCTCGGAGCGCGAGCCGAAGCTCCGCGAGCTCTTCCTGGTCGAGGGCGACTCGGCCGGCGGCTCGGCCAAGCAGGGGCGCGACCGCCGGACCCAGGCGGTGCTCCCGCTGCGGGGCAAGATCATCAACTCGGAAAAGGCGCGCTACGACAAGGTGCTCTCCCACAACGAGATCCGGCTGCTCATCTCGGCGATGGGCACGGGGATCGGCACGGAGGAGTTCGACCTCGCGAAGCTCCGCTATCACAAGATCATCCTGATGACCGACGCGGACGTGGACGGCGCCCACATCCGCACGCTGCTCCTGACCTTTTTCTTCCGCCACATGAACCAGGTCATCGAGGCAGGCCACCTCTTCATCGCGCAGCCACCGCTCTTCAAGGTGAAGAAGGGCAAGGTCGAGAAGTACCTCATGTCCGAGCGCGAGTTCGAGGACTTCTTCCTGGCCGCGTGGGTCGAGACCGCCAAGGTGAAGGTGCCCGGGACGAAAGCGCCGTTGACGGGCGAGCCGCTGCTCGAGCTGCTGCGGGCCGTGTCCGAGTACCGCGCGCTCTTCGGCAAGCTGGTCAAGCGGGGCGTGCCGGCGCCCATCCTGGCGGAGCTGCTGCGCGCGAAGTTCCGCGGCACGAAGCGCGGCGTGGGCCACGCCGAGATCGGAGAGGCGATCACGGCCGCCGCCGCGGCGGTGAACGGCTACAGCATC
>QHSZ01000144.1 GCA_003220595.1 Candidatus Rokuibacteriota bacterium | reverse complement strand
GACAAGATCAAGCGGCTCCTGTCCGAAGCTTCGGCCCAAGGCGCGGAGATCGTGTGTTTCCCGGAAGCCTATCTCCCGGGTCTGCGGGGACAGGATTTTGAAATATTGCCCTGGAATCAGACGCAGCAGGACCGGGTACTCCAGGCCGTGGCGCAGTGGGCGCGAACGTATGCGGTGGCCGCTATCCTCGGGATGGAGAAGGTGACGCCGGCGGGCCGGCAGATTGTCGCCTGTGTCATTGACGCCCGGGGCCAGATTCAGGGATACCAAACCAAGAACCAGCTCGCCCCGAGCGAGGATCAGTTCTATGTACCCGGGAATACGCGGCGACTCTTCGAGATCAACGGGATCAAGTTTGGTGTGGCGATTTGCCATGAGGGCTGGCGCTATCCTGAGACGGTGCGATGGGCGGCGTTGCGGGGCGCCAAAATCGTTTTTCATCCCCACCACACGGGGAGTGATCGAGAAGGCGTCCGTCTGACGCAGTGGGGCGCGGCCGGCGCGCCTTACTACGAAAAGGCGATGATGCTTCGGAGCATGGAGAACACGATCTACTTTGCCAGCGTCAACTATGCGTTGCGCTTCCAAGAATCGGCGACGTGTGTCGTCGCCCCGTCAGGTCAGTGCCAGGCGTCCTTACCCTATGGGCAGGAAGGCGTACTGGTGCAGGCCATCAAAGTCGAGGAAGCAACCGGGTTGCTCGCCACTCGATACGCACCCGAGCGCTATCAAGAATTCAGGTCGGAGTGAGCGCCCAACACCGCACGCAGCCGCGCTATGATGGCTGAGGATGAATTCCGCGCGCCCGGCGAGGCTTTGATGGAGGCCGGTCGTGGCGAAAAAGCACAGCGTCTAGAACGTGGAGTCGACTGGTCACGTCCTTCGTGCGCTCATGAGACTACCGACAATGGGCTACGCAGTTCTCCTCTATGCGGTGGTCGTGTCGCCGGGTCCTCTGCTTGGGTCATTGCAGTTCATCTCCGGACAGACGGCCAGCATTTGGCTCGTGCTCGAGGTCGTGTTTTGGCTCGGGCTCGTGGGTGGAAGCGTTGGCCTGATCCGTGGTCGAGCCTGGGGTCGGCTCGCGGTGATGGTTGCCGCCGCGGCCTCGATCGCGAGCGGTGTGATTGGACTGGCAGCGTTCTGGGACTCAGGGCTGAAGGGCCACTCGGAGTCGAGTGTGCCAGGTGTCGTACTCGAGATGTTGCCGAGCGTTGTCATTCTGCTCGCAGTCTTCAGGCTCCGGACGCCCCAGATCGATCAGCCACGGTCTGCGTCTTCTGCCCCAGCGAGCGCGTTTCAGCCTCTTCGAGACCTGACCTACGCGTGTTTTGCGTGGGTTGCGATCGTTTTAGGTGCAGCCCCCCTTCTTGAGTTCCTTCCGATCGACGTGACAACCGGTCAGGTCCTGGGCATGGTGTTCGGGATTCCATTGACACTGGCTACTCTTGCTGTCGGTTTGGCTGGCATCGTTCTGTCGGTCGTTCAATGGCGAGAGTGGCCGCTGCAAGCGATGTCGGGGCTGCTGGTTTCGCTGCTGTTGGTCTTTCTCATGGCAGACGAATGGAAGGTGGTGAGTGGGCCCCTCGCGCGCGGCTGGTACATCGCTGCAACGCTAGGCGTGGTCTCGCTCTGCGTCCGGTGGTTCGCGTTTGCTCGGAACAAAGGGCCCTGATCCGCCTTGCAGCGGCGGGCCTGCTCGGCGCAGCACTCGTCTCGGCGTGTGCGTCGACGAGCGTGCCGACGAGCGCGCAGAAGCGACCCGTCGTCCTCGTCCCTTGGCGCCCGGGCAACGTCGACGCCTTTCAGGTGGGGGCTGCCGAGGAGGGACGTACGAGGGCGGCACACGGTCGTCTTCCGGTGACGATCTACCGGCCCGAGAGCGCAGGCCGCTTCCCGTTCGTCGTGCTACTGCACGGTTGCGGCGGTCTCCATCGCGAGGCCATGTGGACGACATGGGTGGAGCCCTGGGCTGATCTGTTCCGCGCGCAAGGAATCGGGACAGCGGTGGTCGACAGCTTTGCGCCGCGTGGCGTCGATCAGGTATGCACGGGAAACGTGGCCGCCTGGGCGGTGCGGCGCGCGGACGACGCATACAGCGCCCGCGCCTGGTTGGCGGAGCAGCCTTACGTCGACGCCACGCGCGTCGCCGTCATCGGCATGTCGAACGGCGGGCGGACGGTGTTGGCAGCCTTGCGCGCCCCGCTGAAGCACCCTGACCCCTTCGTGGCGGGTGTCGCGCTCTACCCGGGTTGCCAGACCGACGTTCACAGCACGTTTTATGCGCCACTGATCGTGCTCATCGGCAGCGCGGACACCGTGACCCCCGCCAGATTCTGCGAGGAGATGGAACACGCCCGACCGGAGTCGGCGCCCGATCTGACCGTCGTCGTCTACCCGTACGGCCCACACGCGTTCGACATGCGTCTGCGCGACCGCACGGTCCTCGGTATGAGGCTCGGCTATGACCCGCGGGCGACCGCTGACGCGCGGCGGCGAGTGCTCGACTTCCTGACGGCCCAGGGCCTCGTCCGTCCGGGCCCATGAGTCGCCCGTTCGAGCGTGGATAGATCCCTCGCCAGCGCATGGAGCATGCATTGCTGCGGAACGTGGATTAGTGTAGTCGCAGCTCTAAGGAGGCCCCGTGGGGCATTCTTTGCGTCAACACACGCTCATCTCAACCCTGGGAGCGCTTGTATTCGCTATCGCTGTCGGCGGTTGCGCGACCGCGTCTCCGTCCAGTGCATTCCAAATACCCGAGGAGCAGTTCCATTCAAAGGTCAAGCGTATCGCCTTAGCCCCCATAGCGGTCCCATCGCAGCTCGGGGTGTCGGAGCCCGCGAAGCTTCGCTTCGATGCGCTCATCGAGGCGAAGCTCCAAGAGGCCGGCTTCACCACGTTTCCGGCGACGGAGTGGGGCGAGGCATTCACGCGGATACAGCAGGAGGCAGGCGGACTCTTCGACCCTCGCACAGGCGAACTGGATGACGCCAAGGTCAAGACGATACTCCTTCGAACCGTCGAGGAACTCCGCGGCCGATTTCAGTTGGATGCGATCCTGTTTCCTCGTGTCCACGTCGTGAAGGCGAAGTTCACAGGGGCTTGGGCGCGATGGGACGGCGCTTCGGACTCGCTCACCTCGGGGTTGTCGGTCCTGGCGACGTCCGGAATCAGCGGAACGGTACCCGCCCTGACGCTGGTCGTGAGCATCGACAGCCCCGCCGACGAGCTGGCGCTGTACCGGCGCGGCGCGGGCATTCAGGTATTGGAAAAGCTCGCCCCACTGACGGAGAGATTGTCCGGCAAGTGGCTCGCCCCCGTTCCTCGGGAGGAGGTTCTTGCCAACGAGGAGCGCAACCTCGCCGCGGTGGGGATCGCCCTGGGGCCTCTGCTGAAGAAACGATAATCTCGAGGAGGGGACGACGGATCTCGCTGCATCCATACGCTTCTACTCCACGAAGGTGGGACTGACGCTCGAGTTCCAGTACGAGGACTTTTACGCCAGTATCCGGGCTGGGCGTCAGCTCTTTCACCTCAAACTCGTCACCAGAAGGACCCCTCGATCGCCTTCGTGGAGAAGGGCGACCACTTCCGCTTCTATCGGGAGCCAGACGACGCCGCGGCGACGGCTGACGCATTGAAGAGAAACGGCGTGCGCCTGGTGAAGGACGTGCATGAGACCCGCTGGGGAACGAGAGAGTTCGCCATCAAAGACGAGGCATACCGTGTACGTCGGCGCCGGAGGGAGGAGCCCCGGAGGGGGGTGATGTAGCCTTTCGACCAGAGTCGGGTTGCAGCTCATCCACGAGCGGAAGGAGTGCGCGATGCAGTCACACTGGCGTGCGTTGACTCTCGGAATGGTCCTGGTTGTCGGCGGCGTTCTAGGAGTGGACATTGTAAACCTCTCGGCCCAGGCCGGCGATCCAAGAATGGGCACGTGGAAGCTCAACGTGGCGAAGTCCAAGTACAGTCCCGGGCCCGCACCGCGGAGTGTGACACTGAAGGTCGAACCCTCGGGTCAAGGGGAGAAAGTGACGGCCGAGTTCGTCAACGCTGACGGGACTCGCACGACTAGCCAGTACACTGCGAATTTCGACGGCAAGGACCGTCCGCTCACGGGATCCGCGGTCGCCGATACGGTTTCACTCAAGCGAATCGACGCGCGGACGACAGACCGCACTGACAAGAAGGGCGGGAAGGTGGTTCAAACCCTCAAACGGGTCGTCTCTCAGAACGGGAAGACGATGACCGTCACGGTCAAAGGTACGAACGCCCAGGGCCAGGCGGTGAACAACGTCGTGGTGTTCGACAAGCAATGAGACGACGGAGGCATGTGGCCCCACTGGCGCTGCGCCCGCGGGCCGATGCCGTTCGTCGAGAACGGCTGGCGCAAGACACGCACAGGATGGCGGCTCGCGCACCGCACAGCGCATGTTGACCGAGATCCCGGAGGAAACGCGTGAACCTATCCGAAATGTCGGGTCTCGAATTGATACAGGCCATGACCGATGGCAAGCTGCCGCACCCGACCATGGCTGACACGATTCCGATGCGGATCAGCGACGTCGGCCGGGGGCACGTCACGTTCCGGGCCCGAGCCGACGGCCGCCACCTCAACCCGCTGGGCGGCGTGCACGGCGGGTTCGCGGCCACGGTGCTCGACTCGGTGACGGGATGCGCCGTCCACACCATGCTCGACGCGGGCGTTGCGTACGGCACCATCGACCTGAACGTGAAGATGCTGAAGGCGATCCCACTCGACCAGGACCTGATCGCAGAAGGGCGCGTCATTCACCTGTCGAAGAGCCTCGGCGTGGCGGAGGCGTCGCTCAGGGATGCCGAGGGGACCCTGCTCGCACACGCGACCTGCACCTGCGCCGTTCTGAGGAGGCACGCCGGCTGACGGCACGTACGCGGCCGGAGTAGAATGACGTCACGTTCGCCATCGCGGGAGGACAGCGTGTTCGATCTCAAGGGCAAAGTGGCGGTCGTCACCGGCGGCAACGGCGGCATCGGACTCGGCATGGCGCGGGGGCTGGCGCGCGCCGGCGTGCGCGTGGTCATCGCGGCGCGCGACGAGGCGAAGTCCAAGGACGCGGTGAAGGAGCTCGAGGCGCTCGGGCCCGATGCCCGCGCCGTCGCCACGGACGTGACGGACGAGGCGGCCGTCCGGCGCATGGTCAAGGCGACGCTCGACGCCTTCGGGCGGCTCGACGTCCTCGTGAACAACGCCGGCACCAACATCCGGAAGCCCCCGCACGAGGTGTCGCTCGCCGAGTGGCGCCAGGTGCTCGACACCAACCTGACGAGCGCGTACCTCTGCTCGCACGCGGCGTACCCGGCGATGAAGACGGCCGGCGGGGGCAAGATCGTCAACATCGGCTCGATGATGTCCATCTTCGGCGCCGGGTTCGCGCCGGCCTACGCCGCGTCCAAGGGCGGCATCGTGCAGTTCACGCGGGCGTGCGCCTCGGCGTGGGCCCGGGACAACATCCAGGTCAACGCGGTCCTGCCGGGCTGGATCGACACGGCCCTGACGCGCCGGGCGCGGCAGGAGATCCCGGGCCTGCACGAGCGGGTGCTCGAACGCACCCCGGCCGCGCGCTGGGGCACCATCGACGACATGGCGGGCATCGCGGTCTTCCTCGCGAGCCCCGCCTCCGACTTCGTCACCGGCACCGCCATCCCCGTGGACGGCGGCTACTCGATTCAGGGCTGAGGCCGCCGTCCGCGCGGCCAAATTCTTTGGCGGGGCGCGGGCTCCCTGCTAGGCTCGAAGCATGAAAACCGCCAGACTCGGTGCCGCCCTCCTCGTCCTCGCCCTCCTCGCCGGCTGTGCCTCGCTCACGTCCAAGCCCGCCAAGATCGAGTTCGAAGACATCCCCATCCCGCGGGGCCTCACGTTCCAGAGCGACCGGTCGACGATCATCGAGTCACCCACCGTGAAGGCGGCGCGCCTGGTCTACCGCGGAAGGCTAGAGCTTCAGAGCCTGGCCGTGGCGTGGCGTACGACGCTCGAGGCGAACGGGTGGCGGCACGTCAGTAGCACGAGCGTGCAGGAGTACGGGATCACGCAGGTCTACGAAAAGGCCGGCACCTCCCTCGCAGTCCGCCTCTGGGAAGGGTGGATCTTCACCTACGCCGAGCTGACGGTGGGCCGCGCCGTCCCCTCCGCGAAGTAGGGTTCGAGCCGTCCTGGCGCCACGCCGTCTCGTCTAGGGCGTGCGCCAGGACCCGCCGTCCCTGGCGATGAACGCGTCGGCCTCCGTCGGTCCCCACGAGCCGGCCTCGTACGCCGAGAGGGGCACCGCCGGGTCCCGCGCCCACGCCTCGAGCACCGGCGTCAGGAGCTTCCACGCCTGCGCCACCCAGTCGCCGCGCAGGTAGAGCGTCGCGTCGCCGTG
This sequence comes from Candidatus Rokuibacteriota bacterium, assembly GCA_003220595.1. GTDB lineage: Bacteria > Methylomirabilota > Methylomirabilia > Rokubacteriales > CSP1-6 > AR19. Next base: position 4,211 of record QHSZ01000144.1, on the reverse strand, counting down.
GATCGCGTCCAGGAGGAGGCGCTCGTACGCCTCGGGCGACTCGCCACCGAAGACCTCTCCGTAACGGAAGTCGAGCCGCACGGGGCTCAACGTGAGTTCGGGCCCGGGCGTCTTCGCGGCGACGGTGAGGGCCATGCCCTCGTCGGGCTGGATGCGGATCACGAGCGTGTTCGCCTCGACACCCGCCGGGTCCCGCTGGAAGATCATGTGGGGCGTCCGCTGGAAGCGGATCGCAATCTCGCTCGCACGCTTCTTCAGACGCTTGCCCGTCCTCAGATAGAACGGCACGCCCGCCCAGCGCCAGTTCTCCACGATGAGCCTCAGCGCGGCGTAGGTCTCCGTCTTGGAGTCGGCGGCGACGCCCTTCTCCTGCCGGTAGCCGGGGACGGCCTTGCCCTCGACGAAGCCCGGGCCGTACTGGCCGCGCAGCGCGCTGTCCCGGACGCGGGCGGGCTCGATCGGACGGATCGCGCGCATCACCTTGTTCTTCTCGTCGCGCACGGGCCCCGCCTCGAACGACACCGGCGGCTCCATCGCGATCAGACACAGGAGCTGGAGGAGGTGGTTCTGCATCATGTCGCGCAGCGCGCCGGCCTCCTCGTAGTAGGCGCCCCGCGTCTCGACGCCGAGCGATTCGGCGACCGTGATCTGGACCTCGGCGACGTGGTTGCGGTTCCAGAGGGGCTCGAAGATCCCGTTGGCGAACCGCAAGACGAGGATGTTCTGGACCGTCTCCTTGCCGAGGTAGTGATCGATCCGGTAGACCTGGTCCTCGTGGAACACCCCGGCGAGCAGGCGGTCGAGCGCCTGCGCGCTCTCGTAGTCGTGCCCGAACGGCTTTTCGACGACGATGCGCGTGAAGCCGCCGGGGCGGGCGCGTGCGAGGCCGGCCGCGCCGAGGTTCCCGATGATGTCGTCGTAGAGCGAGGGCGGCGTGGCGCAGTAGTAGAGCCGGTTCGCGGCGCCCCCGCGCTCGGCCTCGATCCGGGTCAGCGCGCTCTCGACCTTTGCGTAGAGCCGCGGGTCGGTCGGGTCGCCGGGGATATAGGTGAGCGCCGAGGCGAACCGGTCCCAGACCTGCGCGGAGGGCGGCTTGACGCGCGCGAACTCGTCGACGCCCTCGCGCATGCGCCGACGGAAGTCGTCGTCGCTCATCTCGGTGCGCGCCGTCGATACGATCGCGAACGGCTCCGGCAGCGTGCGGCCGGCGTAGAGGCTCCAGAGCGCGGGCATGAGCTTGCGACGGGTCAGGTCGCCCGACGCGCCGAAGATGACGAGGGAGAACGGCTCGTCGTGGGCCGCCATCAGGCCCCCCGCGCCTCGAGGTCGAGGACCTTCGCGAGCCGGCGCACGTGGCGCTCGGCGCGCGAGAAGCTCGCGCCCGCGAACTCGCGGGCCAGCGCGATGGCCAGGTCGACCCCGACGACGCGCGCGCCCAGGCACAGCACGTTGGCGTCGTCGTCCTCGCGCGACTGCCGCGCGGTGAAGAGGTCGTGGCAGAGGGCCGCGCGGATGCCCCGGAGCTTGTTGGCCGCGATCGAGACGCCCGCGCCGCTGCCGCAGACGAGCACGCCGAGGTCCGCGCGCCCCTCGCGGATCGCCGCGCCGACCGCCCGCGCGTAGTCGGGATAGTCCACGGGGTCCGTCGACGTGGTGCCGAGGTCCAGGAGCTGGTGGCCGTCCCGCGCGAGCGCCGCGATCAGCGGCGCCTTGTGGGCGAACCCCCGGTGATCCGCGGCGACCGCGAGGCGCATGGCTAGCGGCGCTCCGCGGCGGTGAGGAGCGCGGCCGCGGCGCGGTCGACGAGCCAGACGAGCTGGCCGTGCTCCGGGCTCACGAGCGCGGCGGGGAGCAGCGCGCGCTCGACGAGCAGGGTCTTGAGCACCTTCGCCTTCTCCGCGCCCGCCACGAGGAAGGCGACGCGCGCCGCCGCGTTCAGCACGGGCAGCGTGAGCGTGAGCCGCTGGGGGATCGCGGCGGCGCCGGCGTGCACCGCCGCGACGGTGCGGAACACCTCGCGGAGCACCGGCGAGCCCGGGAAGAGCGAGGCCGTGTGTCCGTCCACGCCGAGGCCGAGGAGGACCAGGTCGAGACGCGGCAGCTCGCCCCGCCGGGTGCCGAAGGCCTCGGCGAGCGCCTTCGCGTACTCCGCGGCAGCGGCCTCCGCGTCCTCCGCCTCGCCGCGGATCCGCCAGACCTGCGTCCGCGGAATCGGCACGCGCGAGAGCAGCGCCTCGTGCGCCATGCGGTAGTTCGACTCGGGATGATCGGGGGGCACGGCGCGCTCGTCGCCGAAGAACGCCCAGACATGGGCCCAGTCCACCTGGTCGCGGTAGGGCGGCGCGGCGAGCTTCGCGTACGTCGCGGCCGGAGTCCGCCCCCCGGCGAGCGCGAGCGTGAAGCGGCCGCGGACGGTGATGGCCTCCGCGGCCGCGTCCACCACGAGGCGCGCGGCGGCGTCCGCCATGGCCTCGGGATCGTCCAGGATGGTGACGGTGGGCTCGGATCGCATGCCCGACCATCATACCCTGTCGTCGAGCCGGCGCTGGCGCTCGAGCGCCTCACGGTACCGCGCGTGGCGGCCCGAGTCGGAGAGGAACGTCTCCCCGAGCGCGCCCTCGGCCGCGCCGAGCTCCGGCGTGAGCCGGAGCGCCTCGAGTGCCAGCAGCGCGGCGCCGCGGCTCGTCGCCTCGACTTCGTGCGACCACGTGACCGGCCGGCCGAGCGCGTCGGCGAGGATCTGGGTCCAGACGCGCGAGCGCGCGAGCCCCGCGCCCGAGGCGACGATGGCGTGGCCCGGCGCCGCGCGCGGGGCGAGCAGGGCGTAGACGAGGGCCAGCCGGAGCGCCACGGCCTCGAGCGCCGCGCGCGCGATCTCGAGCGCCGTCGTGTCGAGCCGGAGGCCCGCGATCGCCCCCGTCCGGTCGCCGCGCCAGCCGGGCGCGCGCTCACCCGCGAGGTGCGGGAGGACCGTGAGGCCGTGGCCGTCGGCCGGCAGGCGCGCGAGCGCCGCCTCGAGGTCGTCGTCGCCGAGGCGCAGCACCGCGCGGCACCAGGCGTAGACGTTGCCGCCCTCGGAGGTCGCGCCGCCGAGCATTGCCCGGCGGCGGTCCAGGCGGTAGCGCCAGAGGCCCCGCGGCGGCGGCGCCGGCGCGTCGGTGACGATGCGGAGCGCGGCCGAGGTCCCGACGTTCAGCGCCACGCGCGCGGGGTCGACGCAGCCGGAGCCCACGTTGCTCGCGGCCCCGTCCCCGACCGCGGGAAACCACGGGACACGCGCGAGTCCGGGCCAGCGCCCGGCCCACGGCGCCCGAAGCCCGCGCCGCCCCTCGGTGCGGTCGCAGAGCGGGAAGAGGTGCTTCGGTTCGATCGCGGCGGCGGCGACCGCCTGGGGATCCCAGGCGCTCGTCGTCTGGTCGAGGAGGCCCGTGCCGGAGGCCATGGAGACGCTTGTCCCGGCTTCACCGAAGAAGGCCAGCTCGAGGAGCTCGCCCACCGAGCCCCAGCGCGCGACCCGCAGCGCCTCCTCGGGGCGCCGGCGCTGGAGCCAGCGGAGCTTCGCCGGCCAGTAGGACGCGTGCAGGTGGCAGCCCGTGCGCGCGTGGAGCGCGTCCTCGTCGAGCGTGTCGCGCAGGCGCTGCACCTCGGCGTGGCTCCGCGTGTCGGCCCACGTGTACGCGGGCGTCGCGGGCCGCCCCGCGGCGTCGAAGCCGAGGAGCCCGTGCCAGAACGTGGTGACGCCGACGCCGCGCACGTCGGCGGGCGGCCCCGCAGTGACGCCGTCGAGGCAGGCGACGACCGCGTCGAGCAGACGCGACGGGTCGTGCTCGACGCCGCCGCCGGGCGTGAGCGCGGGGGCATAGGGAATCTGGTGGAAGCGCCCCGGGACGGGCCGGCCGGCGCCGTCGTAGAGCGTGGCGCGCGCGGACGAGGTCCCGACGTCGAGCGCGATGACCATTGGGGTAAGATAGCGCCCATGGCACAGAGCTGGGAAGTCCTCACGCTCCGCGGGCTCGCGTCCGCGGACGAGCGCGCGCAGGAGTTCACGGGCACCCTCGTGATCCACCGGCTCGGCGACGCCGAGCCCGTCGAGTCGGTGCAGGTGACCATCAAGCGCTCGGTCCTGACCGAGCTCCACGACACCCTCGGCCGACTGCTCGCGCGGTCGACCGGCATCGCGCGGAGGCAGACATGAGCCGGATTCGCGTCCT
>QHSZ01000120.1 GCA_003220595.1 Candidatus Rokuibacteriota bacterium | reverse complement strand
GACCTTGGCCATGAAGTTGACCTTGCCGGTCATGCTCCACGTCACGGCGGTCTGATTGCCCTCGGGCTTGAAGGTGAACTCCGCGATGCTGGTGCCGGCGAAAGGCTTCAGGAATTCCAGCGTGATCCTGACGAGCTCGCTCGGACGGCTCTCCGTCAGCGTCATGCGGCCCTCGCCCACCTCGTTGTTGCCCGCCCACCTGTAGATCGCGCCGATGCCGGCCGGCGCGCCCTCGTACGTCTGCTTCATCGCCGGATCGAGCTTCGCCCACGGGCTCCAGGCTTCCCACTTGTGGAAATCGTTCACCTGCGCAAAGACCGCCGGTGCCGAGGCGGAGATCCTGACCGTCCGCGCGACGCGGTACTCGGATGGCTGCATGGCGACGATCGCCACGAACACGACGGCGATACCTGCGAGCGCGATGAGGATCTTGCGAATCATGCTCCGTGCTTCCTCCCTAGCTCCCGGCGAAGATCTTCCTCGCGCGCGGCGTCCTTGGCGGGCAGGATCTCGGGAGGGAAGTCCGACGCCTCGAACACCTGGCGAATCTCGACCACCTCGCCGTCGGCGAAGGGGACGCGCTTGGCCCATTCGATCGCCTCTTGCTTCGACTTCACCTGAATCATCCAGAAGCCGGCGATCAGCTCCTTCGCCTCGGGGAAGGGCCCTTCGGTCACGGTGCGCTTCGCCCCGGAGAACGTCACGCGCGCGCCCTTCGAGCTCGGCTGGAGCCCGTCCCCCGCGAGCATCACGCCGGCCTTCGCCATCGTCTCGTTGAACTTCCCCATCGCGGCGACGAGCTCCTTGCTCGGGAGAACGCCCGCCTCTGTCCTCTTGTCAGCTCGGACCTGCATCATGAATCGCATCGTCGTATCTCCTTATACTGGCGCCTGCCATGAGGCGCCTCAGGCCGTGATCGCCTGGTAGGCGGAGGTCCAGAAGTCGAGACAGACCTCCGGCGGGTTGGGGGAGGTCCACGCGCGCTGGGTCATCAGGATCCCGACCATGTCCTCTGTGGGATCCGAACGCCACGAGGTGCCCAGACCGCCGTCCCAGCCGAACGTTCCGACAGATCCCGCCACGTCGTGGCGCTTGGTGACCACCGACACGCCGAACCCCCAACCGTGGCTGTCAAAGTAGCCGTCGACCAAGCCGGACGCCGCCTTCTGGGCGGGCGTCAGCTGATCGGTCGTCATGGTCTCGACCGAAGGCCTCGACAGGATTTGCTCGCTCCCGTGCCTTCCCTTGTTCAGCATCATCTGACCGAAGGCCAGGTAGTCATCGATCGTGGAGACCAGCCCCCCGCCGGCCGACGGGAACGCGGGCGGGCGGCTCCATTCGCCGCCCTTGGCCTCGTCATAGAGCTGGAGCGCCCCGGTCTCGGGATTGACCTGGTAGCTGGTCGCCAGCCGGTCGACCGAGGTCGCCGGGACGCTGAAGCCGGTGTCCCTCATGCCGAGCGGATCGAAGATGCGCTCTCGAAGGAACGTCTCGAGTGGCCGGCCCGAGGCGCGCGCGATCAGCACGCCCAGCACGTCGGACGCCGTGTGGTACATCCACTTCTCACCCGGCTGGTGCATGAGCGGCAGTGTCCCGAGCCGGCGGATCCACTCATCGGGCGCCGGCGGCGTCTGCGGCCGCGGCGGTCCCTGGCCTAAGCGTTGCCCGCTCATGGCCCTCTGGATCGGGTACGTGTCCGGCGGTGCCATGACGATGCCGTAGCCCATGCGAAAGGTGAGCAGGTCGCGCACGGTGATGGGCCGGTGCGCGGGCACGGTGTCGTCGAGCGGCCCATCGAGCCGCTTGAGGACCTTGCGCGCGGTCAGCTCGGGCAGCAGCCGATCCACTGGCTCGTCCAGGCGCAGCGTGCATTCCTCCACGAGGATCATCGTCGCCGCGGCCGCGATGGGCTTGGTCAACGAGGCGATGCGAAAGATCGTGTCGCGCCGCACCGGGTCGCGCCCGCCCGCCGTCTTCATGCCGATCGCATCCACCTGCACCTCGCCGTGCCGGCTGACCAGCGTGACGATACCGGGCACGTCGCCGCGCTCGACATAGCCGGCCATGACGTCGTGCATGCGATCGAGTCGCGTCTTCGACCATCCTCCGATGGTCATCGGTCGGTGTCCTCCATTCACATGCTCCTCGAGGCGACCAAGGCGGAGCGAGCCGGCGCGCGGGGCGGGCGGAACGTGAGCGCGATGGCCACGGCGCCGACGCCGATCCCGACCGAGCCGACGAACATCCAGAAATAGCTGCCGAACGCGTCGTACAGCCAGCCGCCGGCCACGGGGCCCAGCGCCATCGCCAGCGTGGACGTGAGGGCGACCGCTCCGAACGTCGCCCCCATGGTTCGCTCGCCGAAATATTCGCGCACGAGGATCGCGTAGAGCGGCATCACGCCGCCGTAGGCGAAGCCGAACACGAGCGCGACGCCGTAGAAGCCCGCGAGCTCGCGCGTGACGAGGTAGAGGCTCACGGCGACCGCCTGGAGGGCGAGCCCTGCCACGAGCACGCGCTTGGCGCCGACGCGGTCGGCGACCAACCCGCAGACGATCTTGCCGCTGAGCGACGCCAGGCCCGCCACGCTCAGCACGGTGGCCGCCGTCATCGCCGAAATCCCCTGGTCGATCACGTGGGTGACCATGTGGAAGATCGGCCCCGCGTGGGTGGCGCAACACGCGAAGTAGGTCAGCGCGATGGCGGCGAACTGCGGCGTGCGCAGCGCCTGCGCCACCGTGAGCTCGGGGCCCGCAGCCGCCGCCGCTGCCGCGCCGGCAACGGGCGGCGCCACGGGCGCGTTGCGCACGAGCAAGGCCGTGGGAACGATGACAAGCCACACGACGTCGCCGATGACGAGCATCGCGGTGCGCCAGCCGTAGCTCGAGATCAGCCAGCCCGCCAGCGGCGCCATGATTGTCGAGCCGACGCTCAGCCCCGCCGACACGAGCGCGACGGCCAGGCTGCGATGCCGTGTGAACCAGCGCGCGGTCGTCGCCGTCATCGGCGCGTAGAAGCTGCCCGACGCGACACCGACGATGACGCCGAACAGTAGCTGGAATTCGCCGAGCGTCGTCGCGCGGCTGGCTGTGACCAGGCCCAGACCCAGGAGGAGGCCGCCGGTGAGCACGACGGCGCGCGTGCCGAACCGGTCGGACAGGGCGCCCCAGACGAAGGCGCCGGCGCCCATGCACAGGAAGTTGAGCAGCGCGGCCGTCGCGATGCCCGTGCGCGACCAGCCCATCGCCTGGGCCATCGGCTGGAGGAAGACGCTGAGCGACGCCATCGCGCCGAACCCGACGCACGTCACCACGATCCCCACGCCGACGATGACCCAGCCGTAGAAGATTTTCATGGCCTCGGCTGCAGGAGCTGGAGGAGGTTGCCTTCCGGGTCCTTCAGCGTCGCGATCCTCAGCGTGCCGTAGTCCGTCGGATCCTCCACGAACTCGACACCGGCGCCCTTCAAGCGCTTGTAGTCCCCGTCGACGTCGTCGGTGGTGAGCCCGACCATGTGCCGCGCCGCGTCCGCGTTGCGGCCGTGCACCTCGCTATGCGTGCCCAGCGCGAGCGCCGGCGTCTTCAGGTCACCGAGCACGACGAACCCCTCCATCTGGAGCCCCACCTTGAGGCCGAGGACGTCCCGGTAGAACGGCAGCAGGTTGTTCAGGTCTTCGCTCCAGATCGTCGCTCCGCGCAGTCCTTTAATCATCGCCTTGGCTCCCTGTCGTCAGCGGCCGCTTCCATGGAAACCCTCCCTCACCTCGGCGCGCCGTCCCTCACGGGCCGGACTTCGACCGTGCTCGTGCGGGCCAATGGAATACGTGCGGCGATGCCGATGGCTTCGTCGAGATCCCTGACGTCGATGAGCATGAAGCCGCCGAGCTGCTCGCGGGTCTCCGCGAACGGACCGTCGGTCACGAGCCGCTTGCCGTCGCGCACCCGGACGCTGGTCGCCGCGGACGACGGATAGAGGGGATGGCCGTCCAGATACTGCCCGCGCCCTTCAAGCTCTTCCTGGATCTTCACGGTGTCCGCGTAGATCTTCTGGCGCTCGGCGAGGCTGAGCTTGTCCCAGACCTGCTCGTCCCGGCAAATCAGCAGCATGTATTTCACGTGTCCCTCCCATCAGTGGATCGAACGGCGGGGGCCCGAATCGACACCCCCCGAAGAATTATCTACCCTGGCAGTATGCCCCCGGACGCAAGCGCCGCCGTCGACTCACTGTATCGGTCGGACTGGGGCCGGATCGTCGCCACCCTGATCCGGCTGGTCGGCGACTTCGACGTGGCCGAAGACGCGGCGCAGGAGGCCTTTGCCGCCGCCACGGGTCAGTGGGGAGCCTCGGGCGTCCCCGAATTTCCGCGGGCCTGGATCATCCAGACCGCGCGGCACAAGGCCATCGACCGCATCCGCCGCCGGGCCAGCCTCGACGCCAAGCTGGACGCCTACACCGCGGCCGGCTTCGGCCAGGCCGTCGCGGCCGAGTACGACCCGCACGAGATTCCCGACGACCGCCTGCGGTTGATCTTCACCTGCTGCCACCCGGCGTTGGCGCTCGAGGCGCAGGTGGCGCTCACCCTCCGCACGCTGGGCGGCCTCGAGACGGACGAGATCGCGCGCGCGTTCCTCGTGCCCACCGCGACCATGGCGCAGCGCCTCGTGCGCGCGAAGGGAAAGATTCGCGACGCGCGCATTCCGTACACGGTGCCCGACACGACAGACATGCCGCTTCGGCTCGACGCCGTGCTGACCGTGATCTACCTCGTGTTCACCGAAGGCTACGCGCCCACGCGCGGCGGGGCGCTCGTCAGGACCGACCTCTGCCTGGAGGCCATCCGGCTCGCGCGCCTCGTGAGGGCGCTGCTGGCCCCGGCGCCGCCGGAAGCGACGGCCCTCCTCGCCCTCATGCTGCTGCACGACTCTCGGCGCGACGCCCGTCTGGACGAGGCCGGCGACCTCGTCCTGCTCGAGGAACAGGACCGTCGCCGCTGGAATCACCCGCAGATCGCCGAGGCGCTGCCGCTCGTCGAGGAAGCCCTGCGCGGCGGCCCGGGCCCGTACGCGCTGCAGGCGGCGATCGCGGCCCTGCACTGCCAGGCGGCGCGGGCCGACGAGACGGACTGGCCCCAGATCGTCCGCCTCTACGACGTTCTCGAGCGCCTGCAGCCCTCCCCCATCGTCTCCCTGAACCGCGCCGCGGCGGTCGCGATGGTGGACGGCCCCCAGCCGGCGCTCGGCCTCATCGACGCGCTCGCCGCCGCCGGCGACCTCGACCGCTATCATCTACTGCACTCCGCGCGGGCCGATCTCCTGCGTCGCCTCGGCTCTTCGGCAGAGGCCGCCAAGAGCTATACGCGAGCGCTCGCGCTGGTCACCAACGACGCCGAGCGCCGATTTCTCGAGCGCCGGCTGCGCGAAGTTCAACGGAGGGCCCATGGCTGACACACTCGTCTCCCGGACCATGTCCGTGCGCATTGCCCGGGCCCACCGCGAGGTCTACGACTTCGCCTCGGTGCCCGAGAACTTCCCGCGCTGGGCCTCCGGCCTCGCCAGGTCGCTGAAGAAGGTGAACGGCGAGTGGATCGCGGACACTCCGGAGGGACCCGTCAAGGTCCGGTTCACCGAGCGGAACGCCTTCGGCATCCTCGACCACCACGTCGCCGTCCGCCCCGGCGTCGAGATCTACATCCCGATGCGCATCATCGCCAACGGCACGGGCAGCGAAGTGATGTTGACCCTGTTCCGTCTCCCCGACATGACCGACGAGACGTTCGCGCGAGACGCCGAACTGGTCGCGCGAGACCTGAACGCGCTGAAGGCCTTGCTGGAGGGGTGACCCGCGCTCGGTCAGGGCGAACCGGCTGGGCCCGCGGCCGCGTCTCAAGGGCACATTCATTTCAGGAGGAGCCCATGTCGCTCAAGGAAGAGCTGGCTGCGCTGAAGGCGCGGGGGGAGGCCAAGCGCCCGCCCGAAGTCGTTGCCCTCATGCACCGCGCCGTCGATGACCTGCGGCGGTCGGGGATCCTCGAGCGCGTCCCCCGGGTGGGTGACCGGGCGCCGGAGTTCACGCTGCCCAACGCCGAGGAGCGGCCGGTCAGCTCGCGAGAGCTGCTGGCACGGGGGCCGCTGGTAGTGACCTTCTACCGCGGCGGGTGGTGACCGTACTGCAACGTGGAGCTGGCAGCTCTACAGAACGCGCTTCCCGACATCACGGCGACCGGCGCCACCCTGGTGGCCATCTCGCCGCAGCTCCCGCACCACAGCCGGGAGTTCATCGCCCGACGCCACCTGACCTTCGACATCCTGAGCGACGTGGGCAACCAGGTGGGCCGTCGCTACGGGCTGATCTTCCGACTGCCCGACGACCTGATCGAGCTGTACAAGACCTTCCCCGTCGACCTGCCGAAGCACAACGGCGACGACTCGTGGACGCTGCCCATGCCGGCGCGCTTCGTCATCGACCGGCAAGGGAGGATCCGCTGGCGCGACGTCGACCCAGACTACACGACGCGCTCAGAGCCGGCCGACACGGTGGCGGCCCTGCGGCCCCTGGGAGAATGACAGGCCTGTGACGGTCATCAGCGTTACGGAGCACGCTGGACTAGTCAGATTTTGCGCTCTCGACGTATTTGCGTGACGTGCGCGGGTCAAGCCCAGTGCGCTTGGCCACCTCGGCATACGTCCCAAGGCGCCGGTAGAGCATGGCGCAATATCGGGCGAGGAGCTCCGCGGCCGTGAGCTCGCCCGAGCGCACCTTCTCGATCAACGCTGTCTCGTCATCCGGACCGGCCGGGGCGAGATCAGCCGCATAGCGGCCAGTGATCAGGATGCGTCGCACCGCCTGTTCAAGCTCGCGCACGTTGCCCGGCCAGGTGTAGCCGCGAGGCAGGCCGCGCTCGAGCGCCTCCAGGACCTCCGCGACCAGGTCAGAGTCCTCCGTGCCCGCGATGCGCCCGACGAGCAGCCGCACGAGCAGCGCGAGCTCCCCGGCAGCTTCCGCGATACGTTGGCGCAGGGTAGGAACCTCGATCACGTCGGAGCACAGCCGGTAGAAGAAGTCCGTGCGGAAGCGCCCGTCGCGGCGCAGCTGCCCGAGCGGCCGGTTCGTCGCCGCAATGACGCGTCCCGAAAAGCGCTTCTTCTCGTGTCCCCCAAGCGGCGTGAAGGTGCGCTCCTGAAGCACCTGCAGCAGCTTGATCTGCACCGGTATCGCGACCTCGCCGATCTCGTCAAGAAACAGCGCCCCGTGCGCGCTGCAGCGCTCGAACACGCCCGCGTGGTGGTCGATCGCGCCCGTGAAGGCACCCTTGCGGTGGCCGAACAGCTCCGACTCGATCAACGTCTCGGGAAACTGTGACAGGTTGATCGAGATGAAGCTCTCCGAGAAGTTGGCGGCGAACCGCCGCTCGCCCGGCCGGTACGGGATGAACTGGGAGCAGCCGATCGCCGCGGCGGCGGATCCCTTGCCCGTTCCGGTCTCACCGAGCAGCAGCGTCGAGAAATCCTCCATACGGTTCCACAGCCCAGCCTCGTACCCGCGCATGTCGTGGGTGAAGACGCTGTTCCACAGCGCTTCGCGCAGCTTGCGCATGGACTCGCATTCGCCGGCGAGCGAGCGATGGATGAAGTAGAAGGCGCGCCGCAGCTGAAAGAAGAATCCGAACACGCGCACGACGCGCTCCTCGGACTCGTGGCCGCGCGATAGCTGCGCGATCGCCTCGCCCGCGAACGGCACCGCGAGCGAGGGGCCGCCCTGCGTTGCCTGCCGCTCGATGAGCGCGTCGATCTGTGGCACGTAGCGGTGGTAGCACACGTAGAGGAAGGCGAGCTCCAGCAGTCGCCGGTCTTCGACCCCCAGTCGCTGCAGTGCCAGCGCGCCGTCGCGCAGCAACGGTTCGAGCCGCGGCTCCACGACGCGTGCGAGCGCCTCCCGGTTGCTGTCCAGATCGGGAAGCGTCGCACCCGGGACGAGGCGGACGATCCTCTCGGCGCGCTCCGCGCTGAAGGGATTGCCAAACACGACCTCGCCGAGCGCGGCCAAGAACTCGCGGTCGGCTTCTCCGATCCCCCTCCCCGACACGCAACAAATGTATGTCGGCAGTACCGAAAATGCCAGCCCCATCGATCGATCTCCGGACTGTAGATGGGCAGACTGCAATGAAAACAGATTGTTACGACGTTGGCATTATCACTGCCTATTGCAGTCACTGGGAGTCATCGACGCCATGAACAAGAGTCTTCGCCACGCCTCACGCAACCGGGGAGGTCGACATGACCATCGCGACTGACGCAGTCTATTCGCCGGCAGCCGAACATCCACCGCACGGCGATCGCCTGTACCGCACGCTGCTCACGGAACTCTCGAATGCCGGTTGTTTCCGGCCCGCGCGGGCGCACAGCGCCGTGTATGGCGCATTTATCCTGGGTGGCTACAGCGCCGCGTACGCCACCCTGCTTGCCGGACCGGGCCTCGTCGTGCGCGTGCTTGCGCTCGCCGCGCTGGCGTTCTTGAGTGTGCACGCGGGCTTTCTCGCCCACGAAGTGGGGCATGGCGCAATCACCCGCAATCGCCATGCGATTGCCTATCTCGGGCAGGTGTTCAACACCCTCTTGACCGCCCTCTGCCATTCGTATTACTGCCACATCCATCGCCGCCACCACCCGCATTGCAACGATCGCGGGCGCGATCCCGACATGCAATCAGAGTTCTTCAGCATGTACCCGCAGTCTGCTCGGGAGAAAACTGGCCTGGGCAAGCTGATCAGCCGCCATCAATCGGTCCTCATCTGGATTCTCGTGTGGCTGCAGCCCTTCACCCTGAAAATCGACAGCATCCGGTTCCTGCGGCAGAACCCGCGCACGACCCGCGTCGACCAGATCGTTTTGCTCATGCATTTCGCGGCCTGGTTCGTGCCTCCGGTGCTCGTGCTTGGTCTTCCGGCGGCACTCCTGAACTACGGGCTGATGAGCCTGCTGGCCGGTCCCTATCTCGGCGCGATTTTCCTCGTCAACCACATCGGCACCCGAGTCATCGAACCGGACGAGTCTGTCTCCTTTCTCATGCAGGAAATCAGCGTCACACGCAACCTCGGCACCTCGCGGCTGCACGATTTTCTCTTCGGTGGCGTGAACAACCACATTGAGCATCATCTCTTTCCTTCGATGCCGACCGTCCGGCTGCGCGAGGCCCGGCCCATCATCCGTGCCTTCTGCCAGCGCCATGGGATCACGTACCGCGAAATGTCGTGGCTCGCCGCCGCCCGCGACGTCACGCGACACTTCAAGGCGATGTCGGCCTTCGTTCCGCGCTGACGCGCGCACCTGGAGGCCCATCATGACCCGTGCTTGCTCGACGCCGCCGCCTTCCCCGAGCCCCGCGCGCGCACGGCGGCGCCCAAGCCCCAATACCAATCCCACCGTCATCATCATCGGGGCTGGCATCACCGGTATCGGCGCGGCCTACTACCTGGGCCTCAACAAGATGTCCTACACGGTCCTCGAAGCCAACGACGACCTGGGCGGCGTTTGGCACACCCACAGATGGCACGGCGCACGATGCGATTCCGAGTTCATCAAGTATTCCTTCAGCTTCAAACCTCTCGTGTCGCCGTACTCCCTGCAGAACCGAGAACAGATCCATCACTATCTCGGCTCGGTCGCCGAAGAATTCGCGATCCTCGAGCACATCAGGTTCAACACCCGCGTGACCAAAGTCGTTTTTGATACCGATGCAACACGCTGGGTTGTTCACACCACTGCCGGGGTATTTACCTCCTGCTTTCTGATCAATGGCAATGGCTATTTCTCAGATCCTTACGTGCCCACATTCCAGGACGCCGAAAAGTTCAAGGGCGAGATCATTCATACCTCCGCTCTCGACAGCCGACGCACATTTCTCGATCAGGACGTCGTCCTCGTGGGCAGCGGCGCCACGGCCATTTGCTGTGCGCCGGCACTTTCGCCGGTTTCAAAATCACTTGTCCTGGTTCAACGATCACCGTCGTACATCTACGAGAGCAGCAACAGGGCCGGGCTGTTGACTCGCGCGTGTCAACACCTTCACACGATGGGTATCACCTTCCCGATGAAACTCCTTCGCTACGCCCTGCAGTGCAAGGACGATTTGATCTTCGTCGGCTTTCGCGGGTTTCCTCGATTTGGCCGATGGTTTTTCAAACATCATTGGAGTAGCACCATTGACCAGGAGACTTTTCAACGACACTTCCGCCCTCGATATAACCCCTGGGAGCAACGGATTCCTGTCGCCGTCGGCCTCAAAGAAAAACTCAGGGATAAAGAGATCGTTATCAAGACCGGTGACATCGACCGCTTCACCGAGTCGTCCATTGTGATGGCGAATGGTGAGGAGATACGATGCGACGTCTGCGTCCTGGCAACGGGGTTCAATCTGAATCTTCTGAAGTTCGATATGTACGTGGGAGCGGAGAAGATTGCGGTCGGAGGAATCAACTTCTACAAGGGCATCATGCTCGGGGGAGTACCGAATTATTTTCACCCCTTTGGGGCATGGCACACGGCATGGACGCAGAGGTCGGAAACGGTCATCAGATTTGCGATCAAGGTCATGGCATACATGAACGCGAGCGGGTTTCGCACCGTCAGCGTCGATCGAAGGGGCGTCAATTTTACGCCGCCGTTAACCTCCACCTACATCACACGGGGCCTCGCGATGATGCCGAGATTCTATGGCACCTACGACCTGCCGGCGATCGACAATATCGTGTCCTACAGATTCAACGCTCGTAGTTTCAACTTTTCCTAGGACCCCGCCGGGTATGCGGCGGGACGCGCCAGGAAAGCTCGCGCAGGCACTCAAGGCGGCGCTTGAGCAGACGAATAGCCGGCGATGACGCCGCCGGTGAGGAT
>QHSZ01000347.1 GCA_003220595.1 Candidatus Rokuibacteriota bacterium | reverse complement strand
TGCGCGTCAAGGACGGCGCCAACTACGTCCTCATCGGCTCGTTGGGGGGCGCGCCGACGAACCCGGTGTGGGTGTACAACCTGCGCGCGAACCCCAGCGTCGAGATTCGCGATCACGCCACTGTGCAGGCGATGCGGGTCCGCGAGGTCAGCGACGAGGCCGAGCGGGCGCGGCTGTGGAAGCTCGCCGTCGCGGCCTATCCGCCGTACGAGGAATACCAGGCGAAGACCACACGGCGGATCCCGGTGTTCATCGCAGAGCCGAGACGCTCGAGGAGCGCGCAACCGTGAAAGTCGTCGATGCCATCGCCCGCATCCTCAAGATCGAAGGCACCGAGTTCCTGAGTGCCTATCCAACGACCGCGGTGATCGAGGCCGCGGCCAAGGCGGACATCCGGCCCGTGCTCTGCCGCCAGGAGCGAGTGGGCGTGGGGATCGCCGACGGCTATGCGCGGGTGAAGAACGGCAAGACGCTCGCCGTCTTCTGCATGCAGTACGGCCCCGGGGCCGAGAACGCCTTCCCCGGCGTGGCGACCGCATACTCCGATTCCACGCCGATGCTGCTCCTGCCGCTCGGGCATCCGCGCGACCGTGCCCAGGTCTTCCCCCTGTTCAGCTCGGCGCGCACGTACGCGTCGGTGACCAAGTCCGTCGAGACCATCACCGTGGGCGTTCAGGTCGCGGACGTCATGCGCCGGGCCATCAGCGTGATGCGCATGGGCCGCCCGGGCCCGGCGATGGTCGAGATCCCCGCCGACATCCTGAACGAGGACGTGCCCGACGCCTTGATCGAGGCGTACCGGGCGGTCAAGGTGACGTCGGCCGGCGCCAATGCGCGCGAGGTCGAGACGGCGGCCCGCGTGCTTCGCGAGGCGCGGCGACCGGTGATTCACGCCGGCCAGGGGGTGCTGTACGCCGAGGCGTCGGATGATCTGCTCGAGCTGGCCGACCTGCTCCAGGCTCCGGTCATGACCACGATGGAAGCCAAGAGCGCGTTCCCCGAGGATCACCCGCTGGCACTCGGCACCGGCGGCCCGGCCGTGACCGGGCACACCTTGCAGTACGTTCGCGAGGCCGACGTGGTGTTCGGCATCGGATGTAGCTTCACCCGCCACGGGATGGCGGCCAGCATCCCGACCGGCAAGACGCTCATCCACGCCACCAACGACGAGCGCGACCTCAACAAGAACTACGCGGCCGACTACCCGCTCCTGGGCGACGCGCGGCTCGTGCTGCGCCAGTTCATCGAGGCGGTCAAGGCGCAGGGAGGCCGCCCCGCCGGACGGGAGCGCGTGCGCGCCGAGCTCGAGCGCGTGCGCGCGGCGTGGCTGGCCGAGTGGGCGCCGACGCTCGGCTCGGCGGAGGTCCCGATCAACCCGTATCGGGTCATCGCTGAGTTCATGCGCACAGTCGACCCGCGCGACGCCATCGTTACGCACGACTCGGGGAGCCCGCGCGATCAGCTCCTACCCTTCTACCGGGCCGTCCCGCCGCGCAGCTATCTCGGCTGGGGCAAGTCGCACGCCCTCGGCACCGGACTCGGCCTCATCATCGGCGCCAAGCTCGCGGCCCCTGACAAATTCTGCGTCAACTTCATGGGCGACGCCGCCTTCGGCATGACCGGGCTCGATTTCGAGACGGCGGTGCGCTGCGGGATCCCCATCCTCACCGTCGTGCTCAACAACTCGGCCATGGCCATCGAGATCCCGCACCTCGTCGTCGCGCACGACAAGTACGGCGCCCGTGACATCGGCGGACGCTACGCGGATCTGGGGCGCGCCATGGGCGGCTGGAGCGAGCGGGTCGAGCGGCCCGAGGACATCGCCGGCGCCTTCGCCCGAGCGCGCAAGGCCACCGAGAGCGGCCAGGCGGCGCTGCTCGAGTTCATCACCAGCCAGGAGACGCGCTTCTCCAATCGCGGCGCGTTGCGGTGACCCAACGGGTGATCTTTCTCGACATCGACGGTGTGCTGGCCCCGATCCGCCGATGGGATCGCTACGGGGATCTGAACCCCGCGTGCATTCAGGTGCTGAACGAGATCGTGGCGCGGGGCCAGGCCGATGTCGTCGTCTCGTCCACCTGGCGACACGGCAAGACCGTCGTCGAGCTGCAGGCGATCCTGGAATCGCAGGGGTTCACCGGCCGCGTCCTGGACATGACCCCGACCGGCACGTCCGGCGCCGACCGGGGAGAGGAGATCGCAGGCTGGCTGGCGGAGCATGACGTGAGCGGCTATGTGATCCTCGACGACCATGCCGACATGGGCGAGCTCCACAGCCATCTCGTCCAGACACATCCGGCCCATGGACTACAATCAGCCGACGCGCCGCGAGCCATCGCGATGCTCACGCGACCCACCGGAGGACGGCCATGCTGATCGTCGACTCCCAGATCCGCCTCTGGCAGAACGGCAAGATGAGCGCCCACCATCGCCAGATTCCGACGTATTCCGTCGATGATGCGCTGGCCGAGATGGCCTCGGCGGGGGTCGATTGCGCGGTGATCCATCCGCCCAGCTCGCTCGGCGAGGCCGTCAACGTGCTGGCCGTCGAGGCGGTGCGCAAGCGCCCCGACAAGTTCTGCATCCTGGGACACTTCGATCTTCAAAGCCCCGATCGCGAGAAGATCGTCGTCAACTGGCCCGAGCGGCCGGGCATGC
>QHSZ01000344.1 GCA_003220595.1 Candidatus Rokuibacteriota bacterium | reverse complement strand
GACGGCCGGCCGTCGGGCTCGACGGTCGCGAGCGTCATCGCGTGAGCGTTCCGGATGGACGCGAACGCTTCCTGCATCCAGCTCTCGAGCAGCTCGAGCGGGCTCGCGGGGAGAGGCTCGGGCAGTGGGGGCTTCACGCTCCCGCCTCCTCGTCGCGCCGGGGATGCAGAGACTCTACACCACCCGACGCGGGCGTCTCAGGGGAGCTTCGGGAGGAGCGGGGCCGTCACGCTACCGAGCACGCCGCCGAGCGGAGCCGTCAGGCCGCCGAGCGGAGCCGCGAGACTCCCGAGCGGCGCCGTCACGCTACCGAGAGTGCTGACGCTGCTCGTGACGCCTGTCACGGTCCCGCCTACGACGGCGCCGGCGGCGCTCAGCGTGTCCACGGGCTCGGTTCCCACAACGGCGAGACTTGCCGGGCTCGCCGCGCCCTGCAACACGTCGCGCAGGGCCAGATTCGCCGCGAACCGCGTCGACGCCTCGCGGCTCGCGTTCGGCGCGTTCTTCGGGATCACGGTGAACTCGTCGGTGAGGCGCCGGGCCGCGTCGGGCGTGATCCGCTCGGGCGCGGGCAGCGGTGCGCCGCCGACCACGGTGATGCGCTCGAGCGTGCTCACGGTCACGGGGGCCCCGACGGGCTGGTCGGTCATGGGATCGAGTCCCCTGACCTCCACGACACCCCGGAGGATGGTGATCGTCGAGCGCAGCCCGCTCGGCGTCGGCGCCACCTCGGCGACCACGACGGTGCCGCGGATCGCGACGATGGCGTTCGGCACCCGGATCTCGACGGTCTCACCGGGCTTCACCCGGTCCTTGCTGACAGCCGCGGCGAGGCGTCCGGCCGCGAGCGCGACGGTGGAGACCGAGGGTCTCTCGGTGATCCTGAGGATGGAGTGCTCCCGAGCGCTCACGGCCGCCTTGCCGCCGAGCAGCACGCGGACGAACGACTGCTCACCCGTCGTGATCTGGTCGCGCATGAAGACGTCGTCTCGGAGCTTGAGCTCCGTCGGTTCCGGGTTCGCCGCGCGCGCCACGGTGGCCGTGCCCACCACGGTCGCCACCACGCCGACGCGAGGCTCCCCGCCCGCCGCGACCGGGAGCGCCAGGATCCCGAACGCCAGGGCCATGATCTTCCGCATTTGTTCCCCCCAGGGTCAGCCATCCGTCGGCTGCCTTTCGATCAGGGAAACCCTCGCAACGCCGATGCCAGAACACCTGACGGAGGGGACTCGTGCGTCTATGCGGCCTTGCGAGGCGGAGTGGCGCGCGGAGGGCCGGAGCGCGCGCGACACATTGTCGCGCTGGGAAATTCTGACGCGGCGAGATCGCACGATCCGGAAAGGTTTTGCAGAGTGCGAGTGAATGATGTCCTCGAAGGAGAAAAATTCCGGAATGACGCTCGGCCGGCTACGCCCAGGGGACGGTCGCCTGCCAGCGATTCAGGAACGTCGTCTCCGACGTGGGCCGCCGGTTCGTCGGGCCGAAGCTTCCGCGAGGGTATCCGAGCGGAATGCAGAAGTGGAAGCTCACGTCCTTCGGGATCCCGAGGAGTGCCCACACGCGGTCCATCACCTTGGGATGCAGCGTTGTCGGCACCGAGCCGATGCCCAGCGCCCTTGCGGCGAGCATCAGGTTCTGGCAGGCGGGGATGACCGAGTTCGGGGGCCCGGGCGGGACGGCCAGCGCCAGCACGATGCAGGGCGCGTCCTTCATCTCGTCGGCGAGCTGCGACGCTGAGCGGTAGTTCTTCTCCTCGGGCGGGATGTCCTCGGGTCTGGTCCAGCCCTTTTCGTCCAGCCGCTTGGCCCACCACGCCTCGCGGTAGAGCTTGCCGAACTCCTGGATGACCTTCCGATCGGTGAGGACGAGGAAGCGACCCACCTGGCGGTTGCCGCCGTTCGGCGCCTTCACCGCCGCCTCGAGAATGAGGCGCAGGTCGTCCATCGGAATCGGGTCGGGCTTGAAGCGACGGATCGACCGCTGGCTGAACATCGCCTCGCCGACCGTCATCGAGAGCCGCCGCGTGTCCACGCTCATGGCATCCTCTCAGTAGCCCTCCTCGTGGAGTAGCGGGAAGGCGCTCGTCGCGTGGGGAAGCGTGACCGGCGTCGCGGGGCACAGGTAGGAGCGGTCGAGGTCGTCCAGCCGGCTCACGCCGAGGAGCCCCATCGCGATCTTGATCTCGTCCTCGAGCAGCTCGAGGACGCGCTCGAGGCCGGGCTGACCCGCGGCCGCGAGACCGCAGCAGGCGAGGCGCCCGATGCCCACGGCCTGGGCGCCCAGCGCGATCGCCTTGACGACGTCCGTCCCGCGCGCGAAGGCGCCGTCCACGATGACCGCGGCGCGGCCGCCGACCGCCTCGACGACCTCGGGGAGCGCGTCGATCGCGCCCCGGCCGTGGTCGAGCTGGCGGCCGCCGTGGTTCGAGACGTAGACGCCCTCGACCCCGTGCTGGACCGCGAGCGTCGCGTCCTCTGCCGTGGCGATGCCCTTCAGGATGAGCGGGATCGCGTGCGTGTCCTTGAAGCGCTTGACGTGGTCCCAGCTGAGGCCGGCCTGGAACTCGAAGCCCCCGGCGCGCGTGCGCCAGGGCTTGACGAAGCGGCGCGCGAGGTCGCGCTCGCGGCGGCTGTAGCACGCGGTGTCCACGGTGAGGCAGAAGGCCGCGTAGCCTCCGTCCACCGCGCGCCGGACCCAGTCGTCCACCCAGGCGTCGTCGCCGCGGACGTAGAGCTGGAAGATGCGGACGTTGTCGGCGGCCTTGGCCACGGCCTCGAGGCCCGGGTTGCAGACGGACGAGAGCATCTGCGGCACGCCGAACGCGCCTGCCGCCTTCGCCGCGGTGGCGCCGCCGCCCTCGGCGAAGGTCTCGATCGAGCCGATCGGCGCCAGCATGACGGGGATGCGCGTCGGGCGCCCGAGGAGGGTGGCGCTCGCGTCGACCTTGGAGACGTCGCGGAGGACACGCGGGCGGAAGGCGATCGAGTCGAGGGCCTGGCGGTTGCGGCGCAGCGTCGTCTCGGTCTCGGCGCCGCCGATCAGGTAGTCCCAGGGACCCGGCGCCAGATTGGTGCGCGCCGCCCGGACGATCTCGTGGAGCGTCGAGAACCTGTCACCGAGATTGGAGGCCATCAGCGTATCCCCGCTCGCATGAAGCTCTGGACGAACTGACGCTGGAACAGGAGGAACGCGATGAGCAGCGGTCCCGAGGTCAGCAGCGTCGCCGCCGTGATGATAGACCAGTCTACACCCTGGTCGGTGGACGAGAAGATCTGCAGGCCGACGGTGACGGGCCGCGACGTCACCGAGTTGGTGACGATCAGCGGCCAGAGGAAGTTGTTCCAGTGGTAGCTGATCGAGACGAGCCCGTAGGCGACGTAGACCGGTTTCGCCAGCGGCACGTACACCTTCCAGAGCGTCTCGAGCGCGCCCGCGCCCTCGACGCGCGCCGCCTCGTCGAGCTCCTTCGGCACGGTCTTGAATGTCTGCCGCAGGAGGAAGATGCCGAAGGCGGACGCCATGTAGGGCAGGCCGATCGCGAGCACAGTGTCGAGAACGCCGAGCCGGCTCATCGTGCGGTAATTCTCCACGATCAGCACGTCCGGCATGATCATCAGCTGGAGCAGCACCAGGAAGAAGAGCGCGTCGCGGCCGGCGAAGGCGAACCGCGCGAACGCGTACGCCGCCAGCGTGCACAGGACGAGCTGGGCCGCGAGGATCAGGGTGACGAGGAGCACGGTGTTCACGAAGTAGCGCGCGAACGGCGCAGCGCTCCACGCGTTCGTGAAGTTCTCGAGCGTGAGCGGCGCCAGGGGTACGAAGCGCGCCGAGAACTCGGCGGGATGGAACGCGGTCCAGACGGCGTACGCGAGCGGCAGGATCCAGAGCAGGCCGAGGAGCCACGCCGCGGCGGTCTCGAGACCACGGCCGAGCGAGGGGCGGGCGCCGCGCGCGATCACTGGTAGTGGATCCGCTTCTCGAGGACGACGAACTGCACGACCGCGGCGCTCGCGAGGATCGCCAGGAGCGTCATCGTGAGCGCCGCCGCGTACCCGGTGTCCCAGAACTTGAAGCCGACGTCGTAGATGTAGTAGAGGAGGAGCGCGCTCGCGTTGTCCGGGCCCCCCTTCGTCATGACCACGACGTGGTCCACCAGCCGGAACGAGTTGATGACGGCGTTGACGAGGACGAAGAGCGTCGTCGGCATGAGGAGGGGAAACGTGACGCGTCTGCTGCAGCGCGGCGAGATAGAAGATCATGAAGAAGCCGGCTTCCTTCCACACCGCGACCGCGATGAGACAGACCAGCACGGTGTCGCGGCTGCCGAGCCAGTTGTGGCTCGGCAGGCCGAAGAGCCCCAGGACCTGCTCCAGGAGGCCGTAGCCCGGCGTGTAGAAGAACATCCAGATGTTGGCGACGGCGATCATCGGCAGGACCGTCGGCGTGAAGTAGGACAGCCGCAAGAAGCCGCGCCCGGGGAGGCGTTCGTTGACGAGCACGGCCATGAGGAGCGCCAGCGCGATCGAGAGCGGAATGGTGCCGAGACAGAAGAGCGCGTTGTTCCGCAGCACCTGCCAGAAGACCGGGTCGGCCACCATCGCCCGATAGTTGTCGACGCCGACCCAGGCCCCGGGCCGCCCGGCCCGCGCCGTGGAGAACAAGCTCGTCCAGAGCGTCGCGACGGTCGGGTAATGCGTGAACGTCGCCAGCAGCGCCAGCGCCGGCAGGAGCAGGAGCCAGCCGTGGACGTTGACGCTCACGCGGGCCGTCACGTCGCTATCTCCGGTACGGGCGCAGGATCCGCTCGGCCTCGGCCTGCGCGTCCTTCATCGCCTGCGCCGGCGTCTTCGAGCCTGTGAGCGCGGCCTGGAGGCCGTCATTGAGGGCCTTCGTGACGCGCTGGTTCTCGTGGGTCGAGAGCTCGGCGACCGCGTGGGGGAGCTGATCGCGCGCGACGGCCGCCGCGGGAAAGCCCTCCACGTACTTCCGCATCGTGGGCGTTTGCCATGCGTCGGGCCGCACGGCCACGTAGCCCGTGTCGATGCCCCACTGCGCCGCGCGCGCGGGCGACGTCATCCACCTCGCGAACCTGAGCGCGGCCTGCTGCTGGGCGGGGGTCGCCTTCCTGAAGATGTAGAAGTTGCCGCCGCCCGTCGGCGAGCCGCGGCGCTTGCCGGCGGGCAGCATCGCGACGCCGAAATCGAACTTGGCGTTGTTCCGCACGTTGGTGAGGTTCCCGGTCGTGGTCCACATCATCGCGGTCTTGCGTTCGAAGAAGTCCTTCGGCGTCGTGCCCCACTCGATCACGCCGGGCGCCACTTGTCGTAGTAGGTCTGCGTGCCCGCCTCGTTCATGAGGAGCACGTCGTTCTGGGTCGTGAACCCCTGGAAGAGCCAGTAGGGAAAGCCCGAGGACGGCACCTGGAGCCCCCACCGCGCGACGTGGCCCGTGGCGTCGCGCCGGGTGAGCTTCTTGGCGTACTCCACCTGCTCAGTCCACGTCGCCGGCGGCCGGCTCGGCTCGAGCCCCGCCTCCTTGAAGGCCTCCTTGTTCCAGTAGAGGACGACGGTCGAGCGCTGGAAGGGGATGCCCCACGTCTTGCCGCCGGTCTGGCTGTTCTTCATGAAACCCGGGAAGAAGCTCTGGATCCACGCCTGGTCCTGGGCGCCGGGGGCGAGCTCCTCGAACGGGACGATCGCGTCCTCGTCGATCAGCGTGAACATGTCGGTGGACAGGAGGATCGCCGTCACCGGCGGCTCACCGCTCTTCAGCGCGGTGAGCGCCTTGACGATCGTCTCCTGGTAGGTCCCGGCGTAGATCGGCTTCACCGTCACGCCGGGATTCTCCTTCATGAACTCGGCCGCATAACCGTCGATGGTCTTGGTGATCGGCCCGCCGACGGCGACCGGGTAGTAGAACGTGATCTCGACCGGCTGCGCGGCGGCGAGCCCGGCCGTCAGGGCGAGCAGCGCCGCTGGCAGGACGCCGGCGAGAACGCGATCGAAGACGAAGCGCATGGTGAGTCTCCTTCTCAGGGTTCGCGGCGACGGCCGGTCAGCG
>QHSZ01000343.1 GCA_003220595.1 Candidatus Rokuibacteriota bacterium | reverse complement strand
GCGTGAAGCGCCAGTTGAAGCCCGTCATCGCCAGGCACCCCGCGCGCGCGGCCGCCTCGACCATGGCTCGCGCCTCGGCGGCCGTCATCGCGACCGGCTTCTCGCAGACGACGTGGGCGCCCTGGGCGAAGGCGCGCAGGGCGATCGCGTGGTGGAGATGCGGCGGCGTCGCGATCACGACGATCCCGGGCCTAGCCCGGTCGAGCATCTCCTCCCAGCGCTCGAACACGCCGGGGACGCCGTAGCGGTCGGCGATCGTCTTCGCGCTCGACAGGTCGCGCTGGCAGACAGCGACGACGCGGCAGCCGACCGCCTGGAAGGCGGGAACGTGGGCACGGCCGTAGCCGAGACCGATGACGCCGACGGTGGGCGGAGGCGTGGTCATGGGAGCCTCACGGGGTTGCTCGGCTCAGGAACGGCGGGCCGCCGGGCGACGCATGGTGTGATACTACAACACCACCAGAGGAGGCGACCCATGTCGGCCAGCGGCGCGCGCGCCGTCGCCACCGTCCAGATCGACGACGCGAGCGTCCGCGTGACCGAGTGGCGCTTCGCGCCCGGTACCGCAACCGGCTGGCACCGCCACGAGTACGCGTACGTGGTCGTGCCGCTCACGACCGGCCGGCTCGAGATCACCGCGCGCGAGGGCGCCAGCCACGCCCAGCTCCGCGCGGGTCAGGCCTACGCGCGCGCCGCCGGCGTCGAGCACGACGTCCGGAACCCGAACGCCTTCGAGTTCGTGTTCGTCGAGATCGAGCTGAAGCGTGCCTGAAGCTGACGCGCGCCTGATTGACAAGATCGGCGACGGGGTGATAGAAGCGGGCAACCGTCCCATCTCTTGCCTGTGGGGGTGCCCTATGCCGGACACGTCTCGTCGAGCTTTCCTTCGCGTGGCCTCGGGGGCCACGGCGGGTATGGCGTCGTGGGTAGCCCTCGGCAGGGCGCCGGCCTTCGCCCAGAAGCGCGAGCTGACATTCTTCAGCTGGAACCACTTCGTCCCCGCCTCCGACGACGAGCTGCGCAAGCAGGCGGAGGCGTTCAGCAAGCTGGCCAACTGCACGGTGCGCGTCGACACGGTCGCCCACCTGCAGATGCCGGCCAAGCTCGCCGCCGAGGCGCAGTCGCAGTCGGGTCACGACATGTTCCGCTCGGCCGGTGCAGATCCCTTCCTCTACGAGAACCAGCTCGCCAACATCGACGACGTCGTCGAGAAGGTCGGCAAGCAGGGCGGTGGCTGGTATTCATTCGCGGCCGAAATGATGCGGACGAAGTCCGGGTGGAAGGGCGTGCCGTGGTTCTGGGTCTCGTTCCCCGGCACGTACAACATGGCGCACTTCAAGAAAGCTGGGCTCGAGCACCCGAAGACCTGGGATGAGTTGCTGCATCACGGCAAGCTCCTCAAGAAGCAGGGCAACCCCGTGGGCATCCCGATCAGCCACTGCTCCGACGCCCACTCCACCTACTGGTCGGTGGCGTGGTCGTTCGGCGCCAAGGTCATCGAGGCCGACGGCAAGACGCCCGCGGTCAACTCCGACAAGACCGAGCGCGTCGTCGAGTGGTACAAGGAGCTCTACAAGGACGCGATGGAACCCGAAGTCCTCTCGTGGGACGACGCTGGCAACAACCGCTTCATCCTCTCGGGCAAGGGCTCCTGGATTCACAATCCCGTGAGCCCGTACAACGCGGCGCTCGCCAACAAGCAGCCGATCGCCGACGACATCAACCACCACAACAGCCCGGCGGGCCCCGCGGGCGCGCACTCCGCGCCGCCCATTCTCGGCATGAGCATCTGGAAGTTCTCGAAGAACATCGAGCTGGCGAAAGAGTTCATCCAGTTCCTCTTCCGCAAGGAGAACTTCGACGCGTGGATCGTCGCGTCGAACGCATTCAACCACCCCCCGCTCAAGAACTTGGCGGATCACCCCATCTGGGCCCGGAATCCGAAGTTCGCGATGCTTCCCAAGGAGGCGGAGTTCGCGCACCCCCGCGGCTGGCCGGCCAAGCCGAGCGACGCCGTGCAGCGCATCGACGACAACTACATCCTCGCCGACATGGTCGCCAAGGCGGTCAACGGCATGCCCACCAGGCGGGCCATGGCGTGGGCGGAGGAGCAGGTTGCCAACGCGCTGAAGGGCCAGCTCAAGGTGGGCTAGCGTGGCGATCGGTCACCGCGCGCTCGAGATCGCCGGGCTTCCCGGGCCCGGCCGTCTCGCACGCGTCCGCGAGTGGTGGGAGCAGGAGCACGTCTTCGGCTACGGCCTCATCGTTCCGGCACTCGCGCTCCTGACCGGTCTCGTCGCCTACCCGTTCGGGATGGCGATCTACTTCAGCCTCTCGGACTACTGGGTGGGCTCCCCGGGCGGCTTCGTGGGTCTGCACAACTACCGCGAGATTCTCGGGAACGAGACCTTCCGCCAGACCGTCCAGAACTCGTTCGTGTTCACCGCTATCGCGCTCACGCTGAAGGCGGTGCTCGGAGTCTGGCTGGCGCTCCTGCTCGCCCGGAGGGTTCGCTTCAAGCGGTTGATCCGGGGCGCGGTGCTGCTCCCGTGGGTGATCCCCACCGCGCTCTCGACGCTCGGCTGGTGGTGGATGTTCGACTCGCTCTACAGCGTCGTGAACTGGACGGCGATCCGCCTCGGGATCCTCGCCGCGCCGGGGCCGAACTGGCTCGGCCAGTCCGCGTACGCGATGGCGGCGGTCATCACCGTGAACGTCTGGCGCGGCCTGCCGTTCTTCGCCATCACGACCCTCGCCGGGCTCGTCTCGATCCCGCGAGAATTCCACGAGGCCGCCGAGGTGGACGGCGCGGGCCCGTGGGCCCGCTTCCGGTACGTCACGCTGCCGCTGCTGAAGCCGGTCCTCGCCGTCGTCATCCTGTTCTCGACGATCTTCACGTTCAGCGACTTCAACATCGTGTACGTTCTGACGCGCGGGGGGCCCGTGAACACCACGCACCTCTTCGCGACGCTCGCCTATCAGGTCGGGCTCAACGGGGGCAACCTCGGCCAGGGTGCGGCCATCTCGCTCTTCCTCTTCCCGCTGCTGGGGGCCGTGGTCTTCTTCCAGCTCCGGTACATCCGGAGGGAGTGACGGTGGCCACCGCGCGGGGTCGTGGGGCGAAGCTCCGATCGGCGGCGTTCTCGTACGCGAACCTCCTGCCGTTCGTGTTCTTCGCGCTGTTCCCGTTCTATTTCATGCTCGTCACGTCGTTCAAGTCGAACGCCGAGCTCTACAATCTCCAGTCGGTGCCGTTCCTGATCCAGACCGGCGCGATTACCGACCACTACGCGTACCTCTTCCAGCGCACGGAGTTCCTCACCTGGATGAAGAACAGCCTTGTCATCACCGTCGTCGCGACGGCGGCGTCGCTCGTGATCTCGATCCTCGCCGGCTACAGCCTGGCGCGTCTCCGCTACCGCGGCGCGGCCTCCTTCGGCACCGCGGTGTTCGTCACGTACCTGGTCCCGCCCACGCTGCTGTTCCTGCCGCTCTCGCAGGTGGTCGTCTGGCTCGGCATCTCCGACACGGTCTGGGCGCTGATCGTGACCTACCCGACCTTCCTCGTGCCCTTCTGCACGTGGCTCCTCATGGGCTACTTCCGCACGGTGCCGCGGGAAGTCCAGGAGTCCGCGCTCGTCGACGGCGCCTACCGCATGCAGACGCTCACGCGGATCGTGCTCCCGATCGCGGTGCCCGGCATCG
>QHSZ01000341.1 GCA_003220595.1 Candidatus Rokuibacteriota bacterium | reverse complement strand
TGATAGAGGGGCAGGATCGCGATCCCGGTGCCGATCCTTATCCGCGACGTCCGCGCCGCGATGGCGGCCGCGAGCGGCAGCGGCGAGGGAAAGTAGCCGCTCGGCTCCTGGTGATGCTCGGTCAGGAAGAACGAGTCGAAGCCGCACCGCTCGGCCCGCTGGGCCTCGGCGATCACCTCGTCGACCATCTGCGTGAGGTCCGCGCCCGGCGCCGGATGCGTGTTGGCCATCACCCCGAACTGGATCATC
>QHSZ01000340.1 GCA_003220595.1 Candidatus Rokuibacteriota bacterium | reverse complement strand
TCGACGACGCACAGCCACTCACCCGTGGTGCGGTCGTCGGAGGTCACCGCCCGGACGCACGCCATGGGGAACACGTTCGTGCCGCGGATCTTGACCATGTCGTCGCTGCGGCCGAGGAAGTGGTCCATCCGGCGCGTGTAGCTGCCGCAGCCGCAGCGGCGCTGGCCGTCGCTGACGATGCGGATGTAGTCGCGGAGGTTGTAGCGGATCAACGGCGGATGGTGGCGGTAGAGGCTCGTGATGACGAGGTTGCCCTTCTCGCCGTCGGGCAGGATGGCGTCGGTGTCGACGTCGGCCACCTCGATGATGAACATGTCCTCCATGAGGTGCAGCCCGTCCTTCTCCTGGCACTCGAACGCCGGCAACCCCACCTCGTGCGTGCCGTAGTTGTCGAAGACCGGGCAGTGCCACGCGCCTTCCATCATCTTGCGCAGGCTGCCGTCGAGATCGGGCCCGAGGAACGTGGCGATGAACCGCGTGCCCAGGCGCCGCAGGTCGAGCCCCTCCTGCTGCGCGACCGAGGCGAGGTGCAGGAGATACTCCGGGAAGCCGGCCCAGAGGTTCACGCCCCAGTCGAACGCGACCTCGAGCTGCCGCCGGCTCGGCGTGACGTTGCCGCTGCCCGTCGTGACGGGCGCGATGCCGGACCAGTGCAGGCAGCTGAGGTAATAGAACCATCCCAGGTTCGCCGTCGACAGCGTCGAGGGAATCTGCATGACATCGCCGGGCCGGGCGCCCTGCAGCCACAGCGCGCGCGAGCCCTGGATGCCCTGGATCTCCCACTCGAGCGGGGTGAAGAGCGTCGGCCGCGGCATCCCCGTCGTGCCGCCGCTCGACTGCAGCTTGATCGGCACGCGGGCGCCGTCGGCCCGCGCGAGGCCCGGGTGCTCGCCGAACGGGGGATGCGTCTTGATGCTGTCCTTGAAATCCTCCACGGCGACCATCGGCAGCGTCGTCAGATCGTCCTTCGACCGGATGGCCTCGCGCCGCACCCCGTGCTGCTGCCACCTCTTCTGGTAGAAGGGGTTGCGCCACGCCCACTCGAGGATCTCCAGGAAGCGCCGGTTCTGGACCTCCTCGATCTGCTTGCGGCCGAAGAGGAAGACGGATTCCGCGTAGTCTCGCGACGGCGGATAGTCGCGGACGAGCTTGTCGAAGTCGATCGACCGGTAGTAATACGGCACCGTCATACGGGCCCCCTTCGGCGCTGGCGTCACCGCGTCACGCCCGGCGCCGGCGGCGTTGTACTGCTTGGGGTCACGTTCGCCGAGATGGGCCAATGCATACTGAGCGCTCAGTCAGCGTGCGGGATGATGTCGCGGACCGGCGCCGATTGTCAAGACACGCGGGCCCGCGCCGGTCGGGGGGAAGAGTCTGGGTGGATCTCTTTTGAGGCATTGACAGCCTTGAGCGTGCGGCATCGCCGCGTGTCGGCAGCGACTCACTGATGCCGGCTCGGCGGGCTGCACTGGCCCGGCAAGCAGACGCGACCCGCGTCGTACCGAAAAACATCGATCGCCCCGCGATCGCTCGGTCTGGAGCCGCCAGGGACGCTCGAAAACCCGGGTGTAGAGTCGGCGCAGAGCAAAAGGAGAATCGCCGATGAACAGGGAACTGGACCGGCTGGGCGACGAGATCGCCGAACTGTCCGCGCACCTCGACGCCGCCACCGCCCACCTGCTCGCCCTGATCCGCGAGTTCGACGCCCGCGGCGGTTGGAACAACGGCTTCAGTTGCTGCGCCGCCTGGCTGACCTGGCGCGTGGGGCTCGCCCCCGGGGCGGCCCGCGAGCACGTGCGGGTGGCGCGCGCCCTCGGCACGCTGCCCCTGCTGGCCCAGGCCCTCGCCCGGGCAGAGTTGTCGTACTCCAAGGTCCGGGCCCTGACGCGCGTGGCCACGCCCGAAACCGAAGAGAGGCTGCTGGCGGTGGGGCGCGCGGGCACGACAGAGCACGTCGAGCGGATCATCCGCGGCTGGAGGCGGGTGGACCGGAAGGCCGAGGCCCGGGAGGCCGCCCGGCAGCACGCCGGCCGTGCGCTGCACGTGTATCCAGATGAGGACGGCACCGTGAGGATCCGCGGGCGACTCACGGCGGAAGTCGGCGCGCTGCTCGTGCAGGCCCTGGCCGCCGCCCGCGCGGCGGTGTATCCGAAAAACGTTCCCGCGGGAACGTGCGCGCCGGGCGTTCCCCAGGAAACGCCCACTCTGGTCCAGCAGCAGGCGGATGCGCTGGCACTGCTCGCGGAGACCGCTCTCCACCAGGGTATCGATCCCGGCGCCCCCGGCGAGCGCTACCAGGTGGTGGTCCACGTGGATGCCGCCGTACTGACCGACGCCGATCAGCCCGGCCAGTCGGTCCTCGAGGACGGCCTGCGCGTTCCAGCTGGAACGTCCCAGCGTCTGGCGTGCGACGCGAGCCGGGTGGTGATGCGACACGACCGGGACGGCCGGGTCGTGGAGGTCGATGCCGAGTGGCATCCCGGCGACGCCCTCCGCGACGAGGATCGCCTTGATCTCCGCCGCCGCGCCCCGGAACAGCTCGGCCTTCGGCGACACCGCCCCGCGCAGGCCGAGCGACACCGCCCCGCGCAGGCCGA
>QHSZ01000119.1 GCA_003220595.1 Candidatus Rokuibacteriota bacterium | reverse complement strand
CGATCCTGAGCTGGCGCGCCCCGTCGGCCCGGAGCGTGGCGACGGCGTCCGCGAAGAGGCGCGCGCCGACGCCCCGACCCATGTGCGCGGGAAGGACCCAGAAGTGCTCGAGCTCGCGTGTGGGCCCCGCGCCCGCGAGCGCGTAGAAGCCGACCACGCGGGCGCCGCGGACCGCGCACCGGACGGGGTGGCGCTCGACGAATGCCGGCGTGACGGTGAGCGCGTCGCGCCAGCGCGCGATCCACGCCTCGGGATACTTCCAGTGGCGCTTCGCGGCGCGGGCCACGCGCGTCAGCACGGGCGCCTCCGACCCGAACGCGCGACGGACCACCACGTCCACGGACGTAGTAAACTACAGCCGGCCATGGGAGAGCTCTCGTTCGCCGAGGACGTCAAACAGCTCGCGTACGGGGACGGCGCTGTGCTACGAGGCGAGGGCATCCTCGCGATCACGAAGGCCCTCCTCCAGTCGGGGGTGAGCTACGTCGGCGGCTATCCGGGCGCGCCGGTGTCGTACCTGATCGACGTCCTCGCCGACGCGAACGAGCCGGTCTTGAAGCCGCTCGGCATCTACTTCGAGCAATCCGGGAGCGAGGCGGCCGCCGCGGCGCTGCTCGGCGCCTCGATCAACTACCCGATGCGCGGCGCGGTCACCTGGAAGTCGGTCGTCGGCACCAACGTCGCGTCCGACGCGCTGTCGCACGTGGCGTCGGCCGGGGTCATCGGTGGCGCGCTCATCGTCATCGGCGAGGACTACGGCGAGGGCGCCTCGATCCTCCAGGAGCGCACGCACTCCACCGCGCTGAAGTCGTCGGTCCCGCTCCTCGATCCGCGGAACAGCCTGGAGTCGTTCGCGCGCTTCGCCGAAGAGGGCTTCGGCCTCTCGGAGGCGTGCAACGAGCCGGTCTTCTTCTCGATACGCATCCGCGCCTGCCACATGCGCGGCACGCTCCGGTGCAAGGACAACGTGCGCCCACGCATCAGCATGCTCTCGCCGCTCACCGCGCCGAGCTTCAGCCTGGAGCGGATCAACCTGCCGCCCTTCACGTATCAGATGGAAGCGCGGAAGTTCGAGACGCGGCTGCCCGCCGCGCGCCGTTACATCGTCGAGCACCGGCTCAACGAGCACTTCCCCGGCGACGAGGCGCACGTGGGCATCGTGATGCAGGGCGGTCTCTGGAACACGACGCTCCGTGGCCTCCACGTGCTCGGCGTGGCCGACACGCGTGGCCGCACGCCGGTGCCGCTCCTCGTGCTGAACGCCATCCACCCGCTCGTGCCGGAGGAGCTGATCGCGTTCATGCGCGGCAAGCGGCGTCTCCTCGTGGTCGAGGAGGGAATGCCGAACTACATCGAGCGCGAGCTCGGCGCGCTCGCCCACGACGCGAAGCTCGACATCGAGATCCACGGCAAGGACGTGTTCTCACCGCACGGCGAGTACGTCCCGCAGCTCGTCATCGGCGGGCTCCGGCGCTTCCTCGTCGAGGCGGGGCTCGCGTCGCAGTCGGCGGCGGCGATCGACGCGCGGCATCACGCGCTCAACGCGCATCGGGAGGCGGTCGGTGCCGTGCTGCCGCAGCCGGTCGCCAAGCGCCCGCCGTCGTTCTGCACGGGCTGCCCCGAGCGGCCGGTGTTCAGCGCGATGAAGATCCTCCGCGAGCGCGAGCCGGAGATCGGCGACACGCACGTGTCGGCCGACATCGGCTGCTCGACCTTCTCGACGCAGGCGCCGTTCAACGTCGGTAACTCGGTCCTCGGCTACGGGATGGGGCTCGCCTCGTCGAGCGCCGTCGCGCCCCTGTTCGGCCGGCGGGTCGTCTCGGTCATGGGCGACGGCGGCTTCTGGCACAACGGCCTCACCAACGGGGTCGCGAACGCGATGGGCAACAAGCAGGACTCGGTGCTGGTGATCCTCGACAACTTCTACGCGGCCGCGACGGGCCAGCACCACGTGCCGTCCACCGGAACCAACGCGCGACGGGAGCCGGTGGCGATGACGATCCTCGACGCGCTGCGCGGCCTCGGCGTGCCGTGGATCCGCACCGTGAACTCCTACCGCATCGCCGAGGTGATGAAGACGCTGCGCGAGGCGCTGACGACGCGGGTGCCCGGGCTCAAGGTCATCATCGCCCGGAACGAGTGCATGCTCGAGCGCCAGCGGCGCGAGAAGCCCCGCGCGCGCAAGGCGCTCGCGGCGGGCGAGGAGGTCGTCCAGCCGCGCTTCGGCGTGGACCCCGACGTCTGCACGGGCGACCACTCGTGCATGCGCCTGAACGGCTGTCCCTCGCTGACGCTCCGGGACAATCCCGACCCGCTCCGCGACGACCCGGTCGCGCACGTCGACGACACGTGCGTCGGCTGCGGCGTGTGCGGCGAGGTCGCGCACGCGGCCGTCCTCTGCCCCTCCTTCTACGAGGTGAAGGTGGTCGAGAACCCGTCGCGCTGGACGCGGGTCCTGGCCGGCGCGCGCCGGGCGGTGATCCGCCGCCTCGCCGCCGTCCCCGTGTGAGCGACCCGCGGGTCCTGAGCGTCCTGATCCCGGCCGTCGGCGGCCAGGGGGGCGGCGTCCTCCTCGACTGGGTCGTGGATGCGGCGCTGCTCGACGGCTATCCGGCCCACGGGACGTCGATCCCGGGCGTCGCGCAGCGGACCGGCTCGACCACCTACTACATCGAGCTGTGCGACGCGCGCGACGCCGAGCCGCCGGTCTTCTCGCTCTATCCGGTGCCCGGCGCCCTCGACGTGCTGCTCGCCGCGGAGTTCCTGGAGGTCGGGCGGATGATCGAGCTCGGCTTCCCGTCGCCCGCGCGCACCACGATCGTCGCGAGCACGCACCGCCTGTACTCGATCCACGAGAAGATCGTGACCGGGCGCGGGATCTACCCGAGCGAGGACCTGCAGCGCGCGGCGCGCGCGTTCTCGCGCGCGCTCTACGCCTTCGACGCCCTCGCGCTGGCGCGTGAACACGGGACGGAGGCGAACGCGGTCCTGCTGGGGGCCCTCGCGGCGGCGGGCGCGCTGCCGATCCGCGCCGACGCGTTCCGCGAGGCGATTCGCCGGAAAGGGGTTCAGGTCGGCGCCAACCTCCGCGGCTTCGATGCAGGGCTCGCCGCCGCCCAACGCCTCACGTCGGCGAGCGCGGCCCCGGCGCCGCTCACCGTCGCGGCGGGCCGGCCGGCAGCGGCGACCGACACCGACGCGGCGCGGCTGACCGCGGGCTTCCCGGCGGAGCTCCGGCCGGTGCTCGGCCAGGCGATCGAACGGCTCACCGAGTATCAGAACGGCGCGTACGTCGAGCGTTACCTCGCGCGGCTGCGCCCCTTCGTCGCCCTCGACGACCCCACGCTGCTGGGTCTCCTCGCGCGGAGCCTCGCGGTCTGGATGACGTACGAGGACGCGATCCGGGTCGCCCAGCTGAAAACCCGCTGGAGCCGATTCGAGCGGATCCGTCGGGAGCAAGGCGTGACGCGAGGCGAGATCGTCGTCACCGACTATCTCAAGCCCGACCTCGACGAGATCTGGGGGATCCTGCCGCGTCGGCTGGTGGCGCCGTTCGCGCGCTGGGCCGAGCGCCGCTGGCCGCGCGGCCGGCCGACCCTCGGCCAGCACGTCCGCACGACGACCGTCACGGGCTACCTGCGCGTCTGGCTCCTGACGCTCCTGCGTCCGCTCCGGCCGATCTCCTATCGCGCCCACGAGGAGCACGCGCGGATGGAGCGGTGGCTCGCCGCCGTCGCCCGGTGCGCCGCCTGGGACCGCCCGCTCGCGCGGGAGGTCGCGCGCGCGGCGCAACTCGTGAAGGGCTACGGCGACGTGCGGCGGCGCATGACCGGTCACTTCGACCGCCTGCTCGGCGTCGTTATGCGCGTGGCGGAGCTCGAGGCGGCGAACGGGGGCGGGTTCGAGGCCGCGCGGACGCTCGCGGCGCGGTACCGCACGCTCGTGCTGCAGGGCCCCGAAGGGGAAGCGCAGGCGGCGGTGCTCGCCGACCAGACGCTCGCGCGCTAGGAACCTGTAGGGTTATCGAGGGGCCATCTCGGGGCCCCCATGTTCAACTAGGCTCCGACGCGCCGCTGGATCAGGGCGTTGAGTCGGTCCAACGACCGGGAGTCCAGGTTCACGAACGCGAAGGCGTGGCCGTCCGCGTCCGCGCGCATCACCAGCGACATCACGGTGATGGCCGTCCCGCCATCGGGCGGGGTGAACGTGAGCTTGACCGCGGTGCGGGGCGAGAGGGTGGTCCGGAGGCGCGCCTTCATCCCCATGACGCCGAGCTCGAGGCTGGTCGCGTGGTGCTCGGTGCCGCTGTACTCCATGACGTGCACGGGGAGCGCGTACGGCGCCCGCGGCTGCCCCCGGCGGTCGGGGCGGGGCGCGCCCGTGGCGGATCGGCTCATCGCGACCGGCTCGAGGTACATCAGGACCTCGCTCAGGCGCTCGAGCTGCACGGGCTTGCCGACGAAGTCGGCCGCGCCGAGGTGCAGGCACTCACGGGCCTGGCTCTCGGTGACCACGCCCGAGACGGCGACCACCGGCACGCCGAGCTCCTTCACGGGACGGAGCTGGAGGAACTCGAGACCGCTCATGCCCGGGAGGTGGATGTCGAGGATGATCGCGTCCGGACGCTCCGTCCGGAGCTGGCCGAGCGCCGCCTCTGCGGTGTGCACGACGAGCGGCAGGTGACCCAGCTCGAGGAGGAAGTCACGGAACACGTCGGCCAGGTCCGGCTCGTCCTCGACGACCAGTACACGCATCACGCGCGAGTCTAGCACGAGAGGTGCGGCACCCCCGCCCTCGGCGGTGCCGGTGCGCCGCCGAGGCTGCGTGTTATACTCGCGTCCCGGATCGTCACGAAGGAGGCATCGTGTCGGGCTACCTGCCCGTGCTGATTTTCGGCTTGTTCATCGTGGGGTTCGGCCTCGTGTCGCTCGCCGTGGCACGACTCCTCAGGCCCAGTCGCCCCGACGCGGTGAAGCTCATGAACTACGAGTGCGGCGCCGTGCCGATCGGCCAGGCGTGGAGCCAGTTCCCCGTCGGGTTCTACCTGGTCGCGCTGATCTTCATCGTCTTCGACGCGCTCGCGGTGTTCCTCTTCCCGTGGGTGCTCGTGCTGCGGGCGCTCGGCCTCAGCGCCTTCGGGGTGATGGCGGGGTTCGTCGCCATCATCGGGCTCGGCTGGGTCTACGCCTACCGGGAGGGCGTGCTCGAGTGGAAGTGAAGCCGCCCGTCCCGCAGGTCCCGCCGGCGGTCTGGAGCGAGTTCAAGGATCTCCAGGAGTGGGAGAAGCACCACCAGGAGCGCGGGACCGACGACAAGACGTCGAACACCCTCGCCTCCATCGCGGATGCGATCCACCACATGCCGGGCGGGTGGGTCGTCACAACGTCTACCGACAAGATCTTCAACTGGGCACGCCAGTCGTCCATCTGGCCCGTGACGTTCGGTCTCGCGTGCTGCGCGATCGAGATGATGGCGACCTTTGCCTCGCGCTTCGACGTGGAGCGCTTCGGCATGGTCCCGTGGGCGTCGCCGCGCCACTCCGACCTCATGATCGTCTCCGGCACCGTGACCATCAAGATGGCGCCGATGCTCAAGCGCATCTACGACCAGATGCCCGACCCGAAGTGGGTCGTCTCGATGGGCTCGTGCGCGAACTCCGGCGGGCCGTTCCG
Source organism: Candidatus Rokuibacteriota bacterium (assembly GCA_003220595.1). GTDB lineage: Bacteria > Methylomirabilota > Methylomirabilia > Rokubacteriales > CSP1-6 > AR19. The sequence goes on along the minus strand of QHSZ01000119.1, from coordinate 5,235 downwards.
CCACGGCTATCACGTCGTGAAGGGCGTGGACCGCGTGGTGCCCGTCGACGTCTACGTCCCCGGCTGTCCGCCCACCCCCGACTCGCTCATGTACGGCCTGCTGAAGCTGAAGGAGCAGGTCGCCGAGTTTCAGAAGACCGGGCAGCGCTCGACCACCGCCGACCGCGAGTGAGCATGACCAGCGCCGACGCGAGCGCGCGAATCCGGGAGAGGTTTGGCGTCGAGCCGACCGCCGAGGGCGGGGCCCTCGGCGTCGCGCTCCCGCGCGAGCGCTGGCTCACGTTCGGCCGCTTCGCGAGCGACGAGCTCGGCTGCCGGTACTTCAACTGGCTGTCGGCGATCGACTGGAAGGACCAGGGACTCGAGGTGCTGTGCCGCGTGGAGAATCTCGACGCAGGGCTTGTCGTGACGGCGCGGACGAAGCTCGGCGCGGGGGAGACGCGCTGCGCGTCGCTCGTCCCCGTCTGGCGCGGCGCCGACTGGATGGAGCGGGAGTGCTACGACATGTTCGGCGTCGTCTTCGAGGGCCATCCCGATCCGCGACGCATCCTCCTCGCCGAGGACTGGGAGGGTCATCCGCTCCGGAAGAACTACGCCGTCGACACGCCCCTGGCGCCCTATCGATGAGCCCCCACGGACGATGAGCCACCACGGAAGGAGCCGCGCATGATCTACGAGCTCAGGACCTACACGCTGGTGCCGGGCAAGCAGGGCGAGTACCTCAAGCTCAACCAGGAGATCGGCCGACGGACGCGTGGTGACAAGTACGGCAAGCTCGAGGGCGCGTGGACCACGGAGTTCGGGCTGCTCAACCAGTACGTGCACCTCTGGAACTACCCGAGCCTCGACGAGCGCGATCGGCTGCGCGCCGAGCTCATGAAGAACGAGGACTGGACCCAGGGGTACGTCCCGAAGATCCGGCCGATGATGCTCGCCCAGGAGAACAAGATCCTCTCCCCGGTGCTGCCGCTCACGCCGCCCGCCGACGCCGGCCACGTGTACGAGCTCCGCTGGTACCGCGCGCACCCCGGCAAGGCGGCGGAGTGGCTCGGTCACTTCAAGGCGATCATGCCCGTACGCGAGAAGTACTCGAAGAACGTCGGCCTCTGGCAGACGGAGATGGGGCAGCTCAACGAGGTCGTCCACCTCTGGGCGTACCGCGACCTGAACCACCGCGGCGAGGTCCGGGGCAACGCGCTGAAGGACCCGGAGTGGCAGAAGTTCCTCGCCGCGTCGGCGCCGCTGCTCGTCGAGATGCGGTCGGTCATCCTCAACCCCACCGCCGTCTCCCCGATGCGCTAGATGGCGGTCGACGCGCGGCAGATCGTCGAGATCGGCTACGGGGGCAGCGAGCGCCTCACGATGAACATGGGGCCGCAGCACCCGTCCGCCCACGGCGTCTTCCGCGCGGTCCTGACGCTCGAGGGGGAGACGGTCGTCGCCGTCGACGCGGTGATCGGCTACCTCCACCGCTGCCACGAGAAGCTCGGCGAGACCCTCACGTACGTGCAGTACCCCTCGATCGCCTCGAAGACCGACTACGTCGCCGCGATGACCTCGGAGCTCGCGTACGTCTCCGCCGTGGAGAAGCTCGGCACGTTCGAGGTGCCGAAGCGCGCGCAGTACCTCAGGGTGATCGCGGCCGAGCTCCAGCGGATCGCCTCGCACTGCCTCTGGCTCGGCACCTGGTGCATGGACATGGGCGGCGCCCTCGGCGGCGGTGCGACGGTGTTCCTCTACTGCATCCGCGAGCGCGAGCTGATCCTCGACCGCTTCGAGGAGCTGACGGGCGCGCGCCTCCTGTACGGCTTCCACCAGGTCGGCGGGACCCGTTACGACGTGCCGGCGGGCTGGGACGCGAAGGTGCGCGAGACCCTCGACGTCATCGAGCAGCGGATCGACGAGTACGAGGCGATGCTCGAGGGCAACCCGTTCTTCCTCGCGCGCGCCCGGGGCGTCGGGGTGATCTCGCGCGCGCTCGCGGAGGAGGTCGGGGTCTCGGGGCCCCTCATCCGCGGCTCGGGCGTGAGCTACGACATCCGCCGTGCCGAGCCCTACTCCTCCTACCCGGATTTCGATTTCCGCGTGCCCGTCGAGACGGCGGGGGACTGCTACGCGCGGTACCGCGTTCGGATGGTCGAGTTCCGCGAGTCCATCAAGATCGTCCGCCAGGCGCTGGACGGGCTACCCGCGGGGCCGATCTCGTCGCGGCCGGGCGTGAAGTCGGTGGGGCAGATCCGGGTGCCGAAGGGCGAGGCGTACGCGCGCATCGAGGGCGCCCGGGGCGAGGTCGGTTGCTACCTGGTCAGCGACGGCGGTCCCAAGCCCTACCGTATGAAGTGGCGGGGCGCGTCGTTCTCGAATCTCGCCGTGCTGCCGCACATCATTCCGGGGCACAAGGTCGCGGACGTCGTGGCGATCATGGGCTCCGTGGACCCCGTCTTCGGCGAGGTGGATCGATGAGCGTCAGCGCGTCGCTCGCCGCGTCTTGACCATGCCGCCCCTTGCGTGGCACGCGCTCATGGCGTTCATCGTCCTGAACGCCATTCTCGGGCTCGTCGCCTACGTGACGCTCCTCGAGCGGAAGTTCGCGGCGCGCATGCAGTCGCGGATCGGCCCCTACTACGTCGGCCGCCCCCACGGCTGGCTCCAGCCGATCGCCGACGCGCTCAAGCTCATGCTGAAGGAGGACGTGGTCCCGACGGCGGCGGACCGCGGCGTCTACAACCTCGCGCCGATCGTGTTCCTCGTGCCGTGCATCCTGATCTACGCCACGATCCCCTTCGCGCCGGACCTTGGCGTCGCCGACCTCAACATCGGCGTGCTCTTTTTTCTCGCAGTGTCCTCGCTCGAGATCGTGGGGCTCTTTATGGGCGGCTGGGGCTCGAACAACAAATACGCCCTGCTCTCGGCGATGCGCGCCGTGAACCAGATCATCTCGTACGACTTGCCGTTCATCTTCGCGGCCCTCGTACCGGTGCTCCTGGCGGGCTCGCTCCAGATGTCGACGATCGTCGCCGCGCAGCAGGGCCTCTGGTTCGTCGCGTATCCCGTGTTCGGTCAGCTCGCGTTCGTCGCGTTCGTGGTCGCGACGCTCGCCGCCGAGAACCGGGTGCCGTTCGACATCCTCGAGGCGGAATCGGAGCTGGTCGCGGGCTTCCGGGTCGAGTACAGCGGCATGAAGTTCGCGCTCATCCAGCTCGGCGAGTACGCGCACATGCTGGGGACGAGCTTCCTCGGGGCGCTCCTCTTCCTCGGCGGCTGGCTCGGGCCCGGCCCGGCGTGGCTCGGCCCGCTCTGGTTCCTCCTGAAGGCCGTGCTCGTGTTCCTGCTCGTGACGTGGGTACGGTGGAGCTTCGTGCGGATCCGCGTGGACCAGATCCTCGCGATCTCGTGGAAGGTCCTGCTGCCCGCCTCGATCCTGCTGCTGTTCGCGACCGGGCTCTGGGTCGCCACCCGAGGCGCCGGTGCGTAACGGCGGGGGCCGGCCGCCGGGCTTCTGGGGCGAGCTCTCGCAGCTCGTCGGCGCCGTCGGCCGCGCCATGGGCGTCACGCTCCGGAACTTCTTCCGCGCGCCGGTCACGCTCCGGTACCCCGACGTGCAGCGCGCGTACCCCGACCGCTTCCGCGGGATCCTGGCGCTCACCTACGACACGGAGACCGGCGAGGAGAACTGCATCGGCTGCCGGCTCTGCGAGTACATCTGCCCGCCGCAGGTCATCAAGGTGGAGATGCTCAAGAGCGAGAAGCGGAACTGGGCCAAGACGTTCACGCTCGAGCTCTACGCGTGCGAGTTCTGTGAGCTCTGCGTGCAGGTGTGCCCGACCGACGCGATCATCATGCTGAAGACCTTCGATCTGGCCACTGCGGATCGCCGCGAGTTGCTCCTCGACAAGGACCGGCTCCACGCCCTGGGCCTCGCCCACGAGGCGTCGTGGGCCACGGGCAACAGGCTCCGCGACATGCAGGCGCCCCCGAAGCCCGCCCGGGCCGTCGAGGGCGCCAAAGGAGAAGCGAAGGAGCCCGCCGAGTGACGCTCGAGGCCGTGAGCTTCTGGGTGGTCGCCGCGGCGCTGGTCGCCTCGAGCCTCGCCGTGGTGCTCACGCCCAACCTGTTCCACGCCGTGCTCTACCTGGCCGCCGCGCTCGTCGCGACCGGCGTCGTCTTCCTGCTGCTCGACTCGCCGTTCCTCTTCGGCGTCCAGCTCCTGCTGTACGCGGGCGGCGTCGTCACCATCGTCGTGTTCGCGATCATGCTGACCGAGCGCCTCGTCGGCGAGCGGATCGCGCAGACGAGCCGCTACGTCGTCCACGGCGCCGTCGTCGCCGCGGCGGTCTTCGTGGGCGTGGCAGGGTTCCTCATCCAGGTGCCCCTCGGCGGCCCCCGGCCGCCACTCCCGGGCGACCTCACGCCCGTGATCGGCCGGGCGCTCGTAGGCCCCTGGGCGGCCACGCTCGAGCTGCTCGCCGTGCTGCTCGTGGTCGCGCTGCTCGGCGCGCTCTATTTCGCGCGGACCGAGGACTGAGCTCCGCCCGTGAGCCTCTACGGCTACCTCACGCTCGCGGCGCTCGTGTTCGCGATCGGCCTCTTCGGCGTCCTCACGCGGCGCAACGCGATCGGCATCCTCCTCGGCATCGAGCTGATGCTGAACGCGGTGAACATCAACCTGGTGGCCTTCGCGCGTTTCCGCGCGGACGTGGCGGGGCTCGTCTTCACGCTGTTCACGATCTCGATCACCGTCGCCGAGGTCGCCGTGGGCCTCGCGATCGTGATCGCGATCTTCCGCGTCCGGCGGACCGTCGAGGCAGACCGACTCGACCTGCTCCGGGGCTGACGCGATGGATCTCGGCGCGCGCGCGCCGCTCCTGGTCCTCGGGCTGCCCTTCGCCGCCTTCCTCGTCCTGGCCGTCGTGGCGCCGCTGCGCCGCGCGGGTCGCGCGGCGGGCGCCGTCTCGATCCTGGCGGCGGCCGTGGCCCACGTCGCGGCGCTGGGAGTCTGGCGCGACGGCGCCCGGCGCACCGCGACCTGGGCGTGGATCCCGGCCGACGGTGGCCCGATGGCGACGGTCGGCCTCCTCGTGGACCCGCTGTCGAGCGCGATGCTCGTGCTCGTCACGCTCGTGTCCCTGCTCGTCCAGGTCTACTCGCTGGCGTACCTCGGAGACGAGCGGGCGCCCGCCCTGGGCCGCTACTACACCTACCAGTCGCTCTTCGCCTTCTCGATGCTCGGGCTCG
>QHSZ01000118.1 GCA_003220595.1 Candidatus Rokuibacteriota bacterium | reverse complement strand
CGCCCATAGGATTTGCATCGCGAAGGGCAGGCCCGGGAAATCCTTTGTCTTCGTCTCTGGCCTGGGCGGATACAACATCAGGGACCAGAAACGCTGTCGTCCTACCACGTTCCCTTACGGTTGCAAAGGGGAGTGGGCCACGATCTACACCCGCAGCCAGGGCGCCACGTTCGGCGCGCTCTTCATCGTGTTCAACACCAAGGGCGATCCCACCGCGGCACACGGTTACTTCAAGACGGTCGACGGGCACATCGTCGATCGATTCGATCTCATGGTCGACGTGGGCGCGGCCGGGCCACGCTCCGGCGGACCTCGCGTTTCCCCTGCAGGGCGGTAGGCGCGACGTGCCGGGCGATGCCGGTCTCAGGGCAGGCGGACGACGGTCCAGCCGCGCGCGTGGACCTCGGCGTCCTCGAGCGATCGGCCGCGGCGGCCGAACCGCCGTTTCTCGGCCGCCGGGGGCTGCTCGCGGTGACGCCGCCGGATGACGCGCCGGTCGAGGATCACTTCCACGCCCTTCTCGCTCGCGAGCACCTTGCGCAGCGCCTCGTAGAGGTCGCGCCGCGCATCCGCTACGATGAACAAGAGCCGCTCCATGGCCAAGGGCCTCCTAACCGAGCGGCGGGCGGTGTCGCGCCCAGGGGCGCACGCGCTCGAACGCCGCCGAGGCGCGCAGCACGGTGGCGTCGTCGAACCGGCGGCCGACGATCTGCAGGCCCACGGGCAGGCCGTCCTTCGTGAAGCCGCACGGCACCGAGGCCGCGGGCTGGCCGGTCATGTTGAACGGGAACGTGAACGGGATCCAGGCGTACGGCGGCACGGGCTTCCCCGCGATCTCCGTCGGGTTGTCGAGCCCGATCGCGAAGGGTGGGCACGCGATCGTCGGCGTGAGGAGCAGGTCGTACTTCTCGAAGAGCCGCCGCGGGTGCTCCCACCACGCGAGCCGGTCGAACCAGGCCTGCACGTACGTCGTCGGCGGGTTCTTCAGCGTGGTCTCGATGATCCGGTAGAGCCCGGGATCGATCTCGCTCTTGCGGTCGAGGTAGGGCGCCAGGCGCGTGGCGATGCCGCCGCCGAAGAGCTGGCTCCAGCAGTCGAGCGGCGAGGGCCAGCCCGGATCGACGGCCTCGACGCGGCAGCCGACCTCGCGGAAGGCTGAGGCCCCCTTCGCGCAGAGATCGCGTACCTCCGGATCCACGACGTCGGCGAAGCCCAGGTCCGCGCTCCACGCGACGCGCAGGCCCTTCACACCGCCGGCGAGCGCCTTCACGTAGTCCACGGGCGCCGCCGGCAGCGAGGTCTGGTCGCGCTCGTCCGGCCCCGCCGCGACCTGCAGCATGAGCGCGGCGTCGGCGACGGTGCGCGTCATCGGACCGATGTGCGAGAGGCTCCACGCGCCGCTCGGCGGGTACGCGGGAATGCGCCCGAACGAGGCCTTGAGGCCGTAGATTCCCGCGAACGACGCGGGGATGCGGATCGAGCCGCCGCCGTCGGTGCCGACGTGGAGCGGGCCGAGGCCCGCCGCGGCGGCGGCCGAGGCGCCCCCGCTGGAGCCACCCGGCGTGCGCCCGAGGTTCCAGGGATTGCGCGTCGGGCCGAAGAGGAGGTTGTGGGTCGCGCCGATCCAGCCGAAGGTCGGCGTGTTGGTCTTGCCGAGCATGATCGCGCCCGCCGCCTTCAGGCGCTCGACCATCGGCGCGTCCTCGCTCGGCACGTTGTCGCGGTAGAGCGGCGTGCCGAAGGTCGTGCGCACCCCCTTGGTGATCACGAGGTCTTTCACCGAAAAGGGCACGCCGTGGAGCGGACCGAGCCGGGCCCCCTTCTTCGAGAGGGCGCGCTCGGCGGCCTTCGCCTCGCGACGCGCCGGCTCGTCGGTCAGGGTGACGAAGGCGTTGAGCTTCGGGTTGAGCCGCTCGATGCGATCGAGGACGGCGTCCAGCACCTCGACCGGCGAGACCTTCTTCTTCCGGATCAGCGCCGCCAGCTCGGTCGCCGGCGTCCAGCAGAGCCGCTCGTCGGACATGTTTAGGCCTTTCTTTCACGCGCCGCGCAGGCGCGGGTCCAGGACGTCACGGAGGGCGTCGCCGAGGAGGTTCGAGCCGAACACCGCGAGGCTGATCGCGACGCCGGGGAAAAGCACGAGGTGTGGCGCCTTCTGCGCGTACTCGGTCGCCGAGACCGAGAGCATCCGGCCCCACGAGGGATAGGGCTCGGGCACGCCGAGACTCAGGAACGAGAGCGTCGCCTCGACGAGGATCGCGCTGCCGAGCTGGGCCGTGCAGAGCACGATGAACGGCCCCATCGTGTTCGGCAGGATGTGACGGAAGGCGGTGCGGAGGTGGCGCACACCGAGCGCGCGCGCCGCCTCGATGTACTGCATCTCGCGGATCGAGAGCACGCTCGACCGGATCACGCGGGCCGCCCGCGGGATGATCGGGACCGAGATCGCGATGATGACGTTCTGGATCGACGGCCCGAGCGCCGCCGAGACGACCATGGCGAGCACGAGCAGCGGGAGCCCCTGGAGGATGTCGAGGACGCGCTGCGCGATGAGGTCGGTCTTGCCGCCGACGTAACCGGAGAGGAGGCCGATGATCCCGCCCAGCACCGAGCCGAGCAGCGTCGAGGCGAGACCGACGATGAGCGAGACGCGCGCCCCGTGCACGATCCTCGAGTAGACGTCGCGCCCGAGATGGTCGGTGCCGAACACGTGCTCCGCCCTGGGCGCCCCGAGCGTGTAGGCGGCGTCGGTCGCGATCGGGTCGTGCGTCTGGAGGACCTCGGCGAAGACGGCCGTCAGCGCCATCGCCAGCATGAGCACGCCGCCCGCGGCGCCGAGTGGTTTCTTCCTGAAGAACCGCCCGAGGGTCGTCCAGGCGCCCGAGCGCGGACGCAGCTCAGCGCCGACGGCGAGGTCGGCAGGCCTAACTGCCATAGCGAACGCCCCGGAGTCCGACGCGTGGGCGACGGCGAGGAGCAAGCATCACGAGACCCGAGGGAGGAGCCGGCCGGAGCGTACGAAGCTCATCGCCGTCGCTAACTACCATAGCGCACGCGCGGGTCCAGCACGCCATAGAGCATGTCCACGAGGAGGTTCGCCAGGATCACGACGATCGCGATGAACATGACCAGGTTCTGCACGATCGGATAGTCGCGCCAGAGGATCGCGTCCACGAGGAAGCGGGCGACTCCGGGGAGGTTGAACACCCGCTCGGTGACGACCAGGCCGCCGATGAGGAAGGCGAACTCGATCCCGATCACGGTGATCACCGGCAGCATCGCGTTCTTGAGGGCGTGGCGCCAGATGACCACGCGCCCGCCCTGGCCCTTCGCCCACGCGGTGCGGATGTAGTCCTCGCGCAGCACCTCGAGCAGCGCCGAGCGCGTGATGCGCATGATGAGCGCCGAGGAGCGGTAGCCCACGGCGAGCGCCGGCAACAGGAACTGCACCGCGTGGAGCTTCAGATCCTGCGCCGGCGAGACGTAGGTGAGCGGCGGGATCCACTGGAGCCACGTGACGAGCGTCAGGATGATGACCATCCCGAGCCAGAAGGCGGGCATCGAGAGCCCCGCCAGCGAGAAGATGCGCAGCACGTAGTCGAGGCCGGTATCCTGCCGCACGGCGCTGATCACGCCCGTCGGGACGCCGAGCGCGACGGCGAAGACCATCGAGAGCGCGGCCAGCTCGAGGGTCACCGGCAGGAGCGGCCGGATGATCTGCCACGCGGGGAGGTCGTAGCGGTACGACTTGCCGAGGTCGCCGCTGGCGATCTGCCGGAGCCAGTCGAGGTACTGGACCCAGTACGGGCGGTCGATCCCGAGCTCCTTCATGATCGCCTGCTTCTCGGAGGGGCTCACGTACCCGGCGGTCGAGAACAGGATGTCGACGATGTCGCCGGGGGCGAGACGCAGGAGCGTGAAGATCACCAGCGACATGCCCAGCAGCGTCAGGACGGCGATCACGAGACGCTGGAGAACGTAGGTCTTCACGCTCCCGTCACCGCCTGGGGCTTACTTGTCGCTCCACACTTCCTGCATGCGGCCGAAGTTGTAGATGGACTGGTGCGGGATCAGGTTCTTGACGTGCGGCCACACCGTGAAGTGGTCGATCTTCCAGTCCAGGATGGGCCGCGCGGCGTCCGCCTCGAGCTTCTTCTGGATCGCGTAGACGAGCTCCACCCGCTTCTTCGGGTCCAGCTCCTGCGACTGCTGGTCGATCATCTTCCCGACCTGCTCGCTGCAGTACTGGCTGTAGTTCCGCGGCGAGCCGCAGCCGTAGTTCTCGTAGAAGTTCGCGTCGGGGTCGTCCGGGCCGATCCCCGTCAGGTTCGCGCCGATCTGGTAGTCGCCGCGCGTCGCCATCGGGTGCCACTGGGCGGTCTCGATCTGCTTCAGCGACGCCTCGATCCCGACCAGCTTCAGCTCGTTGATCACGAACGACGCCATGTCCACGTAGATCGCGATCGCGCGCGTGACCATCTCGACCTTGAGCGGCTTGTCCGGCGTGTACCCCGCCTCCGCCATCAGCTTCATCGCCTTCGCCTTCTCGTCGGCGGGTTTCGCGGCGTAGCCCGGCAGGCCGGGCAGGTCCTTCTCGCCGAGCCCCCAGAAGCCCCACGGCTTGGGCGCGAGCGAGGCGCCGACGACGGCGCCGCCCTGGTGGACGGCCTGGACGAGCGCGCGGCGGTCGATCGCGTGACTCACCGCGAGCCGCACCTTCGGGTTGTCGAAGGGGGGCTTCTTGACGTTCATGATGATGTTGTCGTTGACGTTCTGGCTGACCGGGGTGATGACGAGCTGGGGCACGGCCTTCTTGAGCTGCTCGGCGGCCGTCTTGGTGGTCTCGCCAGGGAACGCGACGTCGAGCTTGCCAGCCTGCAGCGCGGCCTGTCGGGTGCCACGCTCGGCGATGATCAGGTACTTGAGACCGTCGAGGTACGGCCGACCCTTGACGAAGTAGTCCGGGTTCCTCACGAACTCGACGTACTCGCCCTTCCGCCACTCCTTGAGCTTGAACGGCCCGGTGCCGACGCAGCCTGTCCGATAGCTCGCCGGCGGCACGTGCGCGGCGTAGACCGGCGCGTAGCCGGAGGCGAGCATCAGCAGCAGCGAGGGCTGCGGCTTCCTGAGGCGGAAGACGACCGTGTGGGGGTCCGCGGCCTCGACCGCCTCGATGTTCGCGTACCAGTCCTTGCGCGGATTGATCCGCAGCTTGGCGGGCGCGTCGGCCGCCTCGCGGAGCATGTCGAAGGTGAACTTGACGTCCCGGGAGGTGAAGGCCTGGCCGTCGTGCCACTTCACGCCCTTGCGGAGGAAGAAGACGAGGTTCCGGAAATTGTCCTGCCACGACCACTTCTCGGCCAGCTCGCCGATGATCGTGTCGACGCTCTCGGTCTTCTTGAGCGGGTCGAACAGCACCAGGTTGTTGAAGCAGGGCATCGCCGGCCAGACGGTCGAGATCGTGCCCGTCTCGTGGATCGCGAACCCTGGCGACAGCTCCTCGCGCAGCATCAGGTTGAGCGTGCCGCCGTGTCTCGGCGTCTGGCTCGTGGCGGGCGGCGCGAGGACGAGCGAGAGCAGCACGACGAGGCTCGGCAGCGCGGCGATGCGCGCTCGATTCATGGAGGACCTCCCGCCCGCGGTGGGCATTTGGCTGGCTGAGTTTACGTGAAAACGCGCGAGGCCACAACGAGGTTTCCGTCGCTCCGCCCGAGGTTCAATCGAAAAGGCGCAGCAAGAGGTGAATCGCGTAGAGGAGGCCGCCCGCGAGGCCGCCCACCACGGTGCCGTTGACCCGGATGAACTGGAGATCGTCGCCGGCGTGCTCCTCGATCAGACGCACGGCGCCCTCGGGCCCGAGGGCGAGGACGCCCTTCTCGATGAATTCCGCCAGCCGGCCGTGGTTGCGCTCGACCACTTCGAGCGTCCGGGCCTTCACCCAGCGGTCGATCTCGCCCCGGAGGGCGGCGTCGTCCGCGAGCGCGTGCCGGGCGCGGTCGAGGCGCTCGGCCACCCACGCGACCACGTCCGAGCGCCCGCGGGCCAGGTCGGCCACGAGCGCCCGGTGGAGCGCGGCCGCCGCGTCCTCGAGCACGCGCACGGCGCCGGGCGTCGAGAGCAGCTCGCGCTTCGCCGCCTCCACCCGGGCAGCGAGCGCGGCCTCCGTGCGGAGCCGCTCGGGCAGGGCCGCCGCCGCCTCGCGCAGGCGTTCCCGGATCGGGTGTGTCGGATCGTCGGCGACTTCCCGGAGCCCGGCGTGGAGGGCGGCGACGACGCGCTCACGGTCGATCAGGCCGAGCAGGCTCGCCACGCCCAGCCAGAAGCGCGGATAGGCACCCATCCGTTCGCGGTAGCGCGCGAGCACGTCGTCGACGACCTCGCCCACGACCTCCCGGAAGGCGGGCCGCTCGAGCGCCTCGCCGAGCGCCCGGGCGAGTGCTCCGACCAGCCAATCGTCCCAGCCGTGGCGCCGCGCCACGTCGAGCGCGCCCGCGACGAGCGGCGCCGCCTCGCGCCGCAGCAGCGCGTCGCGCAGGCGCGCGACGCCCTCGGCCGCTGCCTGGGGCGAGAGCTCGGCGGCGAGCCAGCGGGCGAGCGCGCGGGTGGCGGCGTCCAGATCGCGGCGCGTCAGACGCTCGGCCGCGCGTTCGATGAGCCCGGCGAGGTCCACGCGCGCGATCTCCTGCACCACGTACTCACGCGTGAGGACACGGCTGCCCACCATGGTGCCCACGCGCTCGGCCATGAGCTCCCAGTTGGCGGGAATGAGCCCCGTGTGGGGGATCGGCAGCCCGAGCGGGCGGCGGAAGATCGCGGTGACCGCGAACCAGTCGGCCAGGCCGCCCACGATGCCGGCCTCGGCGATCGCGAGGATCCATCCGCCCCACCATCTGGCCCGGAACGGAAAGGCCACGACGGCGAGCGTGGCGGCGGCCGCGAGCACGCCCGCCGCGAGCCGCCGTCGGCGCCGCAGCGGCTTTTCGACCGATCTCACCGCTCGGTAAGCAGGAAGTCGAGCATGAGCTCGGTGGCGTTCGGGCCCCAGGCCGCCGTGTGGGTGCCGCGCGCGTCGCCGCCGCTCCACGCGTGCCCGAGGTTGGGCACGAACCACGTCTCCAGCGCGGCGCGCCCCTGCGCGTCGGGGTAGAGCGAGTGCACGGCGCCCTCCCGGCGCTCGGTCGCGCCCGCGGTCGTGCCGGCGAGCCGCGCGAACATGGTTTGGAGCGCGGCGAGATTCGTCGGGGCGACGAGGGTGTCGAGGGCACCGTGCCAGAGGGAGGCGCGGACCGCGAGCGTCGTCCTCCCCGAGGCCGCCAGGCAGGCGGTGGCCGAGGCCGCGCCGTCGAGGTTGAGGCCGCGCATGCAGGCGAGCGCGCCGGCCGCGCCGAGCCCGCAGCGGTAGGGGCCCGCCGCGAGGACGCCCACGCCCGAGACGACGTCGGGCGCGGCGCAGAGGAGGTTGACCGCCATGAACCCGCCGGCGGAGATGCCGAGGGCGACGACCCGTCCCGGCGCCACCGGGTGCTCCCGTCCGACCTCCGCGACGAGGGCCAGGATCTCGGCGACCTCGCCCGACGTCCTCTCCTGGTGCTCGCGCTCGAACCAGTTCCAGCACCGGCTCGCGTTGTCGCGCGGGCGCTGGGCCGGGTAGAGCACCAGCAGGCCCCGTCGCTCCGCCGCGGCGTTCAGCCGGGTGCCGGCGGCGAAGTCCTCCGGCGTCTGGAAGCAGCCGTGGAGCGCCACGACCAGCGGGAGCGGTCGCGCCACGCCGAGCGGCGGGACGTAGAGCCGGTAGGCGCGCGTCCCGAAGACGCCCTGCTCGAAGGCGCTCGGGTCGGCGGCGTGCGCGACGGCCGACAGCAGCAGGAGCGCGACCAGTCCGAGGCCCGGGAGCGCCCCGGCCGTGAGGGTGCGCATGTCACGGCTTCCCGAGGCGGCGCCGCGCCGGCAGGAGCACGCGGCCCCGCTTGACGTCCCACACGCCGCGCGGCGAGAGCCGCACGGCGGGCAGGAAGTCGGCCGCGAGGAAGAAGCAGCTGAACAGCGGGTCGTGGTGCGGATAGCCGCGCGCCACGAGCGCCCGCCGGAGCTCCGCCTCCCAGACGGCGGCCTCCTCGACCGAGCCCCGGGTCATGATCCCGCCGAGCGGCAGCGCGAGCTCGTAGGCGACCTCGTTCCCCTCGACCAGGACGAGCCCGCCGTGGAGGTCGAGGAGACGGTTCACGGCGCGGGCCATCGCCTCCGGGTGCCGGCCGAGGGCGAGGATGTTGAAGTCGGTCGTGAGCGTCGCCGCGAATCCATCGAGCTGCTCGGCGAAGCCCGCGACGACGCCGGGCGCGACCCAGCGGCCCCCGCGGTCCACGAGGGCCGCGTGGAGGTCGCCCGGCGCGAGCACGCGCTCCTCGAGCCGGCTGATGACGGCGCTGACGAGCCGGAGCACGGGATAGCGGTCCCGCGGCGGGAGCTCGAAGTCGGCGGCGCGCGCACGCCATCCGACCGTCAGCCGGGCCTCGGGCGACGCGAACACGCGCCGCCACGCCGGCTCCGGCAGGTGCGCCAGGAGCCGCCCGCGCTCGGCGACGAGCGCGCCCCGCGCGACGACCGCCGCGGGCCTGGGCTCCGCCAGGTCCTCGAGCAGACAGATGTCGGCATAGCGCCCCGGGGCGATGCCGCCCAGGTCCCCGTCGAGGCCGTAGTAGGTCGCGGGATTGAGCGTCGCCATGCGGTAGGCGTCCACCGGCGCCACGCCGCGCGCGAGCGCGACGCGGAGCAGGTGGTCCACGAAGCCGTGGGCCCGCATGAACGCCGGCATGGACCCGTCGGCGGTGAGCATGAGCCGCGAGGCCAGGGCGGGCGCCTCCTTCAGCGCGTCGAGGAGCCCGGCGAGGTCGGGACGGAGCGAGGACTCGCGCAGCATCACGGCGATCCCCTGCCGCGCCCGGTCGAGCACCTCGCGCGCGGTGATCGGCTCGTGATCGGAGGTGAAGCCCGCCGCCGCGATCGCCGCGACCTTCTCGCCCGAGGCGCCGGCGGTATGGCCCTCGACCCGCGGCAGGCGGGGATGCGCGAGCGCCAGGCGGCGCAGGAGGTCCGGGCTCCCGCCCCACGCCTCGGGCCAGCGCGTCACCTCGCCGATGGCGACGGCACGCGGATGGGCCAGCGCGCGCACGAGGTCGGCCGGCTTGAAGCGCCGCGGCTCGTCGGTCGTGCGCGACTGGGCGTGGGGCCGGATCATCCAGTAGAACTTCAGGGCCGCGGGCAGCAGCGCGTCGGCGACGGTCCGGAAGGCGCGCAGGCCGCCGAGCTCCCAGAACTGGAGCGTGTCGGCGAAGACGCTCGTCGTGCCGAGCGGCAGGACGAAGCGCGCGAGCGCCGACGGCGTCGTCACGTGCGCCGGGTGGACGTGCGGGTCGATGTAACCGGGGACGAGGACACGGCCCGTGGCGTCGACGAGCCGGGTCCGCGCGCCCACCATGTCCTCGCGCGGTCCGACGTACCCGACGCGCTCGCCGGCGACGGCGACGTTGGCCGGGTAGAGCTCGCCCGTGTAGACGTTGAGCAGCGTCCCGCCGCGCACGTAGAGGTCGGCGGGCGCCTGGCCGCGCGCGACCGCGGTGAGCCTGCGCCGTTCCGGGAGGTTCATCCTCGGGATTATAGACGCTACAATCACCCCGTGAGCGAGGCCATCGTCGTCGCCGGAGCCGTCCGCGTGCCCGCCCACGCGCTGACGATGCGCGCCGTGCGCGCGTCGGGGCCCGGCGGCCAGAACGTCAACAAGGTCGCGACGAAGGTGGAGCTCCGGGTCGACCTCGACGCGATCGAGGGGCTCAGCGCGGCGGCGCGCGCCCGTCTCGCCACGCTCACCCGCGGGAGGCTCGACGCGGAGGGACGGCTCTTCGTCACGAGCCAGGCCACGCGGAACCAGGCGAGGAACGTCGAGGACGCGCGCGCGAAGGTCTCTTCGCTGGTGGCCGCGGCGCTCCGCGAGCCGCGGACGCGGCGCGCGTCCCGGCCGCCCGCCGGGGCGCGGGAGCGCCGGCTCGACTCGAAGAAGCGGCGCGCCGCGCTCAAGCGTGGACGCGCGCGAATGGACGACTGACCTGCGGGCCGCTTATGGCTGCAGAATCGTCTGCTACAACCGCGCCCTGCGCCGCTTCTGCGCGTACAGCGCCTCGTCGGCTCGGCGGAACAATTCCTCGATCGAACAGGGGCTCGTCGGGTCGAACCGGACCACGCCAACACTGAAGGCCAACGTGTAGCGACGGCCCGCCTGCCCGTTGTACTGGCTCAACGTTTCGGTTAGACGCTTCGTGACCGTCGATGCACTGTCATCGTCAGTGTGGACCGCCAGCACGGCGAACTCGTCCCCGCCTGGGCGCGCGACGATGTCCGACTCGCGAAAGCTTCGAGTGAGGATCTCGGCGGTCGTGACCAGGGCCTGATCACCCTCCGGGTGACCGAAGGTGTCGTTGATCTGTTTGAAATCGTCCACGTCGACGACGATGAGCCAGCACCCTCGCTTGGTACGACGAGCAAACTTCAGGTGCTGTGTGGCGAGCGTGAGAAAGCCGCGACGGTTGTACAGGCCCGTCAGCTCATCGCGAACCGTCAGCTTCCGCACCTCCGCCAGGAGTCGATCCTTCTCCTCGAGCGAGACTTCGAGCTGTTGGGTTCTCTCCGCGATGCGAGATTCCAGATCCTTGTTCGCCGTGCGCAGCGCCTCCTGCGCCGCCATGCGGTCCGTCAGGTCGCGTGTTATTTTGATGAACCCGCGAACCTGCCCGCCCTTATCCGGCACCGCGGTCACGACGACGTCAGCCCAGAACCGTCTGCCACCCTTCCGCACGCGCCAGCCTTCGTCCTCTACTCGGCCCTGCTCCCGAGCCAGTCGCAGAATTCTCTCGGGGGTGCCGGCTTGCCGATCCTCCGCGGTGTAAAAGCACGAAAAATGCCGTCCCAGGATCTCTTCATCGGCATACCCCTTCAACAGCCTGGCGCCGGTGTTCCACGTCATCACGTGGCCGTCGCGGTCCAGCATGAAGATGGCATAGTCCCTGATCCAATGG
>QHSZ01000342.1 GCA_003220595.1 Candidatus Rokuibacteriota bacterium | reverse complement strand
CGGGCTGTGGGGTCCGCTTCGGACAAGGCCATCACATTCGTCACTGGGCGCAGGGCGGTCCCACCACGCTGTCGAATCTCGCTATGCTCTGTCGCCGGCACCACCGCGCGGTCCACGAGGAGGGCTACGGGCTTGATCGACAGCCCGACGGTGAGCTTCGGTTCCGCCGCCCGGACGGCAGGCCTCTGCCCGACGTTCCTCGTCCTCCTGAGGCGCCCGACGATTCCGTGACGCTCCTGCGAGCGCGGCACGAGGCGCAGGGGCTACGTCTCAACGCGCACACCGCGACCCCGGGGTGGCTGGGGGAGCCACTGGACGTGGGCTGGGCGATCGACGTCTTGCACCCTCTCGCCGGGTAGTGTTGAGAGGCCGCCGGCGCGCGGAACGCTAGCGGTCCAGCTCGACCAGGTACTCCTTGATCCGCTTGCCGTCGGGCGCGTCGGGCTTGAGCGCTAGATAGCGCTTGAACGCCTCCCGCGCTCGCTCGTTCTCCTTCTGCTGGTAGTAAAGGAAACCAAGCTGGCGGAAGGGATCGGGGAACGCGGGGTCGAGCGCTGCTGAGCGCTCGTAGGCGTCGAGGGCCTTCTTGGCGAGGTCGGTCCGGTCCTCCAGGTTGCGCGCCCGCTGGGACTGGAGACGGTAGAGGTCGCCGAAGTAGAGGTGGGCGACCGGATCTTTCGGGGTGATCGCGAGCACACGCTCGAGCTGGCCCTGCGCGAGCTTGAAGCGGCCCGCGCGCACGTCGAGTTGCGCGTTCTCGCGGACGACCGTGCGCATGCGGAGGCTGAAGTCCTCGGTGCTCTTCAGCGTGTCCGGAGCCGCGGCCGCCTCGGCGTAGCGCGCCTGGAGGAGCTCGCTCGTCGTGTCGATCCGCTCCTGGAGCTTCGGGTGGCTGCCGAAGAAGAACGTCTCGAGGCTGCCGCGGTCCTTCGACTCCGATTGTAGGAGGGCGAAGACCTTGGGCGCCTCCTTGGGGTCGTAGCCGGCGCGGACGAGGCGCTCCATGCCCTCCAGATCGGCCTCGCGCTCGAGGTCGCGGCCGTAGCCGTTGATCGCGGCGATCGCCGCGAGCTGGAGGCCGAGGCCCAGGATGGCGTTGGCGGTCTGGCTCAGGACGGCGGCGCCCACGTAGTCGCCCGAGCTCGCGCGCGAGCCCGCGGCGACGGCGACGCCGATCGAGGCCGCGATCGAGACCACCGTGTAGAGGATCTGCTTGTTGGTCGCGTCGCGCTGGAACTTCAGCGCGTGGCGGTGGTCCACGTGCGTCATCTCGTGGCCCAGGATCATCGCGAGCTGGGCCTCGTTGTCGAGCCGGGAGAGGAGGCCGGAGTGGACGTAGATCCGACCGTTGGGCATCGCGAAGGCGTTCAGTGTCGGATCGCTGATCACGCCGAACCGGAGCCCCGGACCGCCGGCCGCGCGCACCTGCTCCGGCAGGAGCTTGTCACCGAGCCTGCCGAGGTACTCGTCGAGCAGTGGGTCGTCGTAGGCCTTCGCCTTCTTGAGGAGGGTCTGCTCTTCCTTCTCGGCCTCGGCCCAGAGCCTCAGCTCGTCGGACTCGGGCTTGAACGGCTGGCCGCCCGTGCCGATCGGCGGCACGTTGCGTGACGCGCACGACACGGCCAGGAGCGGGACGATCAGCCCCCACGCGACCGCGTGGTAGAGGGGACGGAGGCGACCCTGCGACATGCCCATAGCTTACCTCCCGCCCCGGGGCGGGCGCGCTCAGTTCAGGAGCGCCAGCTTTCGCCGGAGGTGCGCGAGCACCGTGTCGCGCTCGCTCAGCTGGGCCTGATCACCTGGCTCGACCGCCAGGATGCCGTCGATCACGGCGAGCGTCTTTTCCCAGTCCCGCCGCTTCGCGTAGATCGCCTTGAGATTTCTCAGCATGCGCGCCAGGATCTGCGCCTTGCTCGCCCTGGCGAAGTGGGCGTCCGTGAGGGTCATGGGACGTCCCATGGCGCGCGAGACGAGCGCCTCGGCGTCCTCGCGATCGAGGGTGCGGCCGCCGCCGAACGGGTCGAGCACTACCAGCGCCTCGCCGACCCGGGCGCCCACCACGAAGTGCCCCGGCAGGCCGATGCCGGCCAGCGGCAGGCCGAGGCGGCGGGCCACCTCCAGCGCCACCACGGACAGCGTGATCGGGATGCCGAGCCGGCGCTCGAGGACGTCGTTGAGGCAGCTGTTGCGCGGGTCGTAGTAGTCTTCGGCGTTCCCGCGGAAGCCCTCCTTCTCGAAGAGGAACGCGCTCAGCCTCTCGAGCTTCTCCCGCGGGCCGGGCGCCTCGTCCACGCCCGAGCGGGCGGCGAGGTCGTCGAGCCGCGCGAGCCAGGGCGCCGGATCGAGCGCCGGGTGCTCGAGGCGGGCGAGCAGGAGCGCAGCGAGGCCGAGGTCCAGCTGGGACTCGGGCCGGCACGCCACCTCGCGGAACTCGCGGAGGGGGTCAGCAGCCGGGCGCGTGGTGGATCCCCGCGGTCGCGAGCGCCGAGCGCTGCAGCTCCTCGGCGAGCTCGAGCGTCCGCCGCGCCGCACGCTCCGCGGCCGCCTGCGCGTCCGCCGTCGCCGCCAGCCGCAGCAGGAGCCTCCGGCCGAGCTCGTGATGGTGGCGCTCGTCGGGCTCGATCACGTCGCGGTAGAGCGTCGCGGTCTCCCGGTCCTCCGCGTGCTCGCAGAACGTGATGAACTGGCGGTTCTTGACGATGGCGATCGCCTCGCGCGTGAACTGGCCGGCGGCGATGCGCTCCACGGTCGACGTGAGGCCGTCGAGGTACGTGAAGAGCGGCCCGTAACCCTTTGCGAGCGGGTTGAAGGTCGTCGGAGCGAAGCCGAGCGCCTTGAGCCGGTCGGCGATCA
>QHSZ01000117.1 GCA_003220595.1 Candidatus Rokuibacteriota bacterium | reverse complement strand
GTCTTCGTCCACATCCTGCCGAACTGCCTCTCGCCCATCACGGTGAAGGCGAGCATGGACATGGGGACCGCGATCCTGGCCGCCGCGAGCCTCGGCTTCATCGGCCTCGGCGCCCAGCCCCCGTATCCCGAGTGGGGCGCCATGATCAGCCACGGGCGGAACTACCTGCCGACGTGGTGGTGGTACTCGGCCTTCCCGGGCCTCTTCATCTATCTGACCGTGCTCGGCTTCAACCTGCTGGGCGACGGCCTCCGCGACGTCCTCGACCCGAAGAGCCGCGGCGCCTGATCAGACGCCGCAGAGCTCGGCGAGAACGCGGGCGACGAGGAGGTTCGCGACGAGCGCGGGCGCGCCCGTCGCCGCCTGGAGCTCGTCGCGCGTCTTCTTCCGGAAGCCCATGCAGTCCAGGACGACGAGCCCCGCCCGGGCGGCGCGCAGCGCGTCGGCGGCGCGCGCGACGGCGGCGGGATCGTCCTCCTCGTAGGGCGAGAGCGGCACGACGACGGGATCGAAGCCGTCGGCGCGCCAGCGCGCTTCGGTCTGGGGCACGTGCGGCGCGGACGGCGTCAGGATGCCGAGCCGTCCGGGCCAGCTCATGGCGCGGAGCACGCCGAGCAGGATCGGCTGCGGCTGCACGAGGGGGCGTGTCGCGGCGAGGCGCCCGAAGGCGCCCGTGCAGAGGAGCGCGGTCAGCGTCGCGCCCGCGCCCTCGAGCTCGCCGATTTTCTCCTGGACGCGCGCGACGATCCGGCGCTTGCCGAGGAAGACGGAGCTCGCGTCGGCGAGGCGCGTGACGAGGATCTCGTCGCCGGGCTGGGGCGCCAGCGCCCTGATCTGGGCGCGGTCCAGGCCGTCGAGCGCGCCGGCCTCGCGGATCTCGACACCCGGGCCGATGACCTCGGCCATCTCGGGCACGACGTCCACCCGCGGCGACTGCCCGATGGTGACGAGGCCGACGATCGGACGAGTCGTCCTCACAGGACGTGGAGCAGGGGACGCGCCGTGAGCGCGTCCGGCTTCCAGAAGCCCGTGTCCCGGAACCAGCCGACCGCCGCCGGCGCGTCGGCGGTCGTGACGAGCGCGAGAGTCTCGCCGCCCTCGAAGAAACCGCCGAACAGCACCCGTCCGGCGCCGCGCAGCTCGATCAGCGCGAACTGCGCCATGTCCCGGTCGGCCACCGGCCCCTCGACGAGCGTGACCTTCCGCGACCCGTCGAGGACCACGGGCACGTGCTCCCAGGGCTCGACGAACTGGGTGAAGCTCCGCGGCGCGTAGTCCGTCCAGACGCCGCCCACCCAATAGGGGTCCTCCTCGATCGCGTGCGTGAGCTGGCCGGGCTGCTGCAGGCGATAGAAGAGATCGGCGGTCTTGCCGTCGGGGGCGGGTCCGCCGCCGATCAGGATGCCCGCCGCACGCAGCCCCTGGAGACGCTCGATGTGGGCGCGCCGGTGGCCCTCGCGGCGGGTCAGGTAGTCGGCGGCGGCCGTGACGGCGATGTGGAAGACGATCATGGCAGAGAGCCTACCAGATCGGTCGGCCTCCGCCACCCGGCGTGTTACTGTGTCGAGTGATGGACCTGCTCGAGCAGTTTCGCGCTGGCTACTCGTTTCCGCTCGACGACTTCCAGCTCGAGGCGATCCAGGCGATCGCCGCCGGCCAGTCGGTGATCGTCTCGGCGCCGACGGGGGCGGGGAAGACGCTCGTCGCGGAGTTCGCGATCCACGCGGCACTCGCCTCCGGCCACCGCATCGCGTACACCACGCCGCTCAAGGCGCTCTCGAACCAGAAGTTCGCCGACTTCACGCGCGCGTTCGGCGAGACGCGGGTGGGCATCCTGACGGGCGACGTCAAGGTGAACCCGCGCGCGCGCGTGCTCGTGATGACGACGGAGATCCTCCGGAACGCGCTCTACGGCTCGGGGCTCGAGGAGCTCCGCTACATCGTCCTCGACGAGTGCCACTACATGGGCGACGAGGGGCGCGGCACGGTGTGGGAGGAGATCATCATCGGCGCGCCCAAGGACGTCGTCCTCGTCGGCCTCTCGGCGACCGTCGCCAACGTCAAGGAGATCGCCGACTGGATCTCGCTGGTGCACCGGCCGATCGTGCCGATCTACCATCCGCACCGGCCCGTGCCGCTGCGCTACGCGATCGCCGACCTCGCCGGGGAGATCCACGACCTCGACGACGTGCGCCGCGGTCGCGCGCGGGTCGTCGGCGACGAGTCGCGCGGCGCGGACGACCGCGGCCGCTGGTACACGCGCCGCGTCGTGGACCCGACGGTGCTCATCGAGGCGCTCGAGACGCGACGCTGGCTCCCGGCGATCTACTTCATCTTCAGCCGCGCCGGCTGCGAGCGCGCGATGCACGACGTGCTCGCCGACGGCCGGAGCCTCCTCACGCAGGCCCAGCAGGACGAGGTGGACCGCGCGATCGGCGAGGCGCTCGGGGACAGCCCCTCCATCGGCGAGTCGGCGCTCTCGCAGTCGGTCTTCCAGGGGCTCCGGATCGGCGTGGCCCTCCACCACGCGGGGATCCTGCCCGGCCTCAAGCGCCTCATCGAGGCGCTCTTCGAGCGCGGCCTCTGCAAGGTCGTGTTCGCGACCGAGACCATGTCGCTCGGGATCCACATGCCCGCGCGCGCGGTCGTCCTGCAGGGCCTCACGAAGCGCACCGACCGCGGCTTCCGCGCGCTCACCCACAACGAGCTCACGCAGATGGCCGGCCGCGCCGGGCGGCGCGGCATCGACGCCGAGGGCGAGTGCGTCGTCGCGCTCGACGCCCGCGACGGCCTCGACTCCGTCTTCCACGTCGTCGACGGCGCGCCCGAGCCGATCGAGAGCCAGTTCAAGCTCGGCTACGGCTCCGCCGCGCTCCTGCTCGGCACGGGCGCGGCGCCCGACGTCCTGCGCCGCCGGATCGAGTCCTCCTTCGGCCAGTACCAGAACCTCAAGCGCATCCGCGAGCTCGAGGCCGAGGTGCTGGCCCTCGAGGCCTCGCTGGCCGAGCTCCGGCGCTACGAGGCGCCCTGCGGCGACTTCCAGCGTGTCGGCCGCTACCGGCGCGCGCGCCAGGAGGCCGAGGCGCGGCGTCAGGCGCTCGGCCGCGGCGCGCGCCGGGGCGAGCGCAGCGTGGTCGAAGCCGAGACGGGCCGGCTCGCACTCGTCCGGCGCAAGGGCGCGCCGAGCCTCGCCGTGATCCTCGGCGTGCACTCGGTGCGCGGCCATCGCGCGTTCTTCGACGCGCTCCTGCCCCACGGCGGCGTCGTCCGGCTCAAGAGCGGCGTGGTGAAGCGCATCTTCTGGGCCACGCCGCCGCTCCACGTCCCGCGCGACCTCGAGCGCGGCACGCCCGGGCGGGGACGCGACGGGCGCGGGCTTCGCCACCTCGCCGCGGAGCTCGAGCGGCTCTCGGTCGCCGAGCTCGTCGAGCGCGAGCGCGAGCACGGGCCCGGCGCCGTCCTGGCGTCGATCGAGTGTCACCGGTGCCCGTGGGGCGCCCTCCCCAAGTGCGACCGTGAGTGGCGCGAGCTCGAGACGCTCACGGAGCGGCTCGGTGCGCGACGGCGCGCGCTCGAGCAGGTGCGCGGCGCCTACTGGCAAGAGTTCCTCCGCGTCGTCGAGGTGCTCGAGCAGTTCGGCGCGGTGCGCGACGGCCGGCTCGAGAGCCGCGGGCGCCTCGTCGCGAGCCTCCGTCACGACAACGAGCTGCTCGTCGCGGAGAGCGTCTTCCGCGGCCTCTTCGACGACCTCACGGGGGCCGAGGCGGCGGCGCTGTGCTCGGCGCTCATCGAGGAGTCGCGCTCGGGCGAGGCGGCCCTGGCGCGCGAGTTTCTCCGCAAGCGGCCGAAGCTCCGGCGGCGGCTCTCCGAGCTCGGCGGCCTCGCCCAGACCATCCACGAGGCGCAGCGCCAGCGCCACCTCCAGATGCCGGTGGGCGTCCACGGAGGGTTCATGCCCGCCGTCTTCCGCTGGGCCTCCGGCGAGGACGACTGGCTCGGGATCGTCGAGGAGGCCTTCGGCGGCCACGAGGGTGATCTGATCCGCGCGATGCGCCGGCTCATCGACCTCCTGCGCCAGCTCGCCGAGAGTCCCGAGGTGCCCGTCGAGACGGGCCGCCTCCTGGCGCAGGTCGCACGGGTCGTCGATCGGGGCATCGTCCTGGAGTCGGCCCTGATATGATCCGTCCCGTGAGCCGTCACGCGTGCTCCGTCGCCGCCCTCGTGCTCGCCCTCGCCGGGTGTGGGGCGCTTGCCACGCAGGAGCGCCGCGCGGCGCAGGGGCCCTCCGCCGAGGAGATCTGGACCGCCCGGGTGGTGCTCGACACCGGACACGAGCCGACGTTCGACGAGAAGCAGCGGTGGGACGACCAGATGGACCAGCGGATCTCGCAGTACCTCGCCCGCAATCCGGCGCTCGCGAACTCGCTCAACGTGACGACCTTCCGGATCACCCGTCAGGTGACGGTCGGCATGGAGCGGGACCTGGTCCTGCTGCTCATCGGACCGCCCGTGCTCTTCGCGAAGGACACGGCCGAGATCGAGAAGCTCGCGCGCCGCTTCTGGCCGCAGGTGAAGAACAACAACCCGAAGGAGGCGTGGCTCTACCCGCAGGGCTGGCGTCTCTTCGTGGACGACACCCGGGTCGTGGACATCACGCAGTACCTGGAGCCCTGACGCCCGTCCGGGCCCGCACGGAGCCCCGCCGATGATCCAGTCGCGGCTGACCGTGACCAAGCAGACGCCGCTCGCGCCCCGCGGCCTCGTCGCGGCCGAGCACCCGCTCGGCGCCTCAGTGGGCGCGGCGATCCTCGAGCGCGGGGGCAACGCCGTGGACGCCGCCGTCGCGACCGCGTTCGCGATGACGGTGGTCGAGCCCTTCATGTCCACGATCGCAGGCTCGGGCACGATGCTCGTCCACCTCGAGAAGCGCGGCGAGACGGTCGCGCTGGACTTCAACGGCGTCGCGCCGACGCGCGCCCACGAGGGGATGTTCCGGCTGATCGGCGGCATCTCCGACGGGCTCTTCCCCTGGCCGCGCGTCGAGGGCGCGGCGAACGAGTACGGCCACCGGGCGGTCGCGGTGCCCGGGTCGGTCGCCGGGCTCACGCTGGCGCTCGAGCGCTACGGCACCATGGAGCTCGCCGACGTCCTCGCCCCGGCGATCGCGCTCGCGCGCGAGGGCTTCGTGCCGGACTGGTACCAGGCGCTCACGACCGCGCGCTACATCGAGGAGCTCGGCGCGTTCCCCGAGAGCGCGCGCACCTACCTCCGGAACGGCCGCGCGATCCACCGGCCGCCGTCGCTCGAGCCCGGCGAGCGCGTCACGTACCCGGATCTCGCCCGGAGCCTCGCGCTGATCGCGCGTGAGGGGCCGGACGCGTTCTACCGCGGCGCGCTCGCGCAGGCGATCCACGACGAGATGGCCGCGCACCAGGGCCTCATCGGCCTGGAGGACCTCGCCGCGTACGAGGTGCGCGTGAGCGCGCCGCTCACGGGACGCTACCGCGACCTCGATCTGGCGCTGGCGCCCGGCGCGACCGGCGGGATCACGGCCCTCGAGATTCTGAACATCCTCGAGCAGTGGGCGCCGGCGCGGGTCGGGGGGCAGACGACCGAGGGCCTCCACCTCCGCGCCCAGGCCGTGCGCCGGGCCTTCGCCGACCGCTTCCAGCTCCTCGGCGACCCGGCCGTCGTGAAGGCGCCGTGGGCCGAGCTCGCCTCGAAACCGTACGCGCGGGCCATCGCCGCCGAGCTCCAGCGCCCGGCGCCGCGTCGGGCGGGGGCGCGGGCGCCCGCCGCCGCGCATGACGAGACCGGCTCGGCGACCCGGCGCGTCCTCACCTCGCGGGCGCGCGCCGGCGGCGCGGGCGAGTGCACGACGCACGTCTCGGTGGTCGACCGCCAGCGCAACATGGTCGCGCTCACGCACACCGCGGTCTCGCTCTTTGGTGCGCGCGTGGTCGTGCAAGGGACGGGCATCCTCCTGAACAACGGGATGATCTGGTTCGACCCCGAGCCCGGCCGGCCGAACTCGATCGGCCCCCGCAAGCGCGCGCTCGTGAACATGGTCCCGCTGCTCGCCTTCAGGAGGGGCAAGCCCTACCTCACGCTCGGCGCGCCGGGCGGTCGCCGGATCATCTCCGCGATCCCGCAGGTGCTCGCGACGCTCGTGGACGGTCGCGTGCCGCTCCAGGCCGCGATCGAGGCCCCACGGCTCCACGCGGAAGGCGCCGACCTGCTCGTGGACGAGCGCGTCGGCGAGAAGGCGCTCGCCGGCCTCGCACGGCTCGGACACCGGGTGGTCCCGAAGCAGGAGACCTACGCGACGCTGAGCTTCGCCAAACCCGTCGGCGTGCGCGTGACGGCGAAGGGGCTCGAGGCGGGACTCGACCACCTGCGGCCGGCGGCCGCCGCAGGCCACTAGTTGAACATGGGCGGCCCCCAAGCCCCCCGGGTGCCTCGGGACGCCCCGGCGGAGCCGTGGCGCCCCTCGATCGCCCGACAGGTCGCTAAGATTCCGGCAAGGAGGCAGGGATGCTCGAGGAGAAAGTGATCGCGAGCTGGAAGTACAAGAAGGGTGCCCTCGACCCGAAGACCGCGT
Source organism: Candidatus Rokuibacteriota bacterium (assembly GCA_003220595.1). Classification (GTDB taxonomy): domain Bacteria; phylum Methylomirabilota; class Methylomirabilia; order Rokubacteriales; family CSP1-6; genus AR19. The sequence continues at coordinate 31,169 of QHSZ01000117.1, read as the reverse complement.
ACCTCTGCTACCTCGCGGCGAACCTCGCCGTGGGCAACACCCACTGAGCGAAGCGCGACCTGGCAGGTGCCAGGGCATCGGGCGCGACGGAGGACGAGGTGCGCGAGGCGATCAGCTTCGCGATCCGGGCGAACGCGGCGAAGACGCACGCGGACATCCTGACGGTGTGGACCGATGGCGGACGTTAGCCTGACGGCGGCGTTCTCGACGGTCCCGGCGGGGGAGGCGGAGGCGATCAAGCGCGTCCTCGTCGAGACCATCGAGCAGATCGCGAAGGACGACGGCACGTTCGCGCGGGCCAAGGTCGTCTTCACCGAGTCCGACGAGCGCTGCGGGCTCACCGCCGAGCTCGACGGGGTCAAGAAGGAGGGCGTGCCGCTGCAGCTCGACATCGAGGTGCTCGAGGACGCGAAGACCTCGGCCGGGGCGCGGGCCCAGCTGAAGGAGGCGCTGCGCCTCTACTTCCGGAAGGTCCTTGGCCGGTAGTGACGAGGGCGTGCTCCTCTTCGTCTGGCGCGGTTCCGTGTTCCGCGCGCCGGACGGAGTCCAGCCGCCGAAGGCGGGCTCGCGCTTCTTCTGCCGCCATCTCGCGGTGGAGCCCGGCGGGCGCGTGCTCGAGATCGGGAGCGGCCTCGGCCTGGCGGCCGTGTTGCTGGCGAAGGCCGGCGCCCGCGTCGTGGCGACGGACGTCCTCCCCGAGGCGGTCGAGGCCATTCGCGCCAACGCGTCGCTGAATGGCGTCGCGGTGGACGCGCGCCTCGGCGACTGCTACGCGCCCGTCGCCGGCGAGCGCTTCGACCTGATCTGTGCCAACGCCCCCCAGATGCCGACGCCGCCTGGCCGCGTGCGGCGCGACGCGCGCGCCGCCGCCGACAACGGCGGGACGGACGGTTGGGAGATCCTCGACCGCGTGATCCGTGGCGCGCCCGCCCACCTGGTGCCCGGCGGCCGGCTCCTCTTCGCGATCTTCGCCTTCCTCGGCCGGAAGAGCGCGTTCGCGCGGCTCGAGGCGGCGGGGCTCGAGCCCGCGCTCGTCGCGACCGAGACCCAGTCGTTCCCGCGCCTCGGCTACGAGCGGCTCGAGCACATCCGCTCCGTGGAGCCCGAGGCCACGCTGCCCGCGACGGGCCTGCCCGCGACGGTCGAGCGGCTCCTCGTCCAGGGGACCCTTCGCGCGTGACCCGGCGGCTCATCGTCAACGCCGACGACTTCGGTCTCACGCCCGGCGTGAGCGCGGGCATCCTCGCTGCGCGGCGCCACGGCCTCGTCACGAGCACGACCGTGCTCGTCACGGCCGATCCCGACAGAGAGCAGCTCGCCCGGGCGCGCGCCGAGGGGCTCGGCCTCGGGCTCCACGTCAACCTGACGCTCGGCCGGCCGCTCACGGGCGCGCGCTCGCTCGTGGACGCCTCCGGCCGGTTCGTGCGCGACGCGCGGCTCGCGGCGGCCCGCGCCGAGGCGAAGGACGTCGAGGGCGAGGTCGCGGCGCAGATCGAGAAGTTCGAGCGGCTGGTGAAGCGGGCGCCGACGCATCTCGACTCGCACCACCACGTCGGCCTCCACGCCCCCGTCGCGGGCGTCGTCCTCGCGGCGGCGCGGCGGCTCGGCATCCCGGTGCGGAGCCAGGACGCGGCCGCGCGGGCGCGCGCGCGGAGCGCCGGACTCAGGACGCCCGACCACTTTTTCGGCGAGTCGGGGCCCGGCGCCTACTGGTCCCTCGCCCGGACGCTCGCCCACCTGCGCGCGCTGCCGCCGGGCGTCTCGGAGTTCATGACGCACCCGGGCTGGTGCGACGACGCCCTCGCGTACAGCCGCTACGGACGCCAGCGCGAGACCGAGCTGGTCGGCCTCGGGACGCCCGCGGCGCGCGCCGCGGCGCTCGCCCTCGGCCTGACCCTCTGCCACTTCGGCGACCTCTAGCCCGCGGGCCCATGAAGGCGGGAGGGCTGCTCCTCGGCGTGGACGTCGGCGGGACGACGATCGCCGCGGGCGCCGTGACCGCCGCCGGCGAGGTGCTCCTCGAGCAGCGCGTGCCGACCCGTGACCGTGGCCCGGGGCACGCCGTCGAGGTGATCGGCGCGTTGATCGACGAGCTCCGCGGCGAGGCCTCGCGTCTCGGCCGTGCCCTCGACGGGATCGGCGTCGGGGTGCCCGGCCCCGTGGATGCGGTTGCGGGGCGCGTCGGCGAGCCCGTGCCCCACGTGCCCGAGCTCGCCGGCCGCGCCCTCGCCGCGGAGCTCTCGGAGCGATTCCGGCTCCCGACGTTCGTCGACAACGACGTGAACGCGCTCGCGCTCGCCGAGTGGCTCTTCGGCGCCGGCCGGGGCGCGCGCTCGCTCGTCGTGCTGGCGCCCGGCACTGGCTTTGGCGCCGGCATCGTGCTCGACGGCCGGCTCGTGCGCGGCATGGCGGGGTTCGGGGGCGAGCTTGGCCACACGCCCGTGAAGTTCGACGGGCCGCCGTGCTGGTGCGGCGGCCGCGGGTGCCTGGCGCTCTACGCGAGCGGCCGCGGCATCGCCGAGTCCGCGCGCGCCCGCGTGGCAGGCCACGCCGACGCCGAGCTCCTCCGCGCCGCGGGCGGCGATCCGCAGGCGATCACGGCGCCGCTCGTCTTCCGTGCGGCCGCCCACGGTGATTCCGTGGCATCATCGGTCGTCGACGAGGCCTGCCAGGCGCTCGGCGCGGCGCTCGGCACGGTCGTCAACGGGCTCAACCCCGAGGTCGTCGTGATCACCGGGGGCGTGGCGGAATCGCTGGCGGCCCTCGAGCCGAGGATCCTCGCGGCGGCGGCCGAGTACGCGTTTCACCAGGCGCTCGCGCTCACTCGCATCCGGATCGTTCCGGGCGACAAGCGCGTCAGCATGCGCGGCGCCGCCGCGCTCGCGCTCTACGAGATGGCGCAGGCGGAGAGGAGACAGCCATGAACGCGATCACCTTCCACGGCGTGGGCGACGTGCGGGCGCAGGACGTCCCCGAGCCCCGGCTCGTCGATCCCACCGACGTCGTCCTGCGGATCACGACGAGCGCCGTCTGCGGCTCCGACCTCCACCAGTACCATGGGCGCGGCGGTGGGGCGCTCGTCCAGACCGGCGCCATCATGGGCCACGAGTTCATGGGCACGGTGGAGGAGGCGGGGCCGGGCGTCCAGGGCCTCGCGCGCGGCGACCGCGTGATCGTGCCGTTCTCGGTCTCGTGCGGCCGGTGCGAGTGGTGTCAGCGCCGGCTGCCCTCCCAGTGCGCGACGACGGGCCGCGCGGTCTTCGGCGGGCGCTTCGGCCACGTGTGGGGCGGCGGTCAGGCCGAGCGCATCCGGGTGCCGTTCGCCGACCACCTGTGTGACAAGGTCCCGGCCGACATGCGCGACGAGGACGCGCTCTTCCTCGGCGACATCCTTTCGACGGGCTACTGCTGCGCCGAGAACGGCGGGATCCGCCCGGGCGACACCGTCGCCGTCTTCGGCGCCGGGCCCGTTGGCTTGCTCGCCATGCAGTCGGCCCAGCTCTTCGGCCCGGCGCGCGTCTTCGCGGTGGACCGCGTGGACTACCGCCTGCGGCTCGCCGAGGAGTTCGGCGCCGAGCCGGTCAGCCTCGACCGCGGCGATCCCGCCGCCCAGCTCCGGGCGGCGACGGGCGGGCGCGGGCCCGACGTGGTCCTCGAGTGCGTTGGCCACGAGACGCCGTTCACCCAGGCGATCCAGGCCGTGCGCCCGGGCGGCACCGTGTCCTCCGTCGGCGTCTACGTCGAGCCGAGCATGGGGTTTCCCGCGCGCGAGGCCTTCTTCAAGGACCTCTCGCTGAAGATGGGGATCTGCAACGCGCGCAACTACATGGGCACGCTCCTGCCGCTCGTGCGGCTCGGCAAGCTGGCGCCCGCGCGGATCGTCAGCCACACGCTGGCCCTCAAGGAGGCGCCGCGCGGCTACGCGATCTTCGACCGGAAGGAAGACCGCGCGATCAAGGTGATGCTGAAGCCGTAGCCGGGGCGCGCTACTTCGCGTTCTTCGCGAGCAGGCCGTCGAGGATGCGCGGCAGGCGTGTGAGCGCCGACTCGCCGTGGATCCGTGCGACCATCTCGCCGCGCAGGTCCACGACGACGGTGTAGGGGGTGCCGCGGAAGCCGAAGCGGTTGCCGACCGACAGCCGCGGGTCGAGGGCGACCTTGTAGGGGACCCGGTGCTCGGCGACGAAGCGCTGGACGTCCGCCGGCGCGTCCTGGACGTGGATCGCGAGCACCTCGATGCCGCGCCCGCGGTAGCGTTCGGCGAGCTGCGCGAGGGCCTGCGATTCCCGCACGCACGGCCGGCACCACGACGCCTGGAACCGGAGCACCAGGACCGTCTTGCCGATCAGCTCGCGCGAGTCGAGCGAGGTCTTGCCGTCGAGGAGGCTGATCTTGAAGCCGGGCGCCGCCGGCGCGGCCTCGCTCGACGTGACGATGGCGGCCAGCAGCGAGAGCAGCGCGAGAGCGCGGGCGAACACGGAGGGTATAATAGCTCGCGTGAACGACCTCGAGCAGGAACTTCGAAAGGTCATCACCGGGGACGTTCGCTTCGATCCCGCCTCGCGCCTCCTCTACGCGACCGACGCGTCGATGTACCAGGTCGAGCCGATCGGCGTCGTCATCCCGCGCGACAGCGACGACGTCCAGGCGGCGGTCGAGGTGGCGAAGGCGCGGCAGGTGGCGCTCCTGCCGCGCGGCGGCGGCACCTCGCTCACGGGCCAGACGGTGAACCGCGCGCTCGTGCTCGACTTCTCGCGGCACATGCACGGGATCCTCGAGGTCAACGCCGAGGAGCTGTGGGCGCGCGTCCAGCCGGGGCTCGTGCAGGACAACCTGAACCACCACGTGCGGCCCCGCGGTCTGCTCTTCGGCCCGGACACCTCGACGTCGAACCGGGCGACGCTCGGCGGGATGCTCGGCAACAACTCGGGCGGCTCGCACTCGATCGCCTATGGGCTCACGGTCGAGCACGTGCTGGAGCTCACGGCGCTCCTCGCCGACGGCACCCGCGTCGTGTTCGGCGAGGTGACGCCTGCGCAGTTCGAGGCCAAGTGCCGGGCGCCGGGGCTCGAGGGACAGATCTACCGCGAGGTCGCGCGGATCCGCGAGACGTACGCCGACGAGATCCTCGAGCGGTATCCGCGGCACTGGCGCCGCGTCGCGGGTTACAACTTGAACGAGTTGGTGTCGGCTGGCACCCGGCGCGCCTCCGGCCGGCCACCCGGGTCGCGCCCCGGCCTCCCCGCGCCCCCGACGGAGGCCCCGCTCAACATGGCGCGACTCATCGTCGGCTCGGAGGGCACGCTCGTCACGCTCCTCGAGGCCAAGGTCCGCCTCGTGCGGCGCCCGCGCGCGACCGCGCTCGACGTCATCCATTACCGGGACCTGCAGGAGGCGCTCGAGTCCTCGCAGGCGATCCTCGAGACCGGCCCGTACGCGGTCGAGCTGACCGACAAGATGATCCTGGACCTGGCGCGGGAGAACATCGAGCAGTCCCAGCGCATGGGCTTTGTCCAGGGCGACCCCGAGGCGATCCTGATCGTCGAGTACGCGGGCGAGAGCGACGCGGAGGTGAAGGCGAAGGTCGAGACGCTCGAGCGCCGGCGCCAGCGCGAGCGCTTCGGGTACGCCGCGCACGTCGCGACCGACGCCGCGGAGCAGCAGTCCATCTGGAAGCTCCGCAAGGCCGGGCTCGGGCTCCTCCTCGGCATGAAGGGCGACAAGAAGCCGATCGCCTTCGTCGAGGACACGTGCGTCGAGCCCCGACACCTCGCCGAATTCGTGCCGCGGTTCCGCGAGATCTTCGCCAAGCATGAGACGGTCGGCGCCTACTACGGGCACTGCTCGGTGGGCTGCCTGCACATCCGCCCCGTCATCGACCTCAAGACGCCGCGCGGGCTCGAGCAGGTGCGCGCGATCGCCGAGGAGATCACCGACCTGGTCGTCGAGTTCGGCGGGACGATCTCCAGTGAGCACGGCGACGGCCGCGCGCGCAGCCCGTTCCTCGAGCGGATGTACGGCGCCACGCTCATGCGGGCGTTCCGGGAGCTCAAGCGCGCCTTCGATCCCGAGAACCGGATGAACCCGGGCAACATCGTCGCCTCACCCGGGATCACCGAGCACCTGCGCTACGGGGTCCCGTACGCGACGTGGGCGCCCCGGACGCTGCTCGATTTCTCGACGCAGGGCGGCTTCGCGGCGGCGGTCGAGATGTGTAACGGCGTCGGCGCGTGCCGCAAGACACTCGAGGGCACGATGTGCCCCTCGTACATGGCGACGCGGGACGAGGAGCACTCGACCCGGGGGCGCGCGAACGCGCTCCGCGCGGTGCTCTCCGGCCGGCTGCCGGCGAGCGAGTTCACGGGCAAGCGGCTCTACGAGGTCATGGACCTCTGCCTCGAGTGCAAGGGGTGCAAGGCCGAGTGCCCGGCGAACGTCGACATGGCCAAGCTCAAGTACGAGTTCCTCCACCACTACTACCGGGCGAACGGTCTGCCGCTCCGGAACCGGCTCTTCGGCCGCATCGAACGCTGGAGCCGCCTCGGCGCCCGGGCCCCCGGGCTCGTCAACCGAGTCGCGAGTCTCGCGCCGAGCCGCTGGCTCCTCGAGAAGGTGGCGGGGATCGACCGGCGGCGGCCGCTGCCGGCGTTCGCGGGCCAGACGTTCACGGACTGGTTCGGGCGACGGACCCCGCCCGCGGCGGCGCCGCGCGGCGAGGTCGTCCTCTTCCACGACACGTTCGTGACCTACAACCAGCCGGCGATCGGGCGCGCGGCCGTGGAGCTCCTCGAGGCCGCGGGCTACCGCGTCGTCCTCGCGGACAAGAAGTGCTGCGGCCGCCCGCTGATCAGCAAGGGGATGCTCGGCGAGGCGCGCGAGCACGCGGCGTGGAACGTGGACCGCCTGGCGCCGTACGCCGAGCGCGGCGTCGCGATCGTGGGGCTCGAGCCCTCGTGCCTGCTCACGCTGCGGGACGAGTCGGTGGACCTCCTCCGCACCGAGACGGCGCGCCTCGTGGCGCGGCAGAGCTTCCTGCTGGAGGAGTTTCTCCAGCGGGAGCGCGGGCGCGGCCTCGACCTCGCCTTCGCGGCCCACGGGCGGGCGGCGCTGCTCCACGGCCACTGCCACCAGAAGGCGCTCGTGGGAACGGCGCCGACCGTCGCGGCGCTGACGTGGGCCGGGTTCGTCGTGACCGAGATCGACTCGGGCTGCTGCGGCATGGCGGGCTCGTTCGGGTTCGAGCGCGAGCACTATGACATCTCCGTCTTGCTCGGGAACCGCCGCCTGGCGCCCGCCGTGAAGGCGGCGCCCGCCGACACCGTCGTCGTCGCGCCCGGCATCTCCTGCCGCCAGCAGATCGACCACCTCACCGGCCGGCGCGCGCTGCACCCGGCCGAAGCGCTCAGGGACGCCCTATCGCGCTGACCGCGCTGGTCGTCGCCGGCGCCATCGCCCTCGCGTCCTTCGTGAAGGGCTCCATCGCGTTCGGCTTCCCCGTCGTGGCGACGCCTCTCCTGGCGCTCGTCCTGGACGTGAAGACGGCGGTCGCGATCTCCCTCGTGCCGAACATCGTGATGGACGGCGTCCAGGTCTGTCGGCGCGGCGGCGTGCTCGCCAGCGTGCGGCGGCTCCTGGCGCTCCTGGTCTTCGGCTTGCTCGGCATGGTGCTCGGGACGCGCCTCCTGGTGGTGCTGCCGCCGCACGTGGCCCTCGCGGTGCTCGGCGTGTTTCTCCTGGCATTCGTCGGGTTGAGCGCGGCCGGCCTCGCGCCGCGTGTCCCGCCGCGCTGGGAACGGTGGCTCTCCGCACCCGTCGGCTTCCTCGCCGGCATCCTCGGCGGCGTCACCAACGTGCCCGGCACGCCGCTCGTCCTCTACTTCCACGCGCTCGGCATGGACAAGCACGAGTTCGTCCGCGCGGTGTCGCTGTCGTTCCTGGTCTACAAGCTGGTGCAGCTCGGCGCGACGGCGTGGTACGGCCTCCTCACGGGGCCGCTGCTTCTGGGGGGAGTCGCCCTCACGGTGATCGGGCTCGGCGCGTTCGCGCTCGGCCTCAAGGTGCAGGACTACCTGGCGGAGCGGACGTTCAACCGGCTGGTGCTGGCCTTCCTGGCCGTGCTCGGCCTCTGGCTGCTCGCGCGCGCGTTACAGTGACGCCAAGCGCTTCTCGCTCGGGCCACCCACGGTCTGCGCCGGCCTCGCGGACGCCGTTACAGTGGCGTGCCGGAGAGCTGCGCGAAGATCCGGCGAATCAGCTCGTCGTGGTCCTCGAGGTTGTGGCGGAAGATCTTGAGCTCCTTCAGCTCCACGAGGTCGGAGGTCTGGATGGGCTCGCCCGGGCGGAGGCCCGCCAGCCGGAGCGCCTGGAAGCAGGAGCGGCCTGGCTCGGGCCGGTCGGTCACGAGGACGAAATAGAGGGCGGGCCAGTGCCGGCGCGCCATGAAGAACACCGAGCGCTCGCCGCGCTGGTTCTCGACCGACACGAACTGCACGATGGAGGGGCGGTACTTCACGCCGATCAGGAATTCGCCCTCCTCGCCATCCGGGCCCGGGACCACCCGGAAGTCGGGCGAGAAATCTTCGCGGCCGAAGCGCAACGGGGCCGTGTCGCCGCGGTAGGCATGGACCTGGTACCGCGCGCGGCGGAACACGGATTCGACGAGCGCTTCTGCGATCCGGCTCTTGGTCTCTAAAAGGTCCACGCGTCCTCCCCGGGGGCCATCATCTCATCACTCACCCGGCCCCGTGAAATCGCCCCGGGCCGACGGACCGAGGCCCGTGAGCGGGGCGCTCTTCCGGGAATCTGACAGACTTTGTCAGTCGGTGGTCGGGTAACGGCCGGGGAGGCTCGTATTTCCGGTAATCGCTGGGGTCCTAAGTGCCTGACACATCACTCCGTTCAGCGCGCCCGCACCCTGGCATGGAAGATGCCGTAAACCTGGGTAGACATCACAAAACAAACGCTCTCAACACGGAGGACACAGATGATTCACTGGTGGACGAAGAGAAGGCTGGCGGTCGGAAGCCAGCGCGGTTTCACGCTGATCGAGCTGATGATCGTCGTGGCGATCATCGGCATCCTGGCGGCCATCGCCATCCCGCTCTACGCCAACGTGCAGGCGCGGGCGCGGATCGCCAAGGCCCAGGCCGACGCCCGGGCCATCGCGTCCGCGGTGTCGATCTATTCCGCCCACATGGGCAACACGCCGACCGCGCTCACGGAGCTCACCGTGGTCGTGACGAACGGCGCGAGCCAGACGGCCGGGCCGTTCCTGGCGAGTCAGCCGAGCGTGCCGTCGGGCTGGACGCCGACGGGTACGTACGCGTACACGGCGAGCACGGGCGCGGGAACCTTCAATATTTCCGCGGTCGGCGACGGCGCGACCGTCTCGCTGCCGTAACGACCGACCAGGTGTCGTTCTCTGACGGGGGAGGGCCGACCCTCCCCCGTCACGTTCCGAGCCTCTCCACCAGCGCCCGCGCCCAGGCCATCTTCTCCGGCGACATCAGGACCGACCCTCCCCCGTCACGTTCCGAGCCTCTCCACCAGCGCCCGCGCCCAGGCCATCTTCTCCGGCGACATCAGGAGCTTTTCCGCGAACGGCTGACCGAACGGGCGCGTCGCGTCGATGCCGAGCTTCGCCGTGACGCCCTGATCGTCGGCGCTCGGGTCGAGCATCGCGCCCAGGCTTCCGGGGATCACCACGAGGTCGCGGTCGGCCTGCATCCTGGTCGCGACCGCCCACATCACCTCGGATTCGTCGAACACGTCGATGTCGTCGTCGACGACGATGACCAGCTTCACGTAGTGGTCGACGCCCAGCACGATCGGGATGACGTGCTTGGCCTCGCCCGGGCGGCTCTGCGTGATCGAGACGTACGCCGTGAACGACGAGGTGCCGGACAGCGGCACGTGGACCCCGCGGACGTTGGGGACGACGCGCGCGAGGGCGTTCGTGATCTCGGCCTCGCGGACGAGCCCGAGGGTCGTGATGTGGTCGCCGGCGCGCCCGGAGCCGATGGACTGGAACCACGGGCGCTCCCTCATCGCGAGCGCCTTGGCGACGAAGACGTGCTGCGTCGACCGGCGCGAGACGTAGCCGGTGAACTCGCCGAACGGCCCCTCGGGCTCGCGGATGCCCGGCAGGATCTCGCCCTCGATGACGATCTCCGCAGCGGCCGGAACGTGAAGGTCGGCCGTGAGACACGGCGCGACCTCGAGCGGCTCGCCGAGGAGACCCCCGACGACCTCGAACTTGCCGACGTCTGCGGGCGGGTAGGCGAGCGAGCCCATCGAGACGAGCGGGTGCAGACCGAGGACGACGGCGCAGGGGAGCGGCCGGCCCGCGGCCTCCGCGCGCCGCTGGTACTCGAACATCCGCCGGCGCGAGTGGAGGCTCACGCCCATGCGGGCGCGGCCCTTCACCTGGAAGCGGTGGTAGCCCTCGGTCTCGACGCCCGTGTCGGGGTCGCGCGCCACGAGCATGCCGGCCGTGAGATAGCGACCCGCGTCGCCGGGGAAGTAGACGGGGACCGGCAGCGCCTCGAGGTTCACGGCGTCGCCGGTGACGACGCGCGCGCGGAAGGGCGGGTCGGCGACGACCACGGGTTTCACGTGGTCCTTGAGGCGCCGCGCGTACTCGGCGGCCAGCGCCCGCTCCTGCACGCCCATGGCGAAGGCGAGCGCCCGGCGGCTCGCGACGACGTTGGCGACGATCGGGATCGCGTGACCCGTCACCCGCTCGAAGAGGAGGATCGGGTAGCGCCGGCGGCGCTCGTACTCGAGGACAACCGCCATCACGTCGTGGACGAGCGCGACGGGCTCGGCGATCCGGACGACCTCGCCCGGGTGCTCGCGTTCGTACGCGGCGACGAAGCTCCGGAGATCCTGGCTCATGCGCGGTCGCCCCGACTCACGGCCCTAGGCTAGCATCAGGCCCCCGAGTCGTGCTATGAGTCTCGCGCCGCCATGATCCGGCTCGACCCAGCCGCCACCGCCGTCGTCGCGATCGACATGCACCGGGGCCACCTCGACCCATCCGTCGCGACGCTGCCGCTGCCCGCGGCGCGCTGCGCGCCCGTCATCAAGCGTGCGGCGGCGCTCTTCGCCGAGGTCCGCGCCCGCGGGGTGCCCGTGGTCCACGTGATCACCGAGTACCGCGATCCGTCCGAGATCGCCGCGAACCCCTTCTGGACGTGGGTCGACGACCAGCCGACGAAGGCGCGGAAGGGGATCCTCGGCCACAACCTCGTCGGGAGCCCGGGGACCGAGATCATTCCCGAGCTGCTCGACCCGGGTGACCTCGTCGTCCGTGGCAAGAAGCGCTACAGCGCGTTCCATGCGACCGACCTCGAGTTCGTCCTGCGCCGGCCCCTCGGCGCCGACACGCTGATCCTCGCCGGCATCAACACCTCCACGTGCGTCCTCTGCGCCGCCTTCGAGGCGACGAACCGCGACTTCCGCGTGGTTGTCGCCGCCGATGCCGTGGATTCCATGGACGGCGAGGAGATGCACCAGTTCTCGCTCCGACTCGTGGCGCAAGCGCTCGGCTGGCCACTCGGCAACGAAGAGATCATCCGGGCACTGTCCCGCTAGGAGGCCCCATGCGAAGGTCCGCCCTCCTCGCCCTGCTCGCGCTCTCGGCGCTGGCCCTCGCCGTCGTCGGCCCCGGCGCGGCCCAGAAGGGCCCGATCAAGGTCGGGTTCGTGGTGTCCGAGACCGGGTTCCTCGCCGCCAACGGGAGGGACATGATCAACGGCCTCCAGCTCTTCCTCGACGAGCAGGGCGGCAGGCTCGCGGGGCGGGACGTGAAGGTCACCATCGAGGACGACGAAGGCAAGCCCGCCACGGGCCTCACCAAGGTGCGGAGCCTCGTCGAGGGGCAGGGGATCCACGTGCTGCTCGGCCCGGTGAGCGCGGCGATCGGCTACGCGATCGCGCCCTACGTGGACCAGAAGAAGGTCCCGACCATCCATCCGATCGTGGCCGCCGACGACCTCACGCAGCGCAAGCGCAGCCCGTGGATCGTGCGCCCGAGCTGGGCAAGCTCGCAGCCGTCGCACCCATTCGGCAAGTGGGTCTACGACAACCTCGGCTACAAGAGGATCGCAATGATCGGCTACGACTTCGCCTTCGGCTGGGAGGTCGCGGCCGGCTTCCAGCGGACCTACGAGGAGGCCGGCGGCCAGATCGTCCAGAAGCTGTGGTCGCCGCTCAACACCGCCGACTACGCCCCCTACATCACCGGGCTCCGTCGCGACGTGGACGCGATCTACTGCATCTTCTCCGGCGCCGACGCGCTCCGTTTCGCGAAGCAGTTCGCCGACTCCGCACTGAAGGGGAAGGTGCCGCTGGTCTGCGGCGGGACGTTCACCGACGAGCATGTCTTACGCTCGATGGGCGACGAGGTCCTCGGCGTCGTGACCGCGCTCCACTACTCGGCGGCGCTCGCCAACCCGTCGAACCAGAGATTCGTGAAGGCTTACGAGGCCAAGTACAGGACCGTGCCGTCCTACTACTCGGAGGGACCGTACGTCGCGGGCATCATGCTGAAGGCGGCGCTCGAGGCGACCGGGGGCGACGTCGAGAACGGCGAGAAGCTCATCGCCTCGCTCCGGCGCGTGGATCTCTCCGACGCGCCGCGGGGGCCGGTGAGGTTCGACGAGTACGGCAACCCGATCGAGAACATTTACATCCGTAAGGTCGAGCGCGTCGGCGGCCGTCTGCAGAACACGGTCATCCACACCATCCCCGCCGTCAGCCAGTTCTGGATCTACAACCCGAAGGACTTCCTCGCGAACCCGGTGTACTCGCGCGACTTCCCGCCATGCAAGCACTGCTAGCGTCGCGTCCCGGGCGTGTGCGGCAGGGGTCGACGGGACTCGTTCCCTCGCGCGCGCAACGGACGCCACGCGCCCAGGTGGAGCCCAGCCGCCCACGGGATCGCGCACGCGTGCCGCGTGGTCCCAAGACCCCCGCCGCACACGCCCGGCGGCCCCTAGGAGCCTGATGGCGACGATCGGGATCGTCGGGCTCGGCCTGCTCGGCTCGGCGGTCGCGGCGCGCCTGCGTGGTGGCGGCCACGACGTGGTGGGCCATGACGTCGTCGCGGAGAAGGTGCGGGCCCTGGAGGCGCTCGGCGGCCAAGCCGCGCCGTCGGCGGAGGCCGTCGCCCGGGCGGCCGAGGGGGTGTGCGTCGTCCTGCCGTCGCTGGCGGCCGTCGAGGACGTCGTCCTCGGCCCGCGCGGGCTCGCCGCCGCGGGCCGGGCCGGGCAGACGATCATCCAGATGAGCACCATCTCGCCCACGCTCACCGAGCGCCTCGCGCGCGAGGTGGGCGCGAAGGGCCTCGCGTTCCTCGACTGCCCGATCAGCGGGACGAGCGGCATGGTGGCGCGGGGTGACGGCATCATCTTCGTCGGCGGCGAGCAGCGGGTGTTCGACCGCTGGCGGCCCGTGCTCGAGGCGGTCCTGCCGCGCGCGATCTACGTCGGCCGGCCCGGCCAGGCGATGACGCTGAAGCTCGTCGCGAACCTGCTGGTCGCCCTCAACAGCGCGGCCGCGGCCGAGGCGCTGCTGATGGCGCGGCGGGCCGGGCTCGACCTCGAGCTCGTGCTCGACGTGCTCACCCGGAGCGCCGCGACCTCCCGCATGCTCGAGGTGCGCGGGCCGCTGATGGCGAGGCAGGAGTTTCCGCCCCAGATGAAGCTCGACCTGTTCATGAAGGACCTGCACTTGATCCAGGACGCTGCGCGGGGCGTCGGCGCGCCGCTGCCGCTCACGGACGTCGCGGAGCGCCTCTATGCGGCGGCGCTGGACGCGGGCCACGCCGGCGAGGATCTCGCCGTCGTGATCACCGCGCTCGCGCGGCTCAGCGGATGAGCCCGGCGCGCCTCGGCAGGACGAGCGTGATCTCCGGGAACAGGATGAGGAGCAGCAGGCCGGTGAAGAGGGCGACGAGATAGGGCCAATAGACCTTCAGGTGCCGGCCGACGGAGACGTCGGCGAAGCGTAGCGCCATCAGGAGCCCGACGCCCATCGGCGGCAGGAAGAGGCCGATGCCGACGGCGGCCGTCAGCACGATGTCGAAGTGGATCGGGTGGATGCCGATTCGCTTCGCGACCGGGAAGACGACGGGAATCAACACGACGGCCGCGGGCAGGCCCTCCAGCACCATGCCGAACATCATGACGAGCAGCGAGATGGCGAGCAGGAAGAGCCAGGGTGTCGTCTCGAGGGGCTGGAGCAGCTCGCCGAGCATCAGGGGCACGCCGAGCATCCCGAGGAGGAACTGGTACACGCTCGCGACCGCGAGGAGGAACATGACCGCGGCGGTGAGGAGCGCGCTCTCGTAGACGAGCGCCAGCATCTCACTGAGCGTGACGTTGCGATAGTAGAGGAACGCGGCGGCGATCGCGTAGAAGGCCACCAGCGCGCCCGCCTCGGTCGCCGTGAAGACGCCGAAGTAGAATCCCGCGACGATCACGACGGGCACCACCATGGGCACGAGCGACTCGCGGAGCGCGAGCCCGAACTGGCGCCAGGTCGGGCGCGCGTCCTTGGGCCAGCCGAGCCGGTGCGCTTCGATCAAGATCACGGCGAACAGGCAGAGGGCGGTGACGGCGGCTGGGATGAAGCCGGCCAGGAAGATGCCGACGACCGAGGTGTCGGTGATTTGTCCGAGTACGATCATGAAGATCGCCGGGGGTACCAGGATCCCCATCGCGGTCGCGGACGCGACGAGGGACGCGGCGTGCTCGCGCGTGTAGCCCGCGCGCAGCATGGGCGGGGTGAGCATGGCCCCGATGGCCGACACGTCGGCGATGGTCGAGCCCGAGATGCCGGAGAAGAAGTACTCGGCGAGGACGACCGACATCCCGAGCCCGCCGCGCAGCCAGCCCACCAGCACCCGAGCCAGGTTCATCAGCGCGTAGGACATCCCGCAACGCTCCATCAGGTTCCCCGCGAAGACGAAGGTCGGGATGGCGAGCAGGACCCAGCTCTGCGAGCCCGCCACGAGGCTCGACGGCAGCTTCTGCAGCGAGAAGTTGCCGAGCGCCAGGCCCAGCGAACCCGAGAGGCCGAGCGCGAAGACGATCGGCATCGAGAGCGCCACCAGCCCCGCGAAGAGGATCACGACCGCCGCGAAGAACACGGCTCAGACGCCCTCGCTCACTCCCGGCGGCCGACCGCGCCAGGCGTCGCGAAGAGCGGCGAGGCTGTACACGATCATGAGGGCGCCGCCGACGACCGCCGAGAGATAGAGCCACCGGAGATTCAGGTTCAGCGCGGGTGAGAAGGACTGGCCGTTGAGCTCCGCCACCTGCCAGCCGAACACCGCCACGACCGCGCCGAAGCCCGCGATCGCGAGGTAGTGGACGGCGAAGATCCAGCGGCGGAGGGTCCGCGGGAATCGCTCGATCGCCAGGTGGACGGCGAAGTGGGTGCCGCGCTGAATCCCGATGGCGGCGCCGATGAACGTCAACCAGGCCAGCGCGTACTCGCCGACCTCCTCCACCCAGAAGAAGTCGATGCGCGGCAACCCGAGGGTCGCGGTGAGCCAGGTCATCACGTAGCGCAAGAAGACGCCGGCGAGCATGTCCGTCATCGCGACGAGCATGAGGACGGTGACGACGATCTGGGGAACCCTGACGACCCAATAGAGGCGAGTCAACGCGCGGGATCGTACGGGCGTGCGCAGCACGTTGTCAAGACGCGCCGGCCGCTTGACATCGTCGCGCAAATGGCGCGGGATAGACGGCGCCGCCGCCGAGATGGCGGGAGGGGGACCTATGGGCCGATTCGCACAGGGTGCTGTGGTCGCTGCGTTCGTCCTGGGCCTGCTCGCGGCCGGCAGCGGTGCGCCGGCCTTCGCCCAGGCGAAGCCGGCGGCGAAGAAGCTGGATTTCGCCTACATCCTCGCGCCGCCTGAATCCGGCGCGGTCGCGTTCAAGTGGATGGCCGAGGAAGTCACGACGCGCTCGAGCGGCACGCTCAACATGGTGTTTCACGGCGGCACGCTCCTGAACAAGGAGATCGAGATCATGGACGCCGTGAAGGCGGGGAACGTCGCGATCGGCTGCCCGTCGGGGGCGGCCTCCACCGTGTTCCCAGAGCTGGGCGTGTTCCTCGTGCCGTATCTGGTCCGCGACTACGCCCACGCCTACAAGATGTTCAACGGCGAGATCGGCAAGAGTCTCGACGAGCAGTTCCAGAAGAAATACAAGGTCAAGATCCTGCTCTTCTTCGACTACGGCTTCCGCCACTTCTGGAACAGCCGGCGGCCGGTCGCGACGCCCAACGACCTCAAGGGCCTGAAGCTGCGCGTGCAGCAGGGCAAGGTCTTCGCCGACACGGTGAATGGCCTCGGGGCGAACGCGGTCCCCATGCCGTTTTCCGAGGTCATCCCCGCCGCGCAGCAGGGCGTGATCGACGGCGCGGACCTGCCGATCGTGAACATCAACGCGCTCAAGATCTATGAGGTGTCGAAGTACGTCTCGATGACGTTCCACAACTACGGTCCGTCGCTCGTCGTGATGAACCTCGACGCGTGGAGGAGTCTGACGCCCGAGCAGCAGAGGCTGCTCACGGAGGTGGCGCTCGAGGCGCAGAAGAGGATCCGCGAGGCCACGGAGAGCGTGGACAACCTCCAGAAGGCGAAGGAGATCCTCGAAGCAAAGGGCATGAAGGTCAACGCCGCCGACGTGCCGGCGTTCCGCAAGATCGCCGAGGAGCGGGTCTGGCCGCAGTACCAGAAGCAGTACGCGGAGCTCTGGGAGAGGATCGTCGGCACCAAATAGGAGACAGCGATGATACCGAGTCGCAGAACGTTCCTGAAGCGCGCAGGCCTCGCGGGGACGGCGGCCCTCGCGGGCGCCGGCAGGCCGCTCACCCCGTCACCGGCGGCCGCGGCGTCCACGAGCACGAAGACGGAGATCATGCTCCGCGGCGTGACGCTCGCCACCGTGAAGCGCGGCAACGAGATGAGCCTCGGCGTCAAGACGGACCGCGGGATGCTCGACGTCAAGAAGGCCGAGCAGACGATGAAGCTCAAGGCGCCAACGACGATCGACGATGTCTTCGAGGGGAGGGGGAGCGGCGAGGCGCTCGCGAGGCTCGTGGCGCGGGCGCAGAACGGCAAGGGCAGCGACGCGCTCTTCCTCGCCGAGGGGAGCGTCGAATACGGGCCGTGCGTGACCGATCCCGGGAAGATCATCTGCGTGGGCCTGAACTACCGGAAGCATGCGGCCGAGACCGGCAACGCCGTGCCGAAGGTGCCGATCCTCTTCAACAAGTACAACAGTTCACTCTCGGGCCATCGGAGCGTCGTCAAGGTCTCGCAGGAGCCAGCGGAGAAGTTCGACTACGAGGTCGAGCTGGTCGTGGTCATGGGCCGGACGGCGCGGAACGTGAGCGAGGCGGACGCGCTCTCGTACGTCTTCGGCTACTGCACCGGCAACGATCTAACGGCGCGCGATCTGCAAGCGCGGACGAGTCAGTGGATGCTCGGCAAGAGCGCCGACAATTTCGGCCCGATCGGCCCGTATCTGGTGACGGCCGACCAGGTGCCCGACCCGAACGAGCTGAAGCTCGAATGCCGCGTGAATGGCGAGGTGCGCCAGTCCTCCAACACCGCGGACATGGTCTTCGACTGCAAGGCGCTGGTCAGCTACATTTCGAGGCACTTCACGCTGCGGCCGGGCGACATCATCTTCACCGGAACGCCCGAGGGCGTCATCGCCGGCTACCCGAAGGACAAGCAGGTCTGGCTCAAGCCGGGCGACAAGGTCACGTCGATGATCGAGAAGCTCGGCACGCAGGAGATCACGCTGGGGTAGGGGGAAGGTCGGGGGGCGCAAGGAACTCCAGCAGCGCGCGGTTGAAGACGTCCGCCGCCTCCACGACCGAGCAGTGCATGGCGCCTGGGATGACGAGGAGCCGTGAGCCCGCGATGCTCTCGTGGATGCCGCGGGCCATGGCGGGCGTGGTGCCGGGGTCCTGCTCGCCGACCACGACGAGCGTGGGACAGCGGATCGCGCCGAGCGTCGCGCGCAGGTCCACGACGCCGAGCGCGCGGACCGCGGCGGCGTAGCCGCGCGGGTCCGTGTGCCGCAGCATCGCGCGGACGCGGTCCACGGCGCCCCGCTGCCGCGCGCGGAACCCGGGCGTGAACCAGATCTCCATCGTCTTCTCGATCAGGTCGCCCGTCATGCCCTGCGTCTCGGCGATGCGGATCCGCTCGTCCCAGCGGGGTTTCGCCTCCGGGCCGTAGCAGGGCGTCGTGTCGCAGAGGACGAGGCTCGCGACGACGTCGGGGGCCGCGGAGGCCAGCGCCATCCCGATGCAGCCGCCCATCGAGAGGCCGACGAAGTGGACCTCGAAGATTCCGAGCGATTCGAGGAGTGCCCTGAGATCCGCGACCATCTGCTCGACCGTATAGGGTCCGGGCGGCACCTCGGACTCCCCGTGGCCCCGAACGTCGTAGCGCAGCACGCGGTACCGGTCGGCCAGCGCCGCGGCCTGGGCGTCCCAGAGCCGGAGCGTCGCGCCGAGCGCGTGCGCCATGACGACGACCGGAGCCTTCGCCGGGCCCTCGAGAAAGTAGTTCGTCTTCATCGCTCGTCCCTCACCTGAACCGTGGCATGACCTCGCGCGCGAACAGCTCCATCGAGCGCCGGACCCGATCCTGTGATAGGCCGCCGAAGTTCATCCAGCAGAGCACCTGGCCGACGCCCATCCGGCGCATCGTCTCGATGTGACGCGCCACCGTCTCGGGCGAGCCGAACGCGAGTGTCTCGCGGACGAGCCCGTCCCACGTCACGGCGGCCAGCCGCTCCGCCATCGCCCGGAACCCGGGCTGGAGGCTCGGGTGGGCGTCCTCGATGCGCTCGGGGATCACGAAGCGCCGGAACGACTCCTGGTACCAGAGCTCCGCCGGCTTCGCGTCCTCGAGCGCGCGCGCGTCGCTCTCGGCGACGTAGATCTGGCGCGAGACCCCCCACTGGCTCAGCAGCGCGGCCACCTCGGCCTCGCCACGCCCGGGCTTCTTGAGCGCGTTCACGTAGGTGTCGCGGTTGGCGAGCAGCTGTTCCACGGGGCCGAACAGCACGGAGTTCAGCATGGGCCAGCCGCGGAGTGCCGTGTTCTCGATCCCGTCCTTGGTGACGCACACCTGGTAGAGCGGCGGGTGCGGCCGCTGCAGGGGTTTGGGGATCACGCGCACGTCGTCGAACGTGAAGAAGCGCCCGGCGTGGCTGAAGCGCTCTTCGGTCCACGCGCGGCGCATGATCTCGACGGTCTCGTCGAAGCGCTCGCGGCTCTCCTCCTGGGGCACGCGGTATCCGGCGAACTCGGCCGGGCGGTTGCCGCGCCCCACGCCCACGTCGAGCCGGCCGTTCGAGACGATGTCGACGAGGGCCATCTGCTCGGCGAGGCGCAGCGGGTGATGGAAGGGCAGGATCGCCGCGGCGAGGCCGATGCGCACCCGGCGCGTCCGGGCCGCCGCCGCCGCGGCGAGCGTCGAGGGGTCCACCGACAACCCGTAGTCGATGAAGTGGTGCTCGGTGAACCAGACTTCGTCGAACCCGAGCTCCTCGGTCCACTCGACCTGCTCGAGCTCGCGGTGGATGATGTCGGCGTGCCGCTCGCCCGGCGGCGCCTGGAAGAAGTAGAAGGTGCCGAAACGCATCAGGCGACTCCAAGATAGCGCGATTTGACCTCTTCGTTCGACCGCAATTCGCCGGGACCGCACGAGTGGACGATCTGGCCGCGGCTCAGGATGTGGACGCGGTCCGCCACGGAGAGGGCGAGCGACAGGTTCTGCTCGACCAGCAGGATCGAGAGCCCCTCGCGCTTGAGCTCGCCGAGCACGCGGCCGACCTCCCGCACCAGCAGCGGCGCGAGCCCCTCCGTCGGCTCGTCCATCAGCAGGAGGTCCGGGTTCGTCATGAGCGCGCGCCCGATCGCGAGCATCTGCTGCTCCCCGCCCGAGAGGTTGTTGGCGCGGTTCCGGGCGCGCTCGCCGAGCCGCGGGAAGAGCTCGAGCACGCGGGCGAGCGTCCAGCGCCCGCCGCGCCCGTGACGGGCGACGTCGAGGTTCTCCTTCACGGTGAGCGACGGAAAGACGCGGCGCCCCTGGGGCACGAGCGCCATGCCACGCGCCACCAGACGGAAGGACGGCCAGCGCGTGACGTCGTCGCCCTTGAAGCTCACGCGGCCCCGACGGGGTGGCGTGAAGCCGATGACCGAGCGCATGAGCGTCGTCTTGCCCATGCCGTTCCGGCCGAGGATCGTCACCACCTCGCTCGGGCCCACGCCGAGCGTGATGCCCTGGAGCACGTGGCTCTCGCCGTAATAGGTGTGGACGTCCGCGAGCTCAAGCACCGAGATAGATCTCGCGCACGAGCGGGCTCGCCCGCACCTCGTCGCGGGTGCCGTCGGCGATGACACGGCCGTAGTGGAGCACGGTCACGTGCCGGACGATCTCGAGGGCGATGTCCATGTCGTGCTCGATCAGCAGCACGGTGATCGCGGGATCGAGGCGCTTGACGAGCTCCGCCATCGTCTTCGACTCGCCAGGCGAGAGGCCCGCCGTCGGCTCGTCGAGGAGGAGGAGGCGCGGGCTCCCCGCGAGCGCCAGCGCGATCTCGAGCTGGCGCTGCTCGCCGTGGGAGAGCTGCTTCACGGTCGCGCCGGCGCGGTCGCCGAGGGCGACTTCGTCGAGCGCCGCGCGCGCCCGCGCTTCCTGCCGGGGGTAGCGCGTGAGCGGCCGGTGCATCGCGAGCTTCACCGGGGAGAGCCCTTGGACGGCGAGCAGGCAGTTCTCGAGCACGGTCAGGCTCGGAAAGAGGTTCGTGATCTGGAAGGTCCGCGCGAGGCCGAGGGCGGCCCGCCGGTGGGCCGCGGCGCGCGTGACGTCCTGGCCGAAGAGCGCGATCGTGCCCGTGGTGACCGGCAGCTCGCCCGAGATCAGGTTGAAGAGCGTCGTCTTGCCGGCGCCGTTCGGGCCGATGAGCGCGCGCCGCTCGCCGGGACGGACGGCGAGCGCCACGCCGTCCACGGCGCGGAGCCCGCCGAACGCCTTCGAGACGTCCCTCAGCTCGAGCGCCCAGTCATCCGCCGGCACGGGCGCTCAGCAGTGCTTGCACGGCGGGTAGTCGCGCGTGTAGAGCGGCAGCTTCAGGTATTCCTCGGGCGGGTACTTCCCGAACTGGCTGACCGCCGGGACGGTCGCGATCACCACGTTCTGGAGGCGGCCGCCGACCTTGTCGACGCGGCGGATGTAGATGTTCTGGATCGGGTTGCCCCACGCGTCGATCGTCATCGGCCCGCGCGCGGCGTCCTTGATGCTCACGCGGCGGAGCGCGGCGAGGAACGTGTCGCGGTCCTCGACGCGGCCCTGCAGCGCCTTGATCGCCTCCACGATCCAGCGCGCGCCCGTGTAGCAGGCTTCCGAGTAGTAGGAGGGGATCTTCCCCGCCCGCGCCTCGAAGGCCTTGGCGAACTTCCGGTTCTGGGGCGTGTCGAGCCCCTCCGAGTAGTGCAGGGCCGTGAGCGTGCCGATCGCCTCGTCGCCCATCGCCGGCAGCGCCGACTCGTCCGTGGTCGTGCCGCCACCGAGCAGCGGCAGCCGGCCCTTGAGCCCCGATTCCTCGTACTGCTTCATGAACTGCACGGCGAGCCGGCCGACGAAGAGCGCCAGCACGGCGTCGGCGTCGCGCTTGATCTGGGCGAGGAACGGCGCGAAGTCGTTGGTGTTGAGCGGCGTCCAGATCTTCTGGACGATCCGCCCGCCCTGTTCCTCGAAGACGTGCTGGAAGCCGCCGACCGTCTCGTAGCCGAATGCGTAGTCCATGCCGATCGTCGCGACCTTCCGGTACTTCGTGTGCTTGATGACCCACTCCGCGAAGGGGTGCATCGGCTGGCTCGTGGTCCAGCCGGTGCGGACGATCCACTTCGCGGGCTTGCGCTGCGTGATGTCGTCGGCGGCGATGACGGGGTAGGTCGCCGGAATCTTCTGGCCGTCGATGTAGGGCTGGAGCGCGTAGCCGACGTTCGCGAGCAGCCCGCCCGTCAGGACGTGGACCTTGTCCTGCTCGACGAGCTTGCGCGCCTTGTTGAGCGCGGTCGACGGGTTGCCCTCGCTGTCCTCGACGATGAGCTCGAGCGTCCGCCCCGTGGCGACGCGGCCGATCTCGTCCAGGTACAGCTCGGCGCCGTTCACCATGTCCTTGCCGACCTGCGCGAAGGGGCCGGTGAGCGGCGCGAGCATGCCGAGCCGGATCGGGCCGTCCTGGGCCTCTGTCACGACCGGCGCCTGCAGGGCGGCGAGCCCGGCGCCCAGCACGAGAGCGGCGAGCATCCTGACCTCGAGGCGCCCCATCACGGTCTCCTTTCGTTGTAGCGGGGTCCGCGAGCCCGGCGTGCACCGTGGGTGGCCCGAGAGAGGTGCGCGTCGCTCATTTGTAGCGGGGCCCGCGAGGCCGGCCGCGGCCGTAGGTGGCCTGCCGCAGGTGCGCGTGGCGTCATTGGCTACCGCGCGTCCCGCCTGAACGCGCCGAGCACGCCGCGCGGCGCCCACAGGATGACGCCGATGTACACGGCGCCCAGGATGAGCAGCCAGCGCTTCGTATACACGCTGACGAAGTTCTTCAGGAAGACGATGAGCGTGGCGCCGAGCGCCGGGCCGGCGAGTGTCCCGGGGCCGCCGAGGGCGACCATCAGGAGCGTCTCGACCGACGTCACGAGCTGCACGTCCACGGGCCCCACGAAGCCGTTGTAGTAGGCCCACAGCACCCCCGCGACGCCGGCGAAGAAGCCGGAGATCACGAAGGCCAGGTACTTGTGGAGCCACACGCTGTAGCCGAGGGCGCGCATGCGCGACTCGCTCTCGCGGATGCCCCGGAGGCCGAGGCCGAAGGGCGAGCGCACGAGCACGCCCATCGCGGCCCAGGCGAGCGCGGCCACGACGAGCGCGAAGTAGAAGAACGGGAGCGGCGCGGAGAGGCTCCACGGCAGCCCGAGCTCTGGCCGGGGCACGCCAGCGATGCCGTTGTCGCCCTTGGTCATCGAGACCCAGCGGAAGGCGAGCCCCCAGACGACCATCCCGAGGGCGAGCGTGATCATGAGGAAGTAGGTGCCCGTCGCGCGGATCGCCAGGAGGCCGAAGAGGGCGGCCGTGGCCGTCGCGAGCAGCAGCCCGGCGCCGAGACATCCCGCGAGCCCCACCTGATGCTCCGTGCTGAGGATGCCGACGGCGTACGCGGCGATCCCGAAGTAGGCGGCGTGGCCGAGCGAGGGGAGCCCGGTGTACCCGAGGAGCACGTCGAGGCTCATCGCGAAGACCGCGACGATCACCGCCTGCGTCAGGAGCGTGAGCGGGTACGCAGGCAGGAACGGGGCGACGCCACCGGCCAGCGCCAGCGCCGTCACGCCCGCGAACACCTTGCGGTCGAGGGTCACGCGCGTCCGAAGAGCCCCGTGGGTTTGAGGGCGAGGATGAGCGCCATCGGCGCGAACAGCGTGAAGTAGGAGAGCTCGGGGAAGAGCGCCTTGCCGAAGTTGTCGAGGAGCCCGACCAGCAGGCTGCCGACCATGGCGCCGGGCAGGCTCCCGAGCCCGCCGACGATCACGACGACGAACGCGTAGGGGAGCACCTCGAAGTCCGCGCCGGGGTAGACGCCGAGGAAGCCTGCGCCGATCACGCCGCCCAGCGCCGCGAGCGCCGCGCCGAGCGCGAAGACCGCGAACGAGATGCGGGGCACGTGGATCCCGACGCCCTGGGCCATCTCGCGGTCGTCGACCGCCGCGCGGAGCATGGCGCCGACGCGCGTCCGGTCCAGGATGAGCCAGAGCGCGGCGCCGATGACGACCGCGACGACGACGATGAAGATGCGGTACACGGGGAAGCGGAGCGCACCCGCGGTCAGGACGCCCTGGAGCGTCGCGGGCACCGGGATCGAGTAGGGATCGCCGCCCCAGATCAGCAGCGCGAGATCCTGGAAGATGAGCGCGAACCCGATCGTCATCAGCGCCTGGCCGAGGGTCTGGCCGGGCAGGCGCCGCAGGAAGAACCGCTCCATCCCGACGCCCACGAGCGCCAGCGCGAGGGCGCCCGCGAGGAGCGCGGCCGCGAAGCTCCCGGTCCGCCAGACGACCGAGAGGCCCACATAGCCGCCGAGCATGAAGTAGGATCCGTGGGCCATGTTCACGATGCGCATGACGCCGAAGATGAGCGAGAGCCCGCTGGCCAGCAGGAACAGGAGCGCGCCGTACGAGAGGCCGTTGAAGGCCTGGGTGATCCAGAACTCGCCGCTCACCGGAGCCCGAGGAATCGCAGGGCGTTACCGCCGAGGATGCGGGCCTGATCGGCCTTCGAAAGTCGCGCGCCCTTCACGATGATGTCGCGCGGCCGGGCGTAGCCCATGTCGAAGCAATAGTCGCTGCCGAGCATGACGCGGTCCGCGCCGACCGTCGCGATCAGGTAGCGCAGCGCGTGGGCCGAGTGGGTGACCGTGTCGTAGGTGAAGCGGCGGAGGTAGGCGCTGAACGGCCGCCGCGCGCGCCGCTGCGCCTCCGGGCGGACACGCTGGCCGTGCTCGAGGCGCCCGAAGAGGTACGGGAGCGCGCCGCCCGCGTGGGGCAGACACACCTGGAGCTTCGGGTGGCGGTCGAGGACCCCGCCGAAGACGAGGTGCGCCGCGGCGATCGCGTTGTCGAAGGGGTTGCCGAGGAGGTTATTGAGGTAGAAGGGGCGCAGGCGCGCGCCGCCCACGACCGCGATCGGATGGAGGAGCACGGGCAGGCGGAGCGCCGCGCAGCGGGCGTAGATCGGCTCGAAGCCGGGATCCGAGAGCTCGCGGCCGTTCACGTTGGTCCCGAGGTAGACGGCGCGGATCCCCGGCAGCGTCGCCGCGCGCTCGAGCTCGGCGAGCGCCCGGGCGGGCTCTTGCATCGGCAGCGTCGCGCAGCCGACGAAGCGCTCGGGGTAGGCGCCGTGCGCCTCGGCCATCGCGTCGTTCACCGCGCGGGCCGCGCGCGTCGCGGTCTCGCCGCGCGCCCAGTAGACCATGGGGACCGTCAGCGAGAGCGCGTGGAGCCGGACACCCGCCTTGTCCATCGCCCGCACGCGGCGGTCGAGATCCCAGTAGGTCGCGTCGAGCGGGGGCCCCGCGGCGTCGCCTGTGGCGACGGCCGGCCCCTTCGGGTTCGAGCGATCCACGCGCACGCCGAACGCTGCGCCCTCGTCCTCGATCACCTTCAGGAAGGCTTCGGGATAGAAGTGCGCGTGGATATCGATGGCCGGGGGCGAGGTCACGGCTCGTGATTGTACTATAGGGACACGAGAGGAGGACCTCGTGAGACTTCCGTCCGAGCGCTTCGACTACTCGCCGATCACCGCCCGCCAGCCGTGGAAGCTCCCGAAGGGCGCTCGGCTCGCCGTGTGGACGATCGTCAACATCGAGGAGTGGGACATCGAGAAGCCGATGGCCCGTCAGTACCTGACGGCGCCGCAGGGAGTCCAGACGGTGCCCGACGTCCCCAACTGGGCGTGGCACGACTACGGGATGCGCGTCGGATTCTGGCGGATGCTCGAGGCGCTCGGCAAGCGCAAGATCCGAGCGACGACCTCGATCAACGCCAACGTCTGCCGCGCCTACGAGCCCGTGGCGCGCGCGATGCTCGACGCGGGCTGGGAGTTCATGGGCCACGGCGTCAGGCAGGGCGCCATGCACCTCCTGCCCGACCAGCGTGCGGCGGTGCGTGACTCCCTCAAGCTCCTGCGCGACTTCACCGGCAAGAAGCCGAAGGGCTGGCTCGGGCCCGGCCTCACGGAGACGTGGGAGACGCTCGACGTCCTCGCCGAGGAAGGGATCGAGTACGTCTCGGACTGGGTCAACGACGACCAGCCCTACGAGATCCGGACGACGGCGGGCCCGCTCGTCTCGGTGCCCTACACGCTGGAGCTGAATGACATCCCGACGATGGTCATCCAGCACCACGAGTCGGGGTACTGGTACCAGCGCGTGAAGGACCAGTTCGACCGCCTCTACCTCGAAGGCGCCAGCAACGCGCGCGTCATGGCGATCGCCGTCCATCCGTACATCCACGGCGTCCCGCACCGGATCAAGTACTTCGAGGCGGTCTACGACTACGTCCGGAAGCACAAGGGCGTCTGGCTGACGACGGGCGAGGAGATCTACGAGTGGTATCGCGAGACGAGCGGCCGGCGCCCCGCGCGCGTCACGCCCGCGAAGTCACGTTAGGAGGTGCCTGAATGTCGACCGTTGATGATGCAGTGGTCCACTGGCCCCTCTCAGAGCTCGGCCGAGCCGTCGGCGCGGAGATGGAGCACGCGCGTCGCGAGCTCTTCGCCCGACACGTCGACGACCCGGAAGGCCGGGGGGCCGGGCAGGACCTTCGCCGCCTGGGAGACCTTGGAGAGCTGGACACACGTGGACGGTGTCGTGAGCATGGTGAGCCTTCCCCGCTGGACGGCCTGGTCGAGGTGGACGTGACCGCAAATGACCCAGCGCACCTGGGTGTGCTCGTGCAGCATCGACATGAGCTGCTCGCCGTTGCGGAGCGTCATGGTATCGATCCACTCGAGGCCGAGTGCCCAGGGGTGATGGTGCACGAACACAACGGTCGGCCGGCCACGATGCCGCGCGAGGTCGAGATGAAGCCACTCCAGTTGCGCTGGGTCGAGGAAGCCCCCCGCCTGCCCCGGCTCCTGGGAGTCGAGAGCGACGAAGTGGTAGGCCTGATAGTCGAAGCCGTAGTAGTGCGGGGCATTCGCCGTGGGCGCGGCCGCGCGCAGCACGCGGTTGAAGGCAACGCGGTCGTCGTGGTTCCCCACGAGGAAGCGGGCGGGGCACGGTAGGCGGGCCAGGATTTCTGCGAGAAGGCGGTAGGAGGGCTCGTACTCCTGCGACGTCAGCGGGCGATCGCGATGGAGCAAGTCAGGGCTGGCGAGGTCGCCGCCGAGAATGGCAAAGGCGGGTGCAGGATCGAGCGCACGAACCGCCTCGACCACTCGCCGGAGCGATTCTTCGGTATCGAACTCGAAGCCCCCGGCCCGGGGCCGCCACCTCCCACCCGCCATGATGTGGGTGTCGGTGAGGTGGACGAAGCGAAACCGTGCCTCGCTGGCGATCGTCACGTTCTTGCTGTCCACTTCCTGATCCTCATCCAGACCCACGATACGCCCTCTTCTCAATCAAACGTGAGGAGGCCGCCACGTACGCACCGTTCGAGCGCGGGCTCCGCCCGCGCAACCTTTCCCGGGGGCGGCTCGGAGGGGGCCGTCGAGGCCCCCTTCGATGATCTAGAGGAGAGTCGGCGCCGCCATCGGGCCGCGCCCCGAGTCGAGATAGGCGCGGACCGTGTCGCCGTGATCGAACGCCAGAGTGTCGAGGGGCGGCAGGCGTTCGATCGGGACCCACGCCACCTCGGTGGACTCCGCGTCCGGCTCGCCGGTCTGCCGGAGCGGCGCGACGACGAAGTCGAAGGCGACGTTCTGGCGAGTCTCGTGCGGCCGGTGGGGTCTCGAATTGACGCGGAGCAGCCCGACCACGCGCCCCGTCCAGCCCGTCTCCTCGCGAAGCTCGCGCAGGACGCCTTCCGCCAGCGTCTCGTCCCTGTCCAGGAATCCCCCCGGCAGGCCCCACTTTCCCCCTTCGAGGAGGTGTCCAGCACGCTTGACCAGCAGGAGGGCCCCGTGCTGCTCCACGACCGCATGGACGACGACGTGCCGCAGGGCCGCACGTCGCCCGTCTTCGAACGTGCACGCGATCACGTCCCAGGCCCTCAGGCGCCGGGCTTGACCGGCGCCACGACCACATCGGTCGGCTGCCCCTTCAGGAAGTTCTCGATGTTCTCGACCGCGCGCAAGAGGCCGTCGCGGATCACGTCGGGCGTCTGCCCGGCGTTGTGCGGCGAGAGGACGACGTGTGCGAGCCCGAGGATCGGGTCGCCGGGTTTGAGGGGCTCGTCGTGAAAGACGTCGAGCCCGGCGCCCGCGAGCCGGCCCTGCGCCAGCGCGTCCTGCAGCGCGTCGCGCTCGACGAGCGCGCCCCGGCCCGTATTGACGAGGATCGCGGTCTTCTTCATGAGCGACAGCTCCCGCCGCCCGAGGAAGCCGCGCGTCTCCGGGGCGAGGCGCAGGTGGAGCGAGACGAAGTCGGCCGCGCGCAGCAACCCGTCCTTGGCGCTGGGCGTCCCGCTCCGCGCGCTCCACGTGCGGACGTCCATGCCGAAGGCGCGGCCGAGCTCGGCCACGCGCGCGCCGATCTTGCCCGTGCCGAAGACCGCGAGCGTCTTGCCGAAGAGC
This sequence comes from Candidatus Rokuibacteriota bacterium, assembly GCA_003220595.1. GTDB lineage: Bacteria > Methylomirabilota > Methylomirabilia > Rokubacteriales > CSP1-6 > AR19. Next base: position 2,839 of record QHSZ01000117.1, on the reverse strand, counting down.
TGACCGAGCATCTCGCGCGGCCAGACGCCGCCCCGCATTTCGCGGTCGATCCGCGGGATCTTGCGCGCGGTGGTGAGCATGAGCGCCAGTGTGTGTTCGGCGACCGCGAAGGCGTTGACCCCGGGCGTGTTGCACACGGTGATGCCGCGCCGGCCGGCGGCCTCGAGGTCGACGTTGTCGGTGCCCGTGCCCCAGATCGAGACGAGCCTGAGCGCGCGGCACACGGCAAAGACTTGGTCGGTGAAGCGTGCGTGGGCCCGGATGTTGATGACGCACTGGGCGCCGTCGATGCGCTTGATCAGCTCGGCGTCGTCGTCGGCGCCGCGCTGGGTGTAGACGCGCGTCTCGCCCAGCTTCTTCAGGCGCTCGTGGGCGGGCGTGCCCTCGAAGACCGACGGAAAGTCGTCGGGGACGACGAAGAGGGCGGCGGCCACGGGCTACGCGGCGTCGGCGAATGCGGCCTGCGCCGCGGCGACGCACGCGCCCGGCTCGCTCTTGTACCCGAGGTCGCGCAGCGCCAGCTCGAGCGCCGAGAGCGTCGGCAGCACGTAGAGCGGGCTCGCCGTGACGCCCATCGTGCCGATCCGCAGCGTCGTCGTCCGAATCTTGTCGAGGCCGGTGCCGATGAGGACCCCGTAGCGGTCGCGCATGAGCGTCACGACGGCGGAGGGATCGATGCCCTTCGGCGTCTTCACGCACGACACCGTGTTCGACAGGATGGCCGGGTCCGGGAACATCTCGAGGCTCATCGCGGCGAGGCCGCGCCGGAGGGCGCCGGCCGCGATCTCGTGGCGGCGGAAGCGGTGCGCCAGGCCCTCCTCGAGGATCAGCGTCGCCGCGACGCGCATCGCCGCGGTGAGGTGCGTCGGGATGGACACGGGCTGGCGGCGCGGTGAGCCGTCCGGAATCTTGCCGCCACGCGAGACCGGAATCCAGTGCTCCCTCCAGCGCAGCAGGTCGTAGGCATAGCTCCGCGCGAGCTTGCTCCGCCGCTCCATCGTCTCCCAGGCCCGCGGGCTCACGCTGACCAGCGCCAGCCCGAGGGGCGCGGCGAGGCACTTCTGCGAGCCCGTCATGTTGAGGTCCACGCCCCACTCGTCGGTGCGGACGTCGAGGCCGGCGATGGACGACACAGTGTCGAGCAGGAAGAGCGCCCCGACCGAGCGGGCGATCTTGCCCACCTCGGCCGCCGGATAGGTCGTGCCCGTGGAGGTCTCGTTGTGGACGAGCGTCAGCGCCTTCGGGCGGACACGCTGAGCCTCCCGCGCGAGGCGGTCCAGGTCGAGGCGCCCGCCCCATTCCACCGGGAATTCCGACCAGTCCGCGCCGACGCGGTTCATGATCTCGCGCATCAGGATGCCGAACTGGCCCGCCCCGACCACCAGCACGCGGTCCCCGGGCTCGATCACGCTCAGGGCGCCCGCCTCGAGCGCAGTCCGGCCGGAGCCGGGCATGAGGATGACCTCGCCCTTCGTCTGGAACACCTCGCGCAGCGCCAGGGTCGTCGGCTCGAGCACCTGCTCGTCGAAGTGCCGGTCGTACTGGATCGCGGGCGGCTGGTTCATCGCCTGGATCACCGGGAAGGGGATCTCGGTGGGGCCGGGGATCATCAGGACGGGACGCGTGTGGCACTGGGCCCAATTCATCGTGGCGGGCACGGGCATCTCCTTTGTTGCATCAGATCCTACCATTGATTCTGCGGGCCGGCTCAGGGGTGAGCGACGCGCTCCGGGTGGCGGTAGATGAAGTAGAGGTTACGGGCGTAGACGAAGAGGCCCGCACCCTGGCCCAGGATGAACACCGGGTCGAGCCGGTAGATCGCGTACGCCAGCAGCGTGAAGCCGCCACCCACCGAAAAGAACCAGAAGGCGCGGGGGACGACGCTCTTCCGGGCGCGCTCGGAGGCGATCCACTGCACGAGGAAGCGCGCCGAGAAGAACGCCTGACCGAGCAGTCCGATGCCGAGCCACATGTGATCCTGGGTCATAGTGCCACCACCTCGCGAGTGCCAGGGGCCAGTGCCGGAGACGAGTCTACGGCGCGGAGCGGACGCCGCCGCGCGCTACGAAGCGCGGCCGAACATCGCGCGGAGGACCTGATACGCCTTCCGGACGTCCTCCGGGCGGCGCCGCCCCGACACGAGCGCGAGGATCTTCTCGGCGTCTTCCGTGGGGATTGCCGATTGCTTGTCCCCCACGTCAGTCAAATCCCGGAGCGGCACCCCGAGCGCCGACGAGACGTGGTAGAGGCTGTCGATCGAGATCGACTTCTCGCCGCGCTCGACCTCACCGATAAACTTCCCGGAGAGGCCGGCGCGCTCGCCGAGCCGCTCCTGGCTGAGCAGGCGTTGCTTGCGGAGGGCGCGCAGCCGCTGCCCGAGGAATTTCCGGACGTGTTTGACGGCGCGTTCGGTCATGGTTGGATGGTCGTCCTCTCTCGGCCATACATTAAGTGACTTCGGGGGCGTGATGCAACATCTACACGGGCTCCGTGCCTCCGGACATGATCGCGAGCACCAGCGCCCCCTCGCCGCTCGACACGCTGTGGACGCAGCCGGGCGGTCGCCGCGCGTAGCCGCCGCGGGCGCACGTGCCGGTGTCGTCGGACACGCTGCCCTCGAGGACGAAGATCTGCTCGTCCCCGAGGTGGCGGTGGCGGGGGATCGTGGCGCCCGGGTCGTAGCGCATCAGCACGGCCTTCCGGTCGCCCTCCTCCCAGAGGACCTTCCAGTGGACACCCGGCCGGCGCTCGTGCCAGGCGCGCTCGCCCGGCTGGACGTAGAGGCTCCGCGGCGGGTCGCTCACGACAGCTCCACCTCGACCGCTCCGTCCACGACGCG
>QHSZ01000345.1 GCA_003220595.1 Candidatus Rokuibacteriota bacterium | reverse complement strand
CGCGCCTCTACCTCGACAACTTCCCGCACGTCCAAGCGTCGTGGTTCTCGGAGGGCAAGCGCGCCGGCCAGATCGCGCTCCACTTCGGCGCTGACGACTGGGGGGGCACGCTCTTCGAGGAGAACGTCCACCGGGCGGCCGACTACGTCAACACCATCACCGTCGACGAGATCGTGACGTTGATTCGCGAGGCGGGCTTCACGCCCGTCCAGCGCACGACGACCTACGAGAGAATTAAGATCTGCTAGCGGCTAAGTTAAATTAAATCGGGTCGATCAGGGGCACCGCGGCGATGAGCCCCTTCTTCTGCGCCTCGCCGAAGAGCCGCTCGATGGCCGCGCGCCCGTCGCGGCCGAGCGCCAGCGTGTAGTCGTTCACGTACATCAGCACGAACTTCCGGCAGGTCTCCTTGTCGATACCGCGCCCGTAGCGCATCGCGTACTCGAGCGCCTCGTCCACGTGGGCGTGCGCCCAGGCGATCGAGTCGCGGAGACCCTGCGAGAGCTGCCGGTGGAGCGTCTCGCCGAGGTCCCGGCGCATCACGTTGACGCCGAGGGGGAGCGGCAGGCTCGTGTCGCGCTGCCAGGCCTCGCCGAGGTCGAGGACCTTCACGAGCCCCAGCTGACGGTGGGTGATCTGTCCCTCATGAATCAACAGGCCGACGTCTGCCTGTCCTTCAAGAACAGCCTGAGGAATCTTATCGAACGCGACCTCGATCAGCGGCGGGTCGCCGACGTAGAGCCGGAGCAGCAAGGCCGCCGTCGTGTGCTTGCCCGGGATCGCGACGACGCGCTCGGGCAGCTCGCGCGGGTCGATGGGCTCGCGCGCGACGAGGATCGGGCCGTAGCCCTTCCCCATCGAGGCGCCCGGGTCCATCATCCGGTACTGGTCGGCGATCAGGAGGTACGTCGCGAAGGACACCGCCGTGACCTCGAGCTCCGCCGTCCGCGCCCGGCGGTTGAGCGATTCGATGTCCTCCAGGACGTGCTCGATCGCGACGCCGGGGATCGTCACCTTGCCCGTCGTGAGCGCGTAGAACATGAACGCGTCGTCGGGGTCGGGGCTGTGGCCTATGCGGATCACGGAGCGAACCCCAGCCGGAAGTCGCCCGCCCGGATCGCGCGGATGATCGCGTCGCGGTCGCGCGGGGCGTCCACCTCGATCCACGCGCGCGCGAAGTGCGCCGACCAGTGCGCGTCGTCCGTCGCGATCTTCACGAGCGGGATCTCGCCCGACGCGTAGAGGGGCCGGTGCTGGCCGGTGTCGGTGACCTCGACGGCGTCGAGCGCGAGGCCGTCGCGCCCGATCCGACGCGCGCGCTCGATCGTGCCGGCGACCGAGAGCCTGTAGCGCGCCGGGTGGTTCAGGACGTGGAGCGTCTCGCGGTCGCCCAGCACCTTGCCGACATGCTGCTCGTGCACCTCGCCGCCGACGTCGACGGGCCAGTTCAGCTCGACGCCGTGGAAGAGGAGCAGGCGTGAGGGGAGCTGCGGGAGCGACCGCCAGTAGCTCGTCGGAATGAGGTTCTCGTGGTCCGTGATCGCCAGGAAGTCGTAGCCGCGCGCCTCGTACTCCGCGATCAGGTCCGCCGGCGACTTGACGCCGTCCGACCAGGTGGTGTGGGCGTGGAGATTGCCGCGGAGCCAGGCCATCAGGCGAGGCGCCGCCAGTGCGCCGCGATCTCGTCCAGACGCGCGATCCACACGCGCGGCGTCCGCTTCGCGTGCTCGACGAGCTCGCGGAGGCAGGCGAAGCGCGAGGGCCGCCCGATGAGCTGCGGGTGGAACGTGAAGTTCGCCACGCCGCCGACCTCGCAGATGCCGTCGAACTCGGTGAGCCAGCCCTGGAGCACCGGCCCCGGCGGCTGGATCGCGCGCTGGCCGGTGAAGAGGAAGTAGGGCGCGTCGTCGAGCACCCACGACACCGGGATCTCGACCACCGACGCCCCGTCGACCGCGTCGTGCAGGTAGGGCACGAGGCGGTCCATCATGTTCGACGAGTACGCGAAGCCGTGACGCGCGAGGAGCCCGAGCGTCCGCTCCGAGAGCTGCCAGGCGGGGGCACGGTAGCCGACGGGCGTCCGCCCCGCGAGTCGCGTCAGGACCTCCACCGAGCGCAGCAGGATCTTCTCCTCCGCGGCGCCGTCGAGGTCCGTCACGCGCTCGTGCACGTCGCCGTGACAGCCGACCTCGTGGCCGCCGCCGACGATCGCGGCGAGCGCGTCGGGATAGCGCTCGGCCACCCAGGCGGGAACGAAGAACGAGGCGTGGATCTCCGCGGCGCGGAGCAGGTCGAGGATCCGCGGCAACGCCTCGACCGGCCCGAAGCGGCCCTGCGAGAGCGCGACGGGCTCGGAGACGCCGCGCGCCATCCACAGCGTCTCGGCGTCGAGATCGAAGGTGAAGGCGCACGCGGCGCGCGCACCACCGGGCCAGCGAGGCGCGGTCATCCGCTCAGGGAGCGGTGCGCGCGGGTACCTGAGGCGGGGCGCCCCAGGTGGCGGAGAAGCCGATCGCGAACCAGCCGTTGTGCTCGAGCCAGCCGCCCGCCTGACCGCCCACCGGCACGCTCGGGGCCGTCCAGCCGGCGATGCCGGCGCGACCCGTCTCCGTCTTGGTCGAGAGCCCGCGGACGAAGCCCGGCTGATATGGCACCCGGCCACCGTGCGGAGGGAAGTTGTCGGCGTCGACAGGACGCTCCTCGCGCGACAGGCCCGGCTCGATCACGCCGGGCTCGCGGCTCCGCTCGCGCGCCGGCGCGGGCGCCGGCTTCTTGATGTCCACCTGTTGCGCCGCAGCAGGCGTCACCACGACGAGCGCCAGTACGAGCGCGATCAGATATCGCATGCATCCAATATATCACGCGTGCAGGAGCCTCATGAGCGCGCCGACGTCGTCGAGCGCGTCGATCCCGAGCGCGGCGCGCTCGATGCGCGCGAGCGCTGCCGGGGCGACGGCTCGGCCGGCGTTGTCGCGGAACTTCTCCACCACCGATAGCGGATCGAGGGGCCGCCCCGCGCCGCCACGGCCGTCCGGCTGCCGCGCTTCCAGATTCCGGCCATCCCGCAGCGTCAGCCGGATCCAGCCCGGAAATCCCTCTGGG
>QHSZ01000346.1 GCA_003220595.1 Candidatus Rokuibacteriota bacterium | reverse complement strand
CGCAAAGCCCGCCTCGAGGCGATCGGAGGGTTCGACCCGCAGTTCCGCACCGCCGGCGACGACGTGGACGTGTGCTGGTGCCTCCAGGAGCGGGGCTGGACGCTGGGATTCAGCGCCGCCGCCATGGTCTGGCACCACCGCCGCAACTCGGTGCGCACCTACTGGAGGCAGCAGATCGGGTACGGCCGCGCGGAGGCGATGCTCGAACGGAAGTGGCCCAAGAAATACAACGGCTCGGGGCACGCGCGCTGGGCCGGCCGTATCTACGGCAACGGGCTGGCCCACGTGCTCCGCTGGCGCCGAGCGCGCGTCTATCATGGCATCTGGGGCGTCGCGCCGTACCAGTCCCTGTACGAGCCCGCCCCGAGTCTGCTTGGGGCGCTGCCGCAGATGCCGGAATGGTATCTCATGATCGCGATCCTGGCGGGGCTGTCGACGGTGAGCTTGGTCTGGAGCCAGCTCAGGCTCCTGCTGCCGCTGCTCGTCGGCGTCGCCCTGCCGTCGTTGGCGCTGGCCTCCCTGAGCGCGGCCCGAGCCTCCTTCAACGAGGCGTCTCCACGCAGCTCGGCCCGGCTGAAGCGTCGGTTGTTGACGGCGGCGCTCTACCTGCTCCAGCCACTGGCGCGCCTGCGTGGCCGGCTCGAGTATGGCCTGACGCCCTGGCGGAGACGGGGGGCGCCTGGGCTGGTGTCGCCCTGGCGGACCTTCGCCCTCTGGAGTGAGCGCTGGCAGGATCCCGACCAGAGACTCCGCCGTATCGAGATGGACCTGAGGGCCGCCGGCGCCGGGGTTCGGCTCGGCGGCGACTACGATCGCTGGGATCTTGAAGTCAGTGGCGGGCCACTCGCCTCGGCCCGGCTGCTCATGGCCGTCGAGGATCACGGCGGGGGCTCGCAGTTCGTGCGCTTCCGCTGGCGGCCGCACGGCTCACGCGGGGGGGTCCTCCTCACCGCCCTCTTCTTGGCCCTCACCGGCGGCGCCGCCGCAGCAGGGGCGTGGGTCGCCGGGACGATCCTGGCGGCGGCCACCCTCGTGGTGGCGCTCTGCGGAGTCCTCGAATGTGCCCGGGCCGCCGCCCTCATCGCCCGGGCCGTCGGGCAGCCGCGGACAGGAGGCGCCTGAAAGCCATGGCGGGCTCCACCGACCTCGTCCTGTTCCGGCGGCTGCTCGGCCAGGCCCGGCCCTACTGGCCGCACATCGGCGCGCTGTTCCTGCTCAACCTCCTGGCCAGTCCCCTCTCGCTGCTGGCGCCGCTCCCGCTCAAGATCGCCGTGGACAGTGTGATCGGCGCGCACCCGCTCCCGTGGTTCACGGCCCCGTTCGTGCCGGAGGCCATCGCACGCTCTACGGGCGGCCTGCTGGCCCTGGCGGTGGGCCTCGTGCTGGCCGTCGCGCTCCTCAGCCAGCTCCAGGGACTGGGAAGCACGCTGCTCCGGGCCTGGGTCCAGGAGAGGCTGGTCCTGGACTTCCGGGCTCGACTCTTCCGCCACGTCCAGCGCGTCTCCCTCGCCTACCACGACACGCGGGGCACGGCGGACTCGACGTACCGGATCCAGCGCGACGCTCAGGCCATCCAGCACGTCCTCACGGAAGGCCTCATCCCTTTCGTCTCCGCCACGGTCACGTTCGTCGCGATGATCTACGTCATGGCCCGCATCGACTGGTCACTGGCCCTGATCGCCCTCGCGGTCTCGCCGGGCCCCGTCCTCATCGCGCGTGTCTTTCGGCGGCGCCTGCGCCGCCAGTGGCGAGAGGTGAAGAAGCTCGAGAGCGCCGCCCAGTCGGTCGTGCAAGAGGTCCTGGGCGCGCTGCGGGTCGTCAAAGTGTTCGGTCAGGAGGCGCGGGAAGAGCAGCGCTTCCAGGGCCGCTCCGAGGACGGCATGCGCGCACGGATGCGCGTGGCGGGCCTCGAGGGCAGCTACCAGCTCCTGGTCGGGCTGACGACGGCCGTCGGCACAGGGGCCGTGCTCCTCATCGGGATCGGCCACGTCCGGTCCGGCATGCTCACCCTGGGCGAGCTGCTCATGGTGATGGGCTACCTCGCCCAGCTCTATCAGCCGCTCCGGACCATCGGCCAGAAGGCCGCGAGCCTGCAGCTCCATCTGGCCAGCGCCGAGCGCGCCTTCGCCCTGCTCGACGAGCCATCGGATGTCGAAGAGCGACCGGATGCCCGGCCGCTCGCGCGTGCCGGCGGGGCCATCGCCTTCCGCAACGTCTCGTTCGCCTACGACTACGATCGTCCGGTCCTGCATGGCATCTCCTTCGACATCGGACTCGGCACGCGTCTCGGCGTCGCGGGCGCGTCCGGCGCCGGCAAGAGCACGCTGATCAATTTGCTCACGCGGTTCTACGACCCGACGGAGGGGGAGGTCCGGCTCGACGGCGTCGACCTCCGCGAGCTCAGACTGGAGGATCTCCGGCGCCAGTTCGCGGTCGTGCCTCAGGACCCGGTGCTCTTCTCGACCAGCATCGCCGAGAACATCGGCTACGCGAAGCCCGGGGCTACCAAAGACGAACTGATCGCGGCGGCCCAGGCGGCAAACGCCCACGAGTTCATCGAGCGGCTGCCTGAGGGCTACGACACCCAGGTGGGAGAGCGCGGGGTCCAGCTCTCGGGCGGCCAGCGCCAGCGCATCGCCATCGCCCGCGCCTTTCTGAAGGACAGCCCGGTGCTCATTCTGGACGAGCCCACGAGCGCCGTCGACCTTGGAAGCGAGGCGGTGATCGTGGAGGCGCTGGAGCGTCTCCAGCAGGGCCGCACTGTGATCATCATCAGCCACCGCCCCACCACGCTCGCGGGCTCTACCGCCGTCCTCACGATCGCCGAGGGGCGGGTCGTGCGGGATACGACGCGAGTCCTCGTGGAGACCGGTGCCATCCAGCCGACGCCAAAGCGCGCGCCCGCGCTCGCCGCGACGGGAAGCCGTCTGGAGAGCCTGCTCGCCCACCCCGCCGTCCAGGCGTGGCGCCGGCTCGGGCCCGATCGCCCCGTACCCGACCGGGTCGCCGCGGCGACGAGGCGCAGGGGGGTGTACCGGCTCGAGGGCGTGGGCGCCGAGGGCTCGACCGTCATCGCGAAGCGGTGCAAGCCACGCGACAGCCTCGTCGAGCGCACAGTGTACGAGCGGATCCT
>QHSZ01000162.1 GCA_003220595.1 Candidatus Rokuibacteriota bacterium | reverse complement strand
ATCGTCTCGAACCGGTACTGGATCTCGCTGCTCTCCTCGGTGACGAGGCCGAGCTCGTTCAGCTTCGCGTGTGGGCCGGAGAAGTCCGCGATGTAGATCGCGATGTGATGGCGGTCGTAGGCCGCCTCCGGCGCCGTCGTCTCGCGGAAGACCAGCTCCTGTCGACCGCCGAGCTTCACGCGCGCGGCGACGCCCTCGGCGTCGGGCGTGACCGTGGCGGGCGCGCCCATGATCGTCTGGTAGAAGCGCGCGATCCCCGCGGCGCGGCCGGGCGCCACCGGGAACTCGACGCAGGGCATCCCGAGCGTCATGTCGCCGAACCCGGGGCCGGCGGCGAAGCAGCGCAGCCGGTTCCCCCACGGGCAGGTGACGGCCACGTGCTTGTCCTCGACCGTGTAGGCGAACTTGGTCCCGGCGAGCTTCGGCTTGACCTCGGCGAGGCGCGCGATCAGCGCGTCGAGGTCGGGGACGACGAGGCCGACCCACCCGCGGAGCACCTGCGGTGCGCCCGTCGGCAGGTGGAACTGCTGCTGGCCGATGTTGATCCACATGTTCTCGGTGGAGACCATGAGGTACGGGTCGCGCGTGAACCCGAGACCCTGCACGTAGAACGTGGTGGCGACGGTCTGGTCGGGGACCTTCACGTTGACGTGCTCGAGGAACAGGATGTTGCCCGTGTCTTGGCGGCGCCGGTCAAACCGCTGGGCCATCGGTTGTCCTCCCCTATTTCTCCTTCACGATCTCCAGCACCTCGATCTCGAAGACGAGCGTCGCGCCGGGCTTGATCCGTGGCGGCCGCCCCTGGTCACCATACGCCAGATCGGGCGGGCAGACCAGCCGGCTCTTGCCGCCCACCTTCATCAGCGGCACGCCCTCGCTCCAGCACTTGATGATGCCGCCGGCGAGCGGCAGCGTGATCGGCTCGCCGCGCTGGACGGAGCTGTCGAACACCGTCCCGTCGGCCAGGGTGCCCTGGTAGTGGACCTTCACCGTGTCGCTCACCTGGGGCGCCGGGCCCGTGCCGGCCGTGAGCGTCGTGATGATGAGCCCCGAGGCGGTCTTGGTCGCGCCCTTCTCCGCCGCCGCCTTCGCCAGGAAGGCCTCGCCCGACTTCCGCTCGGCCGCCGCCACGACCGCGAGCCGTGAGGCCTGGAGCCCCTGGATTCTCGGCCCCCACTCCGAGAGCGGAACCTTCGGGTCCTTTTTCAGGACACCGTCGGTGATGCCGGCCTTCACGGCGTCGAGGTCGGCCGCGCCGAGATTGAAGGACGCGAGGTTCTGGCTGAGGATGAGCCCGAGCGCGTAGAGCGTCTTCTGCTCGTCGGTCTTGAGCTCCTGGGCCAGCGCGGGCGCCGCGAGCGCGGCGCCGAGCACGAGGGCCAGGATCGAGCGCAACACGTGCGGCATGAGGCATCCTTTCTTGCGGTCGAGATGGCGTACGATATGCTCGATCTTCTCACGGGGGGGAACAGAATGCCCGAATCGATTCCAGCGCCGCTGATCATCGACACGCTCAAGGACACGTTCAGGGAGGCGCGCCAGGCGCTCGCCGCCGAGGCGCAGGAGCCGTCCCGCCACCAGCACCTCGGCTGGGTGCTGAGCGTGCCCGACACTCACCAGAAGTCCGTGCTCGCCGCGCTCGACAAGGAGCAGGCGCTCCGTGTCGTCACCTGCGCGACGGAGGACGAGGCGACCACCGCGGCCGCCGGGCTCTGGATGGGCGGCGAGCCTTGCGTGCTCATGATCCAGCACGCGGGGCTCTACGCCTCGATCAACACCCTGCGCGGCGTCGCGCTGGACGGCCGCGTGCCCGTCTTCTACATGATCGGCCTCCTCTCGCGGGAGAAGGACAAGGCGCCGCGGGAGTCGCGCCATTCGATGGTCCGCTACTGCGAGCCGCTGCTCGACACCTTCGGCGTGCCCCACGCGCGGCTCGAGGGCCCGAACGACGTCCACCTCATTCCCGAGTACTACCGGCTCGCGCAGAAGCGCCGCGGGCCCGCGGCGGTCCTCGTCGGCCTGGAAACCCTGTGATGGCGATGAAGCCCGAGGACGTGCTCCGTGCGATCGCCGCCGCGCGCGGCGAGGCGATCTGCATTCCGACCATGACCACCGCGCCCGCCTGGCGCGAGATCGCGCCGGACGACGTCTCGGTCACCTGCGTCGGCTTCATGGGCGGCGCCTCCGCCATGGGCCTCGGTCTGGCGCTCGCCCGCCCCGACCGCCGCGTCGTCGTCTTCGACGGCGACGGCTCGCTCCTGATGCAGCTCGGCTCCCTCGCCACGATCGCGGGCGCCCAGCCGCGCAACCTCACGCACCTCGTCTTCAAGAACGGCGTCTACCACACCTCGGGCTCGCAGGAGATTCCGGGCGGGCTCCAGGTGGATTTCGTCGCGATGGCGAAGGGTGCCGGCTATCGTCAGGCCTACGCGGTGCGGGAGCTCGACGACTTCAGGAAGCGCCTGCCCGCGATGCTGACCGACCCGGGGCCGCTGCTGGTCGAGCTCCACACCGGGCTCGCCGACAAGACGCCGATGACGGCGCGCGGCGGGCTCCCCTTCGACCGGCAGGTGGAGACGCTGCGGACGAAGCTCGTCAAGCCCCGCTGAACGCCGCGCCGAGGACCGGGTGCTGGCCGGACGGGAGCGCCAGCGGACGCTCGGCCCGGAGCTCGACCCAGCGCGGGCCCTCGTCGCCCTCGGGATCGATCTCCACCGAGATGCGCATCGGCGAGCCCGGCCAGCCGAAGACGAGCTCGCCCCCGGCGCCATCGCGCTCGTCGCCCTGGAGGACACCGGCCCACTGCGCGAGGGCCCGCTCGCGCGAGCGCGCGCGCATGCGCAGCCCCACGACGGTGACCGGCGGGGGCGGGCTCGCCGGGCCGGGCGGCGGCGCCCAGCGTTGCCGGCGCCGCGCGCCGCGGGGCGCGGGCTCGGACGCCGCCAGCTGGACGACGATGCCGAGCGCCTGCTTGGGATGCAGGAACGCCTCCTGCCACTCGGGGTTCGAGTCGTCGTGGCCGACGATCGTGTACCCCGCCGCCTCCGCGCGGTCGCAGGCGGGGCGCAGGCGCGGCACGCGGAACGTCACGTGATGGATCCCCGGGCCCCGCTGGGCGAGGAAGCGGTGGAGGAACCCGTCGGCGCCGAGCGGCTCGAGGATCTCGAGCACGCCGCCGTTCGCGAACCGCCATTGGCCGAAGGTGTAGGCGCCCGAGGGCCCGCCGTGCGCGGGCGCGCCGCCGAGCTCGCCGACCACGAACGGGAGCGCGTCCGCGATGCGCGGGACCGCGATCGCGATGTGGTCGAACAGGACGCGAGTCACGAACCGGCCGTCGACCTCAGCGCGCGGCGAGGAACGGCCAGAGCGTTTCGGCGCCCCGCTCGGCCACTGACCGGCCCAGCAGCGTCGCCCACTCGCTCTCGCCCCCGAACTCGGCGCGCCACGACCAGAGCCGGCGCGTGACGAACTGGAGCTGGTGCTCGTAGGTGAAGCCGATCGCGCCGTGGACCTGGTGCGCGATGGAGGCGCCGATGCCCGCCGCCTCGCCCACCCTCGCCTTGGCCACCGCCGTCTCGAACCAGGGATCGCGGCGGTCCGCGGCGCGGAACGCGTTCGCCGCCGCCATCCCGGCCGCCGCCGCGTGGCCCGCGAGGACCGCGAGGCCCTGCTGGATCGCCTGGAACTGTCCGATGGGCTTGCCGAACTGTCGCCGCTCGGTCGCGTAGCGCGTCGCCAGCGCGAGGATCGCCTCGAGGCCCCCCGCCATCTGCGCGGCGCGGACGAGGGCGCCGTGGAGCCTCACGGCGTCGTGCGGCAGCCCGGCGGCGGGCGCGGCCGCGAGGACGGGCGCGCCGACGAAGGCGAGCGTGTCGCGGGGCTCCCGCGCGAGGTTCGTGTCGCGCGTGACACGCGCGCCCCCGGCCGCGACGAGCGCGACGGTCGCCCGGCCGTCCGTCTCGTCCACGACCACGACGTGCTTGGCCGCGCGCCCCCACGGCACGCGCGCGGCGGTGCCGTCGAGCCTCAGGCCGCCGTCGCGCCGCACGAGCTTCAGGCGCTCGTCGCGCTGGACGGGCGCCACGGTCAGCGGCCCCAGCGGCACGTCGAGCCCGGCCGCCACGAGGAGCCACGAGGCGACGATCGTCTCCGGGAGCGGGAGCGGCACGGCGTGGCGCCCGGCCGCGCTCACGACGACGTACGCGTCGCCCCACGTCCCGCCCGCGCCGCCCTTCGCCTCCGGCACGAGCGGCAGCGTGAGGCCGTTCTCCTCGACCGCCTGCCAGAGCGCGCCGGGCCACTCGCCCTGCTCGGCGGCCTCGCTGAGCTCGCGCGTCACGCGCTCCGTGAAGAGCCGCGTGACGACGTCCGAGAGGATCGCGCGGAGCTCGTTCATTTATCGGAGCCCGAGGCCGCGCGCGATGATGCCGCGTAGGATCTCGCGAGTCCCGCCGCGGAGCGAGAACGACGGCGCGCTCTGGGTGAGGTAGCCCAGCACCTGCTGGAGGTGCGTGCCCGTGTCGTTGGTGGGTTCCACGCCCAGCAGCGCGTGGACGATCTCGGGCACCTCCTGCTCGAAGGTCGTGCCGACGTCCTTCACCACCGCGGCCTCGAGGTTCGGGTTCTGGCCGGCCTCGAGCATCCCCGCGACCGAGAGCGACATCTGCCGGAGCGTGGCGAGGTGCGCGACGAGACGGCCCACGACGGCGGCGGCCCGCTCGCCCGGGACCTTCCCGACCTCGCGGATCAGCTCGAGGATGAGGGCGAGACTCGACAGGTAACGCTCGGGCCCGCTGCGCTCGAAGGCGAGCTCGGTCGTCACCTGCTTCCAGCCGGCCCCCTCCTCGCCGACGCGCATCGCCTCCGGAACGAACGCGTCCTCGAAGACGACCATGTTGAAGTGGTGCGCGCCCCGGAGGTCGATGATCGGATTGATCGTGATGCCGGGCGATTTCGGGTCCACGAGGAACTGCGTGAGCCCCTCGTGCTTCTTCGCGGCGTCGTGCTGGGTCCGGAAGAGGGCGATCATGTAGTCGGAGATGTGGGCGTTGCTCGTCCACACCTTGGTGCCGTTCACCCGGTAGCCGCCGGCGACGCGCTCGGCGCGCGTGCGGATCGACGCGAGGTCCGAGCCCGAATCGGGCTCGCTCATGCCGATCGCGAAGGCCAGCTCGCCCCGCGCGATCGCCGGCAGGAACCGCTGGCGCTGGGCCTCGGTGCCGAAGCGGAGCAGGAGCGGGCCCGACTGCCGGTCGGCGACCCAGTGGGCCGAGACCGGCGCGCCGGCGGCCAGGGTCTCCTCGAGGACCACGTAACGCTCGAGCGCGCTCCGCTCGCGACCACCGTAGCGCGTGGGCCACGTCATCCCGATCCAGCCGCGCGCGCCCATCTTCCGGCTGAACTCGCGGTCGAACCCGCCCCAGGAGCGCGCGCGCTGCGCGGGCGTGTGCTCGTGAAGCTCGGCGCGGAGGAATTCCCGCACTTCCGCCCGGAGCGCCTCGGCCGCTGGCGGCAGCTCGCCGAGCTCGAAGTGAAACGTCGGCATCAGTCGTACGCCTCGCGGTGGCGGAGCTCGACGAAGAGGCCGTGGGCATCGCGCGGATGCACCCAGGCGATGTCCTTGTCCCCGCGGTGATCGACCTTGACGCCGTGCTTCCTGAGGCGCTCGACGCTCGTGGGGACGTCCTCGCACTCGAAGCCGACCAGGTAGACGCCCTCGCCGTGCCGGGCGAGGAACCGGCCCACGGGCTTCGCGGGGTCCGTCGGCTCGAGCAGCTCGATGTGGCCGATGCCGGTCGGCAGGATCGCGTTCTTGAAGCCGAACTCCTCGGACTCCGCGCGGCGGTGGACCGTCAAGCCGAAGACGCGCGTGTACCGCTCGATGGCCGCGTCGAGGTCCCGGACGACGACCGACAGCTCCACGATGTCGCCTAGCATGGGCCTCCTCCTTCAGGACGTCGGCCGGATCATACAGTAGAATCGGGTGGCTCGACATCCCGACGCGAGGAGCGCGACGATGACGCAGACCGGTAACCGCTGAGCCCCATGCGCCAGAAGCGCTGGGCGCTGTCGGTGCCGGTCGACGGCTTCAGCCTCGCCGAGCACGGAGAGCTCGCGCGCGAGGCGGAGCGGCTCGGCTACACCGACGCGTGGTCGCTCGAGGTGGACGGCGTGGACTGCTTCGCCCCGATCGCCGTCATCGCGTCCGCGACGCGGCTGCGCGTGGGGACGGCGATCGCCAACGTCTACACCCGAGGCCCCGCGACGCTCGCCTCCTCGGCCGCCGGGCTCGCCGACATCGCGCCCGGACGCTTCTGCCTCGGCATCGGCGCGGGCTCCCAGCCGATCGTCGAGGCCTGGAACGGCGGCGCCTTCACGCAGCCCGCGACGCGCGTGCGCGAGATGGCGCAGTTCCTCCGCCAGGCGCTCGCCGGCGAGCGCGTCGTCTTCCGGGGCAAGACCCTCAGCGTGGACGGCTTCAGGCTCACGCGGCCACCCGCCGAGCCTGTCCCCATCCACGTCGCGGCGCTCAGACCCGGCATGCTCCGGGTCGCCGGCGAGGTGGCCGACGGCGCCATCCTCAACTGGCTCTCGGTCGAGGACGTGCCGAAGTCGGTCGCGGTCGTGCGGGACGCCGCGCGCACGGCCGGGCGTGATCCCGCGGCGATCGAGATCACGGCGCGTCTCCTGGTCAACGTGGACCCGGCCGGGCCCGAGACCGACGTCGCGGTGCGCCGCCACGTCACCGCCTACCTCAACGTTCCCGTCTACAAGGCGTTCCACGAGTGGCTCGGACGGAGCGCGGCGCTCACGCCGATGTGGACGGCCTGGGCCTCGGGGGACCGCAAGGGGGCCGTCGCCGCCGTGCCCGAGCAGGTGCTGCGCGATCTCATCGTCCGCGGCTCGATGGAGGAGATCACGCGCCACGTCCGACGCTACCTCGACGCGGGCATCGATACCGCGTTCCTCGCGCTCTCGACGCGCGAGCCGGACCCGGCCCGGAAGCGTGAGATCATGCTGACCGCGCTCCGCGCCCTCGCGCCCCGTGTGCAATGAGCGACGCGCGCCTGTCTCAGGCCACCCACGGTCCACGCCGGCCTCGCGGACCCCGATACAAATGAGCGACGCGCGCCAGGCGCAATAAGGAGGCACGCCCATGAAGACGCTCGCTCCGTTCGCGACCGCCCGCGACATGCTCCGCGCCCTCGGCCGCCGCCGGATCTCCGCGGTCGAGCTCCTCGACGTCCACCTGGCGCGGATCGAGCGCCACGACGCGACGCTCAACGCCGTCGTGACCCGCGACTTCGAGCGCGCGCACGCCCAGGCGAGGGCGGCAGACGCGGCGCGGAAGCGCGGCAAGCGGGGGGCGCTCCTCGGCCTGCCGATGACGCTGAAGGAGTCGATCAACGTCGCGGGGCTCCGCACCACGTGCGGGGTCCCCGAGTGGTCCGCGTTCGTCTCCCAGCACGACGCGCCCGCGACGGCGCGCGTCCGGGCGGCGGGCGCGGTCGTGATGGGCAAGACGAACGTGCCGCCGCTGCTGGCCGACTGGCAGTCGGACAACGCGATCTTCGGGCGCACCGTGAACCCGTGGGATGAGGGCCGCTCGCCGGGCGGCTCGAGCGGCGGCGGCGCGGCGGCGCTCGCCGCCGGCCTCTGCGCGCTCGAGGTCGGGAGCGACATCGGCGGCTCGATCCGCGTCCCCGCGGCGTTCTGCGGCGTCTACGGCCACAAGCCGAGCGAGACCGCGCTGCCGCGGAGCGGCCAGTTCCCCTACCCGCCGGCGCCGAACGCCGCCGTCGCGATGGGCGTCCAGGGGCCGCTCGCGCGGAGCGCCGACGACCTCGAGCTGCTGCTGGACGTCCTCGCGGGGCCGGAGGTGGGCGAGGACGTCGCATGGCGCCTGGCGCTGCCCGCGGCGCGGCGCACGCGCCTCCGCGACTTCCGCGTCGCCGTCCTGCCGCCGATCGACTGGCTCCCGGTGGACGGCGAGATCGTCGCGGCGCTCGAACGGCTGGCGTCGCAGCTGGGGCGCGCAGGCGTCACGGTCAAGCCCGGGAAGCCCGAGGGCCTCGGCGACCACCGGCGCCACCACGCCCTCTACCGCTCGCTCCTCGCCGCGGTCACGTCCGCTCGGGTGTCCGAGGAGGAGCGGCGCCGGCGCGTCGAGATCTGGAAGACGCGCGAGGACGAGTTCGGCCGCGCGTCGCTCCGCGGGCTCCAGGCGGGGGCCGCCGAGTACGTGGGCTACTTCGGCCAGCGCGAGCAGGCGCGCGCGGCGTGGCGCGCCTTCTTTCGCGAATGGGACGTCCTGCTGGCGCCCAACTTCAACGCGCCCGCGTTCCCCCACGCGCCGAAGCCGTACCCGTCCGACGCGAAGTCGCTCCACGATACGCTCGAGGTGGGGGGCCGCACGATCCTCTACGACCTCGGGCTCGTCTACCCCGGCATCCCCACGCTCGCCGGGCAGCCCGCGACGGCGTTCCCTGTGGGGCTCACCCGCGCCGGGCTCCCGATCGGGCTCCAGGCGATCGGCCCGTACCTCGAGGATCGGACACCGATCAGGTTCGCCGCGCTGCTCGAGCGCGAATTCGGAGGATTCACGCCGCCGCCGCGCTTCGCGTGACGCGGCGCCTGCCGTTCTTCTACGGCTGGATCGTCGTCGCCGTCGCGTTCGTCACGATGGCGATCGGCGTGAACGCGCGAACGGCGTTCTCGCTCCTGTTCCCGCCGATCCTCGACGAGTTCGGCTGGGAGCGCGGCGTGACGGCGGGCGCCTTCTCGTTCGGCTTCCTCGTCTCGGCCTTCCTCGGTCCCCTCCTCGGCCGGCTGATGGACCGGCGCGGGCCTCGCTGGGTGATGGTGCTCGGCGTCGTGCTCGTCGGGGCCGGGCTCGGGCTGGCGCCCCTCACGCGCGAGCCGTGGCACCTCTACGGGAGCCTCGGCCTCCTCGTGGGCGGCGGCACCGTGTGCCTCGGCTACACCGGGCACGCGATGTTCCTGCCCAACTGGTTCGTCAGGCGGCGCGGGCTCGCCGTGAGCATCGCCTTCGCCGGCGTCGGAGTCGGCTCGATCGTCCTGCTGCCGTGGATGCAGGCGCTGATCGACGCGCACGGCTGGCGCTGGGCCTGCGGCGCCCTGGCGTGCCTCCTGCTGGCCGTCGGGATCCCGCTCAATCTCCTCCTACCGTATCGGCGGCCCGAGGACCTCGGCCTCCGAGCCGACGGCGATGACGCGCCCACCGCCAACGGACCGGTGCTCACCGACAACGTGGTCGATCACGCGTGGGCCGCGGTGGACTGGACGCTCGCGCGCGCGATGAGGACGGCGCGCTTCTGGTGGCTGGCGCTCGGCTTCGCGGCGGGCATGCACTCGTGGTACGCCGTCCAGGTCCACCAGACCAAGTATCTGCTCGAGATCGGCTTCGCGCCGGCGACGGCCGCGTGGGCGCTCGGCCTCGTGAGCTTCGTGGGCATCGGCGGGCAGATCGTCCTCGGTCACGCGTCCGACCGCATCGGCCGCGAGTGGGTGTGGACGCTCGGCTGTCTCGGCTTCGTCCTCTGCTACGTCCTGCTCCTCGCGATGGAGCGCTTCCCCTCGCCCACGCTGCTCTACCTCATGGTGGCGGGCCAGGGCGTGCTCGGCTACGGCCTCACCTCGGTCTTCGCCGCCGTCCCGGCCGAGATCTTCCAGGGCCGCCACTTCGGCGCCATCGTCGGGATGCTGACGGTCGCCTCGCTCCTGGGCGGCGCGCTGGGTCCCTGGATGGCAGGCGCGCTGCACGACCGCATGGGGAGCTACGAGCTGGCGTTCTGGCTGGCGATGGCGTCGAGCGCCGTCTCGGCCGGCGCCATCTGGCTCGCGGCCCCGCGCCGCGTGCGCGCGGTCGCGGGCCGGACGAACGCGCAGCCGACGCGTTCCTGAGGCGCCGGCCCTCGGGTACGATGGAGGTGTTGACCTGGGAAAGGCGCGCGGTCCCATTGCGTCTCGGCCTGACGGCCTGGCTCGTCCTCGGCCTCGCGCTTGGTGGGTGCGCGAGCGGGAGGCCCGCCGCCGACAAGGCGGGGCCGCCCGCACGCGCGGGCAAGCCGGATGTCGAGCCCCCCTCGACACCACGTTCCGACCAGCGCGATAAGCCCGAGACCGTCACGGCCGCGCGCGAGCGGGTCACGCGCACCGCGAGGCGTTACCTCGGCGCACCGTATGCCTGGGGAGGCACGAGTCCCGCCGGCTTCGATTGCTCTGGATTCGTCATGTACGTCTACGCCAAGGTCGGCCTGTCCCTGCCCCATAACGCGGCCGCACAATACGCGTACGGGACGCCGGTGAGGCGGGACCAGCTCAGGCCGGGCGATCTCGTGTTCTTCGATGACTTACGCCACAACGGCATCTACATCGGCGACGGCCGCTTCATTCACTCCAGACAGTCGGGCAAACGCGTGAGCATCTCCCTCCTCGCCGGACCCTGGTACGCCGAGCAGTACGTCGGCGCGCGCCGGCTCCTGACCGCGCCGGCGGTCGCGCGTTCGGGAGGGTGAGCCTCAGTCTGGACTCGTGTCCGGACTGCCCGGTGGCTGATTCAGGACCTCACGCACTCTCCGGACCAACGCGTCGGGGGTGAAGGGCTTCTGGAGAAATGACGCGCCGGCGTCCAGCCCCTCGTGATGGATGATCGCGGCGTTGGTGTACCCCGACATGAACAGCAGCTTCATCGCCGGACGGTCGACGAGGAGACGGTCCGCCAGCTCGCGTCCATCCATTCCCGGCATGATCAGGTCGGTCATCAAGAGGTGGATCGGCCCGTCGTGCCGCCCGGCGAGCCCCAGGGCCTCAGCCGGGTCGCCCGCTTTTAGTACGGTGTACCCCCAGGTCTTGAGGACATCTTCGGCCAGCTCTTGCACGTCCGGCTCGTCCTCCACCAGGAGCACCGTCTCGGGGCCACGCGCGGCAGGCATGGCCGCGGGCACGCTCGCTCCCGCTTCGAGGGCGGTCTCGACGCGAGGGAGATAGACCTTGAAGGTTGCGCCGTGTCCCGCCTCGCTGTAGACCGCGACGTGTCCGCCGCTCTGCTTGACGATTCCGTAGACGGTCGCCAAGCCGAGGCCGGTCCCGGTGCCGGGCTCCTTCGTCGTGAAGAACGGCTCGAAGAGTCGGGCAAGCGTCGTCGCATCCATGCCGACCCCGGTATCCGTCACCGCGAGCATCACGTGCGGACCCGGGCGGACCTCGGCGCGATGGCGGGCATAGGTCTCGTCCAGCTCGACGTTCGCCGTCTCGATCGTCAGCCGTCCGCCGCGCGGCATCGCGTCGCGAGCGTTGATCGCCAGATTGAGGATGACTTGCTCGATCTGTCCGGGATCCGCCCTGACGCGCCCGAGGCCCTCGTGGCTGCTGACCGCGAGCTCGATGTCCTCCCCGAGCAGCCTTCTCAGAAATGGCTCGACCGTGCTGACCACCGCGCTCAGATCGACGATCTTGGGCTCGAGAACCTGCTTGCGGCTGAAGGCGAGCAGCTGCCGCGTCAGCTTCGCGGCGCGCTCGGCGCTCTTCTGGATCAGCTCGACGTCCCGGCGGTTAGGATCATGGGGAGCCAGGTGGAGGAGGAGGAGCTGGCTGCGTCCGGCGACGACTGACAGCAGGTTGTTGAAGTCATGCGCCACACCTCCCGCGAGCCTCCCGATGGCTTCCATCTTCTGCGCCTGGCCAAGCTGCTCCTCCAGGGCCTCCTTCTCGCGGGCGGCTCGCTTCAGGTCGGTGATGTCCCGCACGAGTACGAGCCGCGCGCTCCGCCCGGCGAGGTCCAACACCTCGCGCGTGATCTCGACGTGGATGATCGTGCCGTCCTTCTTGCGATGCTGCCATTCGCCTCGCCGTGCCAGACCCGTGTCCACGGCCGCCAGCGCCCGCGCTGCCGGGACGTCCTCGGGAGGGCGGATGTCGAGAATCGTCATGGCGAGGAACTCGTCACGGGAGTATCCATAGTGCTCGATCGCTGCGTCGTTGACGGCGAGAAACCTGAACGTCTCGGAGTCGAAGACCCACATCGGGTACGGGTTGGCCTCGAACAGCAGTCGGTATTGCTCCTCGGACCGCCGGAGGGCTGCCTCCGCCCGCCTGCGCTCGGTGATTTCCTCTTGCAGGCGTTCGTTGACCTGCACCAGCTCCCGTGTGCGCTCTTCGACCCGCGCTTCCAAGCCATCGTGGGCCGTTCGGAGCCGTGCCTCCACGTCACGCCGCTCCGCGACGGCCGCGGCCATCGTCAGGATGGTCACGGTCACGATGCCCACGAAGGCCTGCAACAGCAGCAGGGACTCGTTGACGCTGCTCTGCACGAACGGACCCACCCCATGGACCGTGCCCCAGATGGCGATAGCGGACGTGACGATCACCGCACTCGCCGCGCCGCGGGGACCGAAGCGAAACGCCGCCCACACCAGCCATGGAATAGGAACGAAGGCCAGCGGGTACTGAGCCTCCGTGCCCGGAATCCGCCCCCCGAACCCCACCCAGCTGGCGACGAGCAGCGACACGAGCAGGAGCCCCGCCTCGACGTGTCGCTCGACGCTCCATCGCGCCTGCGGCTCCTCACCCCACGTCAGCAGCAGCGGGGTCACCAGAAGCGCGCCGATCGTGTCGCCGAGCCACCACGTGAACCAGACCGTGCCGTACGCGGCGGGTGGCGCGAGGCCGGCCAGCGAGACGCTGGTCGTGCCGACGCTCGGGCTCACACAGCACGCGAGGAACGCCACCACGGTGAACGTGAACCCGTCCTGCGTCCGGTAAAACGGATTGCGGGCGCCGACCAACCGTTGAAGCAGGAACGCCCCTGCCATCGCTTCCAAGGTGTTCCCGATACTGATGACCGCAGAGACGACGAGGACGGTGCTCGCGCTGGCGGCCTGATTCGCGAGGAAGCCCACCACGTTGGCGAGGAACGCTCCCAGCGCGATGCCGGGCCAGATCCGGTATCCCAGCAGCAGCACCGCGGCCAGCGCGATCCCCGACGAGGGCCACACCGGTGACGCGTTCGTCTTCTCGAAGGCCAGTCGCAGGCCCAGGGTGGCGCCGAAATAGTAGAGAAGGGCGACGATCAGGATACCGATGACCCAACGCGACCGGACGGCCTGCAGATGGGATCTCATCGCCTGGGCAAGGTGCCTACGCAGTCCGAGCCCGCAGCAGCCAGCAACGGCGATGCCAGGCTCCGGCGTCCGTGCACGATCCGCCAAGTATCGATGATTCCGGGCTCTCCGATCTCGCTGCCGTTCGGCCGTCGGGCGAAAGGTCACCGCGGGACGTGCACTACGCGTGGTGCAATAGCACCACGCTGGTGCAGTCAATCTCGCAAGCGCCGGCGTGTTCGCTCCGCCGCAGCCCTGCGCGCTGACCTGTGAATGCTATGATCCCGGCCAGAATAATGGGGATGACTCCGCTCGCTCGCATTCTGATCGTCGATGATGATCCCGAGGTCGTGGAACTCTTGCGCGAGTTCCTCGAGCGGAATGGCTATGTGGTCGACAGCGCGGTGAACGGCCGCGAGGGGCTCAGCCGCATCGTCGCGGCGCGCCCGGATCTCGTGTTGCTCGACATCCGCATGCCCGACATGGACGGCATGCGGGCGCTCCAGCTGGCCCGGGCCATCGACCCGACACTCGCCGTCATCATGGTGACCGGCAACGAAGACATCGAGCTGGCCCGCGAGACGCTGAGAGCCGGGGCGGTCGACTATGTCGCGAAGCCGTTGGACCTCGAGTATCTGACGCGCGCCGTGGCCGCGGCGATGCGCCGATAGCCGCGCCGGTGCACGGCTGGGCCCTCGGGGTCGTTACGCGCTCGGCTCCGAGCCCACGACGCTGACGAACGACACGCATTCCCCCGGCGCTCCGCCGAGATTGTGCGTGAGGGCGAGCTTCCGGCCACGCGCGACCGAGGCGATCTGGCGCTTACCGGCCTCGCCGCGGAGCTGGAGCCACGCCTCGAAGAGCATCCGGAGGCCCGAGGCGCCGATCGGATGGCCGAAAGACTTGAGGCCGCCGTCGGGGTTCACCGCCAGCTCGCCGTCGAGATCGAAGGTCCCCGCGAGGACCTCCTTCCACGCGGTGCCGCGCGCGGCGAAGCCCAGGTCCTCCATCAACACGAGTTCGGTCGGCGTGAAGCAGTCGTGGACCTCGGCCATCGCGAGCTCCTGGCGCGGGTGCTTGATCCCGGCCTGGGCGTACGCGTCGGCGGCGGAGGCGACCACTTCCGGAAAGGTCGTGTAGTCGTAGTCGGGGTCCATCGGGCCCGCGGCGGGGCCGGCGATGAACGAGAGCGCCTTCACGTAGAGCGGCCGGTCGGTGTAGCGGCGGGCGTCCTCGGCGCGGACGATGATGGCCGCGGCCGAGCCGTCGCTGACGCCCGAGCAGTCGAAGATACCGAGCGGCCCGGCGACGAGCGGCGAGCAGGCGATCGTGTCCTTCGGCACTTCCTTCCTGAACTGCGCGCGCGGGTTCAGGGCACCGTTCTTGTGGTTCTTCCACGCGATCCGCGTCATGACGTCCTTCAGCGTCGCGTCGTCCACTCCGAACTTCTTGCCGTACGCGGGCGCCAGCAGGCTGAACGTGGCGGGCGCGGTGAGCCCGGCCTTGGTGCCGTCGCCGGGGGCGGCGATGCCGGGGAGACCCGAGATGCCACTGTCCTTCAGCTTCTCGACACCGATCGCCATCGCGACGTCGTAGGCGCCCGACGCGACCGCGTAGCAGGCGTTCCGGAAGGCCTCTGAGCCGGTGGCGCAGTAGTTCTCGAGCCGGCTCACCGGCTTGTAGTCGATCTTGAGGGGGCGCGAGAGGGTCAGGCCCGACTGCCCCGAGAAGAGCGTGCCGAGCCAGAACGCGTCGATGTGGCGCAGCTCGACCCCGGCCGATCCGAGCGTGTCCTTGGTGGCATCCACGAGCAGGTCGTTGACGCTCTTGTCCCAGTGCTCGCCGAACGGGGTGCAGCCCATGCCGACGATCGCCACGCGGTCACGGATGCCGTTACTCGCCATCAGCGCCCTCCTTGGACGTGGTCAGCTCGTCACGATTATCACATAACTGACCGCGCGCGGCCGACCGACTCGTTAGAAGCGCACGGTGAAACGCGCTCGTACGCCGCCGTCGATCAACTCGAAGAGGTTGTCGTCCTCCGAACTCTTCTCGCGCTGAAAGAAGTACGTGAAGTCATACCCGAGCTCGATCCGCGCGTGAGGTCCCAGGAGGTAGGCGAGGCCGGCCCCCGCGTCGGCATGGCTCTGCCGAAGGTAGACCGTGCCCCCCTCCCGGCGCAGGCTGTCGACCCGCGGCAGGCCCCCGCCCGCGACCGAGGCGCGCATCAGGAGGCGCTGCCCGAGTGGATGCTCCCACCGCAGCCCCAGGATCGGGACGGGGAGCTCCTGCCGATAGAAGTCCTCACTGTTGCTCTTCCCGTGGCCGGTGAGCGTGGGATTGAGGCTCACGTACGTCAAGCCGGCGCTGCCGATGAGCCCCTCTCCCGAAGGGCGACCGAGCAACGTGCGCTCGTAGGCGAGGCTGAAGCGAGAGAAGTCCGCGTTCGTCCGAAGATGGCCGGGCGTGAACTCCTGGCCGTTGTAGACGACTGACACACGGGGCGTGCTGCTGCCGTCCAGGAAGTAATAGAGGTAGCTGGCGCGCACGGCGTCTCGGGGAGTGGCGTGAAACGCGACAGTGCCTTCGAGCGCCTCGGACTCATTGATCCCGAGGGTGCGCAAGCGAAGAAGTGAGCCCGGCGAGCCTCCGCCTCCGCCCTTGAGGCCGCCGGTAGGAAATTCCCCGACCCTGAGGCGGCCGGTTGGAAAGCCCACGCGACCGTCCAACGTGACCTCCCACCGGTTGTCCGTCTGCGTGTTCGAGCCTGGAGCCCCAGCCTCCAGCGTCCCGCCGGGCGCCGCGGGCGGAGTTTGCGCCCGACCCACGAGCGGAGTCGTGAGGATCGCCACGCACGTCAGCAGCGCGAGGAGGGTCGGTCGATACTGCCTCGTATCGACAGTCATGCTTCGGCGCATACTGGCTCCCCCTTACTGAGTGAGTCTCGTCAGGACAATCGCGATCGAGGCGACGACGTCGCTCGCCCCGAGGGCAGGCGTGCGTCTGCCGCCCGAGTGCGACCAGCCCACACGTGAGCAGAACGGCCGCCGTTCGTCGGCGGCGAGTTACGGGAGCGACTCAGGCGAGCGGGGGACCTCGCGGGTGGTGCGGCGGAATTTCCCGGGCGGGGACACTCGGTTCGGCCTCCAGCGGAAGGATCCAGATCGGAGTCCAGTACGGACGCAGCGCACGAAGGGGCGCAGTCTCGGCTGCGCTGAACGACGTGGTGTAGAAGACCACGTCATCATAGTCGTCGTCTTCCCAGAATCCCCCGATCCAGGTCGGGTCGGGAGGGCTCGCGTAGGCAAAGGTTCGAACGCAGGCGAGCACCCCCACCAGCGCAGGCACAAGGAACCGAAGGCACATACCGAGCCCAACGCTAACCGAAGTCTCATGGTGGTAGCAAGCCACCGGCCCGCGCGGTAGTGGGTCAATCCGAAAATCGACCAGGGCTATCCGAACATGAGATCGCGTCGCCTGGGACGCCTAGCCCTCACCGCCGTCCTCGTTGTACGGATCACGTCCGACCTTCGGGTTCGTCAGCGCAAGACCCACGGTGGGAGAAGACGTCACCACTGCCGGGGGCGCGTGGGCACCCGCTGACTACGAACCGCCATCGAGCGGTAAGCATCCTTGACCTGGTCGAGATTCAGCTGACCGAGCCGCGCCATCCCCGTGGCCACAGCGGCGGCAATCGTCGGGAATCCGCCATGCGACTCTTCGACCATCTCGCCCGCGTAGTCGCAGATGCGCCATCGCCATTCGGGGCTGGCCGGGGTTGAAAATGCTGTGACTTGCATTGGGTTGCACCTCTCCTTACGGGCTGCCGATGGACACTGCGAAACTGATGACCTCTT
>QHSZ01000161.1 GCA_003220595.1 Candidatus Rokuibacteriota bacterium | reverse complement strand
TTCATGAGCCGTGTGGGAGCGTTCCGGATGTGGAGCGGCACGGGCTCGGCGGGCCGCTCGCGAACGTCGGCCGTGGCGGCGTCGAGGGCGACGTAGACCGCGTTCGACTTGGGCGCGAGCGCCAGGTACAGCGTGGCCTGAGCCAGGGCCAGCTCACCTTCGGGGTCACCGAGGAAAGCATACGCTTCCTTGGCCGCCAGTGTCACGGTCAACGCGCCCGGGTCGGCATTGCCCACGTCCTCGGAGGCGAAGCGGACGAGCCGCCGGGCGATGTAGAGACGGTCCTCGCCCGCCTCGAGCATGCGCGCGAGCCAGTAGAGCGCGGCGTCGGGGTCGGAGTCGCGGAGCGACTTGTGCAGCGCCGAGATGATGTTGTAGTGCGCCTCGCCCGACTTGTCGTAGAGCAGCGTCTTCCGCTGGGCGGCTTCGCGGATCGACGCCTCGGCGACCCGCCGCCGGCTGCCCGCCTCCGGCGAGAGCCACACCGCGAGCTCCAGGATGGTGAGCGCCGCGCGGGCGTCGCCGTCGGCGAGGCGCGCGATGAGCGCCAGCGCCGCGTCGTCCACCTCGGCGCCGAGGACGCCGAGGCCGCGCTCGGCGTCGGCGAGGGCCCGCCGCAGGATCGCGACGAGGTCCGTCTCTGCGAGCGGCTGCAGCACGTAGACCCGGCAGCGCGAGAGGAGGGCCGAGTTCACCTCGAACGACGGGTTCTCGGTCGTCGCCCCGATGAGGATCAGCGTCCCTTTTTCGACGTGCGGCAGGAAGGCGTCCTGCTGCGCGCGGTTGAAGCGGTGGATCTCGTCCACGAAGAGGATCGTGCGGGTCCCATGGCGCGCGCGCTCGCGCTCCGCCTCGGCGACGACCTCACGGATCTCCTTCACCCCCGAGAGCACCGCGGAGAAGGCGACGAAACGCGCGCCGGCCACGCGCGCCAGCAGCGAGGCGAGCGTGGTCTTGCCGGAGCCCGGCGGGCCCCAGAGGATCATCGAGTGGAGCTCGCCGCGCTCGAGCGCCGCGCGGAGGATCTTGCCGGCGCCGACGAGGTGCTCCTGGCCCACGAGCTCGTCGAGCGTGCGCGGACGCATGCGGTCGGCCAGCGGCGTGGCCGGCGGCGCGGCGGCGCCCGGCGCGGGCTCGCCGAAGAGGTCCATCACCGCGTCGCGTGCCCGTCGAGCCGCGCCATGAGCCACGCGGGGAGGGCCGCGAGGTCGTCGAGCCGGGCGACGGGCTCGACGCCCCAGCGCCGCAGCTCCTCCTCGCGCGCGCGGTAGGCGACGAAGGGCACGCCGACGGCGGCGGCGGCAACGCCGTCCACCCAGGAGTCGCCGACGACCACCGCGTCGAGACCGCCGGTCCCGTCGGTCGGCGCGCTGAAATGTTCGGGGGCCGTGCGAGCCGAGGCGGTGCCTCCGCCGAGGCGAGCGGTGAAATGTTCGGGGGCCGTGCGAGCCGAGGCGGTGCCTCCGCCGAGGCGAGCGGTGAAATGTTCTGAGATCACCCGCCAGCCATCGGGGTCGGGCTTGAGGGCGCGCATGTCGTCGCGCGTGACGACCAGGTCGAGGAGCGCCGCGAGGCCGAGGCGCTCGAGCGCCGGCACGGTGAGCGCGCGCGCGTTGTTGGTCCAGAGCGCGGTGCGGAAGCCGGCATCGCGCGCGCCCGTGACGGCGTCGAGCGCGCCGGGCTCGAGGGAGGCCGCGTCCATCGCGCGGCGCTCGTGCCCGAGCGCCACCTGCCAGAGCGCCTGCTCGAGCTCGGGCGCCTCCGCCTTCGACCACAGCACGAGCTGGCCGACGCGCCAGCGCTCGGGGCGCGGGGGCAGGGGGCCGCGGGCCTCCTCGAGGAGCGCCCGCATCTCGACGGCCATCGCCGCCAGGTCGAGGGGCGTGCGGACGAGGGTGTGGTCCAGGTCGAAAACGCACAGACCCACGACCAGACCGTACCACAGCCGTACGACGAAGCCGTGCTACGATGATTTGTCAACATGATGCGCAGGTTGCCGCGCGTGACGGCGGTCCTCCTCGTGCTGATGGTCGCACTCCCGGCCGTGCCCACGCACGCGCTCGACGAGCCCGAGCGGCTCCGGCTCGTCGGCGAGCGCGCCTTCGCCGACGGCCTCTACGCCGTCGCACGCCGGGCGCTCGAGCGCCTCACGGACGAGTATCCGAAGGACCCGAAGCTGCCCGCGGCGCTGCTCGTGCTCGGGCGCGCCCGCCTGGCGCTCGGCGACGCCGAGGCGGCGCTGGAGGCGTTCCGGCGCCTGGAGAAGCTCCCCGCGCCGGGCTCGCCGCACGAGGTCAAGTTCTGGCAGGGCGAGTCGCTGCTCCGTCTGCGCCGCTTCGCCGAGGCGCGCACCGCCTACGAGGCCGTGGCGCGGAACGACGCGGCGTCGGCGTTCGCGCCCGGGGCCTTCTACGGCCTCGGCCAGAGCGAGCTCGAGCTCCGGCGGCCCGAGGCGGCGGTGGCGGCCTTCCGCGAGGTGCTGAACGGCTGGCCCGACCACGCGCTCGCGCCCACCGCGGCCTTCTATCTGGCGCGGACTTTCGTGGAGTTGAAGCGCTTCGGCGACGCGGTGCCGGTCCTCGCCGCCTTCCCGACGAAGTATGCGCACCACAAGCTCGCCCCCGACGCGAAGTACCTGCTCGGCGTGGCCCGCGTCAGCTCGGGCGACAAGGCCGGGGTCGAGGACCTGCGCGCGTTCGTGGCCATGGCGCCGAGCCACGACCAGGTGCCGGCGGCGCGCCGGCTGATCACCCAGACGCTCGCGCGCCAGGGCGACCGCGGCGAGATGCAGGACGCCTACAAGCAGCTCCTGGAGCAGACGCCGCCCACCGCTGAAGCGCTCTACGACGCGGGCTCGCTCGCCGGGCGGCTCGGACGCCCCAAGGACCAGGAGGCCGCGTGGCGGCGGCTCCGCAAGGAGTTCCCGACTCACGCGCTCGCCCTTCGCACCGCGCTCGACCTCGCGCAGGCGGCGTTCAAGCGCAAGGAGTGGAAGGAGGCGGCGGCCCAGGCGCAGGCGGCCGCGCGGAGCGACGAAGACGCCGTGCGGGCGGAGGCGCTCGTGCTCCAGGGTGAGGCGGAGCTGAAGCTCGGGCGCTTCAGCGCGGCGGGGAAGGCGTTCGAGGCGGCCTCGGCCGTGAAGAGCACCGAGGCGGGGACGCGCTATCGCGCGCTCGCCGGCCTCGGCCTCGCGAAGGAGCAGCTCCAGGACGACCGTGGCGCGCTCGCGGCCTACGAGCAGGTCGCGGCGAAGAGTCCCGACGCGACGCTGCGCAACTGGGCGCGTGACCGCGCCGCCGCGCTCCGCGGCCGGGTGCCGAAGACGGGAGGCGGCTCCTGAGGCGCCGGGCGCTCGTCCTGCTCCTCCTCGCGGCGTCGGCCCTCGTCCCGGCGGGCGTCGTGGCGCAGACGCTCCTGCCGCTCACGCCGCCCTTGCCCGAGCTCGCGCCGCTCGTGCCGTTCGCCGAGGCGCCGGGCGAGAAGCCGGCGCTCGCGCCCGCGACCCTGCCGCTGCCGGCGCCGCCCGCGGACCTGCCGCCGTTCCCCCTCGCGGCGCTCGCGCCCCCGACCGGGGGAAAGCCGACGGCCCCCGTGGCGCAGCCGGGCGGGCTCGCGTGCGTCGGCGCGTTCTTCGGCGTGGCCTCGCAGGCGCTCGAATGCGGGCGCGCGCGCTTCGCGAAGGCCGAGTACGAGGACGCGGCGAAGGCGCTCGAGCAGGCGGCGCGGAGTGGGAGCGACCGCGACGTCGTCGTCGAGGCGCGCTACTGGCTCGCCGAGACCTACTGGGTTCTCGGCCGCATCGAGCAGGCCGACCGGCTCTTCCTCCAGGTCACGCAGACCGCGCCCAAGGGGCGCGACCTCGCGCTCTGGAGCACCTACGGCGGGGCGTGGACGGCGCTCCGCCTCGGCAACGCCCAGCGCGCGCGCGACACGTTCACGCAGGTCCTGGCCGGCCCTATGCCGCCCTCGCTCGAGGCGTGGGCGCGCCACGGCCTCGGGATCGCGAGCTACGCGCTCGGCCGTCACGAGGACGCGGTCGAGGCGTGGACGACGCTCGGCGCGAAGGGCGTGCCGGGCCCGCTCGCGCGCGACGTGGCGTTCTGGTTCGGCGAGGCGCTCGGGCGCGTCGGCCAGTACGACCGCTCCGTGAGCACGCTGACGGCCTTCGTCCAGGGCGGGCCGCACCCGCTGCTCGATCAGGGCCAGCTGCGGCTCGGCTGGTGGAGCCTCCAGGCCGGTCGCTACCGGGAGAGCGTCACCGCGTTCCGCGCGTTCCTGACGCCGATGTCGCCCGCCGCGGCGCCCAAGACCGGTACCGAGCGCGACTGGGCCCAGGCCGGCATCGTCCTGGCGCTCCTGCCCTCCGACCCGGCCGCGGCACGCCAGGCCGCGCGCGATCTCGAGGGCCGGCGCTCGCCGCTCCTGCAGCCCCTCCTCCTCCGCTTCGCGCGCAGCCTCATCGACGGCGGCAAGGGGGCCGAGGCGCTCGTCATCCTTCCCGAGGTGCTCGCCACCAACCTCACGCCCGCCCTGCGCGCGTACGCGCTCATGCTGAGCGGCGAGGCGAGCCGCGGGCAGGGCAACCTCGACGACGCGCGCACGCAGTACGAGCTGGCCCAGCGGGCCGAGCCCGGGTCCGCGACGGGCTGGTTCGCGGCGTTCCGTCTCGCCCAGGCGAACGTCGAGCTGCGGGAGTTCACCCAGGCGGCGAAGGATCTCGCGGCCGTCGTCGCGTCCGCCACGACGCCCGACGCGCGCGCGGCCGCGCTCCTGCTCCAGGGCGAGGCCGCGTACCGCGGGGGCGACCATGCCACGGCGAGCGCCGCCTTCGGTCGCCTGCTCGTGGAGCTGCCGCGGCACCCCCAGGCGCCGGCCGCGCGCCTCGGCGTCGCCTGGAGCGCGCTCCGCCAGGACCGCGACGACGACGCACGCCGCGCGTTCCTCGAGTTCGCGCGCCTCCACCCGGAGCACCCGTACGCGCCCGAGGCGCTCCTGCTGGCCTCGGAGCTCGCGCTCGGAAAACCCGCGGAATGGTCGGCCGCGCGGGCGCTCCTCGACCGGATCATCGCGGATTATCCGAAGCAGCCGCGCACCGACTTCGCGCGGCTCAATCGCGCCATCCTCTCCCTGCGCACGGGCGACGCCACGGCTCTCCAGGGGGAGCTCGCCGACTGGATCAAGCGCGCGCCGTTCCCGCCCCTGCTCGGCCGCGCCCA
Source organism: Candidatus Rokuibacteriota bacterium (assembly GCA_003220595.1). Lineage (GTDB taxonomy): Bacteria > Methylomirabilota > Methylomirabilia > Rokubacteriales > CSP1-6 > AR19. Next base: position 6,038 of record QHSZ01000161.1, on the reverse strand, counting down.
CGTGGCGATGGGGGTCGCGTTGCTGACAGCCGGCAAGCCCGCCGAGGCCGCCAAATCGTTCACGCTCGCCCGGTCCGAGACGGGCGCCCTCGCGACGCTGGCGCTCGGCGTCGCCCAGCTCGCCCAGGGGCAGTGGGAGCCCGCCAAGGGGCTCCTCACCGACGCCCGCGACAACGGCACGCCCGCGGTCGCCGCCGCCGCCGCGTACGGTCTCACCGTGGTCGCCTACCAGCAGGGTGCCCATGCGGACTGGAAGAAGCCGGCGCTCGCCCAGCTCGCCGCCGCGCCGGCCGGCCGGGCGGCGCCCCGCTTCCTCTACGTCCTCGCCGGCGTCGCCGGTGAGGCGAAGGACTGGACGGCGGCGCTCGACTACGCCAAGCGCCTCGTCGCCCAGTTCCCCGCCGACGAGGCCGCCGACGACGTGCTCGAGCGCGTCGGCGCGGGCGCGGCCGCGGCGGGTGCCTGGCCGATCGCCTACGAGGCGTACGCCGAGCTCCAGCAGCGCTTTCCGCAGAGTCCGTTCGCCGCCGCCGGACGCCTGACGCTCGCCGAGGCGCTGGTGGAGACCGGGCGTGCGGCCGCCGCGCGCCCGGACCTCGAGAAGCTCGTCGCCGGGGCGCCGGCCGACGCGAAGACGACGCGCGCCTGGCTCGTGCTGGCCCGGGTGCGCGAGGCCACGGGCGACCGCGCGGGCGCGCTCGAGGCCTACGCGCACGCGGCGAGCGACGGCCGCCGCGGCTGGAGCCCGGCCGCCCTGCTCGGGAACGCCCACGCCCTGCTCCAGGAGAAGAAGTGGACCGAGGCGCGCGCGCTCCTCGGCGAACTCCTGAAGGGCCCGGAGGAGGCGACCGTCGCCGAGGCCGCCTACGGGCTCGGCGAGGCCTGGCAGGGCGACGGCGACCAGCTCGCCGCCGCGGAGTACTTCATGACGGCCGCCTACGTGGCGCCGGAGTCGTCCGCCGGGCGCAAGGCGCTCCTCGGCGCCGCGACGAGCTTCCTGGCGCTGAAGCAACCGGACTCCGCGGCCATCGTCTACCGGAAGCTCCTCGACCAGCCGAACGTGCCGGCCGATCTCGCCGCCGCCGCGCGCCGGGGGTTGAAGGACCTGGGCCGGTGAAGGGTTACGGCGGCCGGGTCCTCTTCGTCGACCTCGGAACCGGCACCGCGCGCCAGGAGGCGCTCGACGAGCGCAGCGCGCGCGCCTACCTCGGCGGCAACGGCCTGGCGGCGCGCCTGCTCTACGACCACGTGCCGGCTCGCACCGATCCGTTCGCCCCCACGAACGCGGTCGTGTTCGCCGTCGGGCCCATCACCGACACGACGGTGCCGGGCAACAGCCGCGCCTGCGTCGCGACCAAGTCGCCGTTGACCGATCTCTTCTTCGACTCGACCTTCGGCGGGCGCTTCCCGGCGACGCTCAAGCGGACGGGCTTCGACGCCATTTTCATCACGGGCCGGGCCGCGAGGCCGTCGTACCTCTTGGTGACCGAGACGGGCGCCGAGGTGAAGCCCGCGACCGAGCTCTGGGGCGGGACGACGCGCGACACCGTCCACGCCCTCGTCGCCAGCGAGGGCGCCGACGCCGACGCGATCGCCATCGGCCCCGCGGGCGAGCAGCGCGTGCGCTTTGCCGCGATGGCGCACTACTGGAGGAACCGCGAGGGCGTCTCGGGGCGCGGCGGCGTCGGCGCCGTGCTGGGCTCGAAGCATCTGAAGGCGGTCGTGGTGCGCGGCGCGCGAAAGACCGAGGTCGCCGACACCGCGGCGCTGAAGGCTCTCCTCGACGAGACGCGCGAGCCCCTGAAGACGGGCACGCAGGCGCTCTCGACCTACGGCACGTCCTTCCTCGTCGGCCCGATCAACGCGCTCGGCGGGCTCGGGAGCTTCAACCTCAAGACGGAGACCTTCGCCGAGGCGGGCGCCGTGGGCGGCGAGGCGATGAAGGCCCACTACCATGACCGCGACACGACGTGCCTCAAGTGCCCCGTCGCGTGCGGCAAGCAGTACGCGATCGGCGAGGGCGAGTTCGCCGGGACGAAGGCGAAGATGCCCGAGTACGAGACCATCTTCGCGCTCGGCCCGATGCTCGGCATCGCGAACCCGGAGGCGCTCATCCTCGCCAACGACCTCTGCGACCTCCTCGGCATGGACACGATCTCGCTCGGCGTCACGCTGGCCTTCGTCTGCGAGGCGCTCGAGCGCGGCTGGCTCACGACCGCCGACCTCGGCGTGGACTTCGGCTGGGGGAACTGGCGCGGCATGCTCCGGCTCGTCGAGCTGACGGCGCGCCGCGAGGGCTTCGGCGCGCGCCTCGCGGAGGGCGCCTGGCGGCTCGCCGAGCGCGTCCACCCCGAGGGGACGAAGCTCGTCTATGCGGTGAAGCGCCTCGAGCTGCCGGCCCACTCGGCGCGCGCCCTCAAGGGCCTCTCGATCGGCTACGCCACGGCGACGCGCGGCGGGAGCCACCACGACACGCGCCCCACGCCTCAGTACGCGCAGGGGTTCGACCGGCGTGGGACGAAGGGCAAGCCGGCCTTCGCCGTACGCAGCCAGCACTTCACGGCCGTCGGCGACTCGCTCGTCATGTGCCGGTTCACCGCCGAGCGCGGCTTCGGGCTCTTCCTCGAGGAGCCCTACGCGCGCATGGTGCGGGCCGTCACCGGCTGGGACATGACGCTCGAGGCGCTCGAGCGCGTCGGCGAGCGCATCATCAACCTCGAGCGCCTCTTCAACGTGCGCGAGGGCGTGCGGCGCGCGGAGGACACGCTGCCGTGGAGGGTGATGCACGAGCCCATCCCCGAGGGCCCGTCGGCCGGCGCCTACTGTCCGCCCGACGAGCTGCGCGCGATGCTCGACGAGTACTACGCGCTGCGCGGGTGGGACGGCGAGGGGATCCCGACGGCCGTGCGCGTCGACGCGCTCGACCTGCGCTAGGGTGGCGCCCGTGGGCGCGTCGGCCGTGCGATGACGCCCAGGGTGCGGCGCATCTGGGGTGGCACCCTGCTCGTCATCGTGGCTTTCAGCTCCGCGGTCGCGTCTGGCTTCGCCACGTACTGCATCGTCGCCTCGACCGGCATCGGGGGGCTCGCCCCGCGCATCGGCCCCACCGGCTGCGAGGCCTATCTGACCGGGGTCTCCGCCCTCCTGACGCCGACGATCGCCGCGATCGCCGCCTACATCGCCTACCAGCAGCATCAGACGGCGCGGACCAAGCTGCGTCACGACCTCTACGAGCGCCGCGCGGGGATCCTCCGGGGGGTCCTCGTCGCCCTCAGCCCCGTGTTTCGCGACGGCCGCGTCGCGGGCGACGTGATCCCCGAGCTCATCCGAGCGACCAGCGAGAAGGAGGTCCTCCTCAACGCGGAGCTCTGCAAGTATCTCGACGACCTCTACCGCAAGGCCGTCTATATGTACGCGCTTCAGCTCCAGTACGCGGATCTTCCTGCCGGGCCAGCCCGCACGCGTCTGGTCGACGAGCACACCGAGCTCCTCGTCTGGCTCACGGAGCAGCCGACCGCGCTGCGCCAGGGCTTCCTCACCTACCTCCGGGCCGGCGACGCGGAGTGAGGGCCGAGCGCGTCCCTGTTGGGCTCAACGAGGCCAATACGTGAGATCGTACCGACTGATCGCGCTTCTTGCTCCTGTGGTGTTGACCGCGTGCACGCTCGCTGGAACCGCCGCAGAGAAACCGCTCACGGACGTCAAGGAACTCGCAGGGACATGGCAGGGCTGGGTGACCACGCAAGTGGGGGGCAACGCTCGGGTCCTGATGATCATCAAGGAGGACGGAAGCTATGAATCCTCCACCACGGTACCGGGCGGAACGTTGACGGTCGGGAAATACTATCTGGAAAGCGGCAAGTTACGATACCGATCGTCGCGCACCCAAGGAACGGCGACAGTCTCCGGGGAGAGGGGCAAGACGATCCTCACGGTCACTCCCGAAGGCAGCTTCAGCTTTGATACCGGATCGGCCGTGTTTGAACGGATGAAGTAGGGCAGGACGGCCGTGTTCGATCGCCACCCTATCGTCAGGCTGGCCGATCTCCAGGAGCCCGCGCGCACAGCTCGCGGGCACGTATGGGGCACGTCGGGGAGTGCTAGGATAGGCGAGCGTCCCCCGATTCGCTGATCGTCCGAGCACGGGCGGCTAGCTCAGCTGGGAGAGCGCAGCCCTTACAAGGCTGAGGTCGCAGGTTCGAGCCCTGCGCCGCCCACCAATTCTGACGGGCAGTTACACAACAACCTTCCTCACGTTCCGGTCGCCGGTGCCGAAATAGTGCCACTTGAGCCCGGCCGCAGCGCTGCTCGCGCGGCCCCGTCGAGCGCCTGGACCGCTTCGCGAAGATGGTCTGGGCTCACGTGCTGGTACCTCATGGTCATCCGTGAATCACGGTGCCCCAGGATCGCCATGACCGTCCGCTGTGGAACGCCCGCCATTGTCAGCGTGCTCGCGGCGTCGTGCCTGAGGTCGTGAAATCGAAGGTTCTTGAGCCCGAGGCGCTTCACGAGCCTAGCGAAGCTGCGCGTGAGCACCTGAGGATCACGCTCGGGGAATACCTGCGCCTCGACGTCAAGTGGGCGGGGAAGAGACAAGAACGCCTCGCGCAGCGTGTCGGTCATCGGCACGGTCCGCGCGTCACCATTCTTGGTGACTCGGAAGGTGAGGCGTCGCCCATGGTGACCGCACTGAGCCGTGCTCGCAGTGTGGCGGTAGAGGGACGGCGTGAAGCCCTAACTCGCGCCTTGTACGACGTCTCGGTCGTGGATCTTCCCGGCGGTGGTGCGCTTGCAGTGCCGCGGCCTAGGCGTGGCGTCGCCAGAACCTCGTCGCTCATCCTGGCGTGGACAAGGTCGCCTTCATGGGGTCGAGCACGCCGCCCCGATCGATTCCTTTCAGCGGCCGCGGCGCAGGACGAGGAAGTACTGGTGCGGCAGGAACGATCGAGCGGTCACCAGCCGTAGCCCGACCCGCCGCGCGTCTCGCAAGAAGCGCGCGCGAGGGACGCGCCGTCTCGGCGGGGGTCCGAACTCCGTCTCCTCGTTCCAGTCGATGTTCACGACGCGAGCGCTCCGTGGCAGCGACGCGACCAACCGTCGCAAAAAGGCAGTGCGCCCGCGCATATGGTGATAGGCGTTGATAAGCAGCGCGACGTCACAGCGCCCGCGCGGCAGGAGCGGGTCGTCGTCGCGGCTCAGCACCGGCGTGACGTTGCGCACGCGTATCCGTCCCAGGCGCCGGCGCAGCACGTCGAGCACGGCGGCCTCCGGATCGACAGCGTATACGTGTCCGGAGGGGCCCACCGCTCGCGCCAGTCGCGGAGTGAAGTAGCCCGGGCCCGAGCCGATTTCCGCCACGACTTGCCCGCGGCGCAACCCGAGGGCCCGCACGACGGCGGCCGGCTTCTGCCATCTCGCGCGCCGCGGGTTCAGTTGCCGGCGCAACGCGCCAGCCAGCTCTTTCGGCGTCATCGACGTCCTTTTAACGCTGCCGCGAACTTCGTCGCCAGGGGATACTCCGGCTGAGTTTTCCGGCGCGGCCGCCGCCGGACGTCTCGAGTGTCCTATCGGCTCCGACGGCGAAAGATCGCAACGCTCGCGAGCACGCCTGAGCCCAGAAGCGCAAGCGCAAGTGAAGTAGGCGCGGGCACCGCTGCTGTGCTGGCTGCTGTGCTGACCGAGAGCCTGACCGCGTCAACTCCAAATTGGAAGAATGCCAGATTGTCTACTTCAGCGAATCTCAACTGCAGGGTTTGTCCTTGATGCCCCTGCAGTAGCGACGTGAGATCCGTCGTCTGCGGTGTGTATCCCGAAACGAGAGGATCACCGGGGTGAGTCTGAAAGAGGTTGGCGAGGATGTCCGCCGCGCCGACGCTGAACTCGCTGGAAGGCGTTCCGATGAGAATATCCACGCGAGCCTGCTGGTTTGGAGACACTGTATAGTCGAGAGAGGGAGGAGTAAAGAAGTCGGTGTCACGGTTACCAATAAACCGATCAAAACTTAACGTTGCGGAGGTGAGGCTGACAGGAACCAAAAA
>QHSZ01000339.1 GCA_003220595.1 Candidatus Rokuibacteriota bacterium | reverse complement strand
CGCGAGCGGAACTCGGGATGGAACTGACCGGCCACGAAGTACGGGTGCTCGGGGACCTCGATGATCTCGACGAGCTGTTTCTCCGCCCAGACACCGGAGACCCGCAGCCCGTGCTTCTCGAGCTTCGCGAGGTAGTCGTTGTTGACCTCGTAGCGGTGGCGGTGGCGCTCCTGGATGATCCCCTGGCCGTAGAGGCGCGAGGCGAGGCTCCCCTCGCCTAGCACGATCGGATAGAGGCCGAGCCGCATCGTGCCGCCCTTGTCGGCGACACCCCGCTGCTCGGGCAGGAGGTCGATCACCTTGTGCGCCGCCTCCGCCTCGAACTCGGCCGAGTTCGCGCCGGTGAGGCCGCAGACGTGGCGAGCGAACTCGATCACCGCGCACTGCATGCCGAGGCAGATGCCGAAGTACGGCACGCCCTGCTCGCGCGCGTACCGCACGGCCTCGATCTTCCCCTCGATGCCGCGGTCGCCGAAGCCGCCGGGCACCAGGATGCCGTGGACGTCGGCGAAGTGGCGCGGGGCGCCCTCGCGCTCGACCTGCTCGGCGTCCACCCAGCGGACGTCCACGCGCGCCTCGTTCGCGATCCCGCCGTGGGCGAGCGCCTCGATGAGGCTCTTGTAGGAGTCCTTGACCTCGATGTACTTCCCGACCACCGCCACCCGCGTCTCGGCGCGGGGGGACTTCACGCGCTTGACCACGGCCTCCCAGCGCGACAGGTCGGTCGGCCGCGGGGTGAGGCCGAGGAGCTTCGAGACCATGTCGTCGAGCCCCTCCTTGTGAAACACGAGCGGGACCTCGTAGACCGTCTCGACGTCCTTCGCGGTGATGACCGCCTCCTCCTCGACGTCGCAGTAGAGCGCGATCTTCGACTTGATCCCCGGGGGCAGGAAGCGGTCCGTCCGGCAGAGGAGGATGTCGGGCTGGATCCCGATCGCGCGCAGCTCCTTCACCGAGTGCTGCGTGGCCTTGGTCTTGAGCTCGGCGGCCGCCTGCATGAAGGGCACGAGCGTGAGGTGGACGTAGATCACGTTCTCGCGCCCGACGTCCTTCTTGAACTGGCGGATGGCCTCGAGGAACGGCAGCCCCTCGATGTCGCCGACCGTGCCGCCGACCTCGACGATCACGACGTCCGCGCCGCGGGAGACGCGCGTGATGGACGCCTTGATCTCGTCGGTGATGTGCGGAATGACCTGGACCGTCCGGCCGAGGTAGTCGCCCCGGCGCTCCTTCTGGATGACGGAGAAATAGACCTTCCCGGTCGTGACGTTGTGATCGCGCGACACGCGCCCCGACGTGAAGCGCTCGTAGTGGCCGAGATCGAGGTCGGCCTCGCCGCCGTCGTCGGTGACGAAGACCTCGCCGTGCTGGTAGGGGCTCATCGTGCCCGCGTCGACGTTGATGTAGGGGTCCAGCTTCTGGAGCGTGACGCTGAAGCCCCGCGCCTCCAGGAGCGCACCGATCGACGCGGCCGCGAGCCCCTTGCCGAGGGACGACACGACGCCGCCGGTCACGAAGATGTATTTCGGCGACACCTCAGCCTCCTTTCGTCATCCAGTCTCGCACGTAGGCCACTTCCATGGCGCGATCGTGCAGGCGCCCGTCCAGGCGGCCGTCGCGCAGCTCGCCGAGCAGGCGCGCCACCCCGGGCCCCCGCGGGACGCCGAGCGCCACCAGGTCGTCGCCGGCGAGCGAGACGAGGCACCGCTCGAGGCCGAGATACCAGTCGAGCGCCGCGCGCACGCCGACGCCGCCGATGAGGCGGAGCCACGCGAGCTCGAGCGGGGCAAGCACCCGGAGCACGCGCGCCCGCGCGCTCGGCGCCGTCGCCGCCGCGAGGCGCCGCGCCAGCGCCTGGTGCTCGTCGATGCAGCGCGCGAGCCGCGTGAGGGGCTCGCCCGCGAAGGCGAGCCGCGCGAGGGCCGCCGTCGCCACCTCGCGCGGCTGGTCGGCGACGAGGACGAGCACGGTGAGCTCCACGGGTGCCGCCGGGAGCGAGCGCGCTTGTGCCCACGCGAGCGTGGCCGTGAGCTCCACACAGCGGCGCCGCGTCAGCGCGGTGAAGCGGTAGTGCTCATGGAGCAAGGCGAAGACCCCGGCCCCACCGAGCCGCGCGAGGGCTCCGTCGGGCCGCGCCTCGTCGAGGATGAGCCCGAGCTCGCCGGTGAGGCGCTGGCCGGAGAGCGCGGGATAGGGGGCGAGCCTCAGGGCCAGCGCCTGCGCGGCCAGCGTCGCCCGGTCGGGCGTGAGGCCGAGCCTCGCGCCGTGGCGCGCGGCCCGGAACAGGCGCGTCGGGTCCTCGACGTAGGCGAGCGGATGGAGGACGCGCAGGCGTCGCCGCGCGAGGTCTTCCCGCCCGCCGAACGGATCGAGGAGCCCCCAGGCGCCCGAGGCGAGCTCGATCGCCATCGCGTTCACGCTGAAATCGCGCCGCCGGAGGTCTTCCTCGATGGCGGCGGGCATCACGCGCGGCAGCGCCCCCCGGGTCTCGTAGCGCTCGGTGCGGGCGGTCGCCACGTCGATCCGGCCGGCGCCGGGCGTCTCCACGGAGGCGGTGAGGAACCGCTCGTGCTCGCGCAGCGTGCCGCCGAGCTCCTGGGCCAGGCGCCGCGCGACGGCCGGCCCGTCGCCCTCGACGACCAGGTCGAGGTCGCGGCGGCTGACGGGCGCCTCGCGCCAGACGTCGCGGACCATGCCGCCGACGAGGTAGGCGCGCGCCCGGTGCTCCCGCGCCAGCCGCCCGATCGTCGAGAGCAGCTCGCGCGTCTCGGCGGGCACGCCCCGCGCGACCCGCGCCGCCGCCGAGGCGCGCGCGTCGAGCACCGGGCCGCGGCCGGCAACCGCGCCGACCGCGCCCGCCCGCCCGCGCACGATCACGAGCGGCGCGCCGCCGGCCAGGCGCCGCCGCACGGCGACCTCCCCCGCTCCGGCGTCGACCACGGGCAGCGGGCGGGCCACCGACGCCGCGGGGAGGTCGCCCGCGTCGAGGAGGCTCGCGCGCGCGAGGTCCTCGCGCAGGACGTAGCGCGGGCCCACG
>QHSZ01000338.1 GCA_003220595.1 Candidatus Rokuibacteriota bacterium | reverse complement strand
ATGCCGGGCGTCGAGCCGATCGAGGACGGCGCGGAGGTCGAGGGGCTCTACGCTGAGCTGCTCGACTTCGTGGAGGGGCGGCGCAGCCGGCTCGCCTGGCCGCTCGACCTGCGTCTGGCGCGGAGCGACTTCCATCGCGCGGTGCTCACCGCGACGGCGCGAATCCCCTACGGCGCGGTGCGCTCGTACGCGGGTATCGCGCGCGAGCTGGGGCGGCCGTCGGCCACGCGCGCCGTCGCCCAGGCGCTCCGCTGGAATCCGCTACCGATCGTCGTGCCGTGCCACCGCGTGATCGGGCTCTCCGGCGCGCTCACCGGCTACGCGGGCGACAAGCTCACGCTCAAGCAGCGGCTCCTGTCCGTCGAGGGCGTGCCGGCCGTGAAGACCGCCCACGACTTCCGGGTGCCCCGGGACGCCATGTACGTGCGCTCGCCCGACGGCTCCGCCTATTGCCTGCCGAGCTGCACGTGGATCCCGGCGGAGCCGCCCCACGAGCTGACGCTCTTCGGCTCGCCCGCGCACGCCGAGGCCGCCGGGCTCGAGCCCTGCTCGGACTGCCACCCCGACCTCCATCCGATTTCACGCTGACGGTCCCGCGGTGTCTTAGGGGGCGGAGGAGCCCCCATGCAGACACTGCTCCAGGTCGTCATCGTCGTGCTGGTCCCGGCCGCCGCCGTGCTGGCGCTCGTGACACTCGCGCGGCGCGTGGAGCGCGCGCGCGCCGAAGCGGTCACACGGCAGATCCAGCTCACGGACGCGATCCACCGCGAGCTCGGCGCCGTCGTCGCGCCGTTCGTGACGCGGGGTCGCCGCGGGCGGTGGCGCGTGTCCATGGCCGTGCCGCTCGACCGCCCGGCGCTCGTCGGCGCCGTCCTCGACGTCGTCCGCGGCGCTTTCCCGGGCCGATTCGACCTCGTCCTGACGCCGCGCGAGAGTCCCGCGCGGCCGGAGACGCGCGAGCTCGGCCGGGCGCGCGCGGGGAGGTCGCCGTCATGGGCGTGAGCGAGTACGCGCTCGAGCTCCTCGCGCGGGAGCGGCTCGACGAGCTGCGGAGGGAGGCCGCCGTGCTGCGGCTCGCGCGGACCCGGCCGTCTCAGGGATGGCTGAGGCGCGCGATGACCGCGTCGATCTGGCACTTGCGCCAGCCGTACGCGGTGAGACCGAGGACGCCGGGCGCGAGCAGCCCTGCGTCGTAGGGATCGCGCAGGAGCACGACGGCGAGGGCCCGCGCGCGCGCCGTCACCGCGTCCAGCAGGGCGCGGTTCGACGGGTAGAGATGGGCGTCGTAGAGGAAGAGGACGGTCGCGTCGGCGGCCGCGGCACGCTCCGCGGCCTCGGCGATCTCCGCCGGCGTGGGCTCGGGCGCGACCAGGATCGCCTCGGGCTCGATGCCGACCCGCGCGAACGCGCGCGTGAGATAGCCGCGCTCGTCCGCCACCTCCGGCTCGATGGTGATTCGGGCCGCGAGCTCGGAGAAGCGCGGGAACACGACGGCGACGCGGCCGTTCAGCGCGTGCGTGAAGTCGGGTCGCCCCGGGGCGACCCGCGTGACGGCGCGCGTGGCGATCGCCCACGCCAGCGGCGCCCCGTCGGGCTCGGGCGCCGGCGGCCCGCCCTCGAAGCGCTCGCGCCGCCGCTCGCGAAGCCGGCGGATCCGTTCCACGGCCTGCTCGAGAGCTCGGCGCGGAAGCCGGGAGGCTCGGTACGCGTCGACGAGCGCTGCGGCGCTCGTCCGCTGCGCGGCCTCGGTGTGGCACACGAGGAGCAGGTCGTGCCCGGCCGCGGCCGTGCGCACCGACGCCTCGCCGATCGGACACGCCTCGCTCACCGCGCCCATCTCGAGGTCGTCGGAGAATACGACGCCCTTGAAGCCCACCTGGCCCCGGAGGTACTCCTCGACGATGAGGCGCGAGAAGGTCGCCGGCACGCGCGCGGGGTCGAGGTTCGGGTAGACCGGATGGCTCGTCATCACGCACTCGATGCCGGCCCCGATCGCCTCGAGGAACGGCGGCAGGTGCGCCATGTGCATCTCCGCCCACGTGGAGTCGATCGTGGGGAGCCTCAGGTGCGCGTCGAGCGGCGAGTGGCCCTTCCCGGGAAAATGCTTGGCGCAGGCCGAGAGCCCGCCCTTCTGCATCCCCCGGATGCGCGCCACGCCGTAGCGCCCGACGACCTTCGGGTCTTTCCCGTACGAACGGATACCGATGTTGGGGCTGTAGCGCTCGGTGAGCACGTCGAGGACGGGCGCGAAGTTCACGTCCACGCCGAGACGCCGCAGCTCGAGCGCCTCGACCTGGCCCTGGCGGTAGGCGAACGCCTCTTCGCCCGCGGCGCCCACCGCGAGGTTGTCGGGGAAGATCGTCGTGCCGCCGCCCAGCATGACGATCCGCCCGCCCTCGTGGTCCGTCGCGACGAGGAGCCGCCGACCGAGCGCCGACTCGAGGGCGCCGAGGAGACGCCGGAGCTGGTCTCCGCCCTCGAAGTTGCGGCGGTAGAGAATGAGGCCGCCGGCGCGCGTCTCGCGGAAGAGGCGCACGTCCTCGTCGCGGAGGGTGGGCCCGGGCAGGCCAATCATCAACTGCTCGCCGACGAGGTCCTCTAGATCGGGCACGTTGCGATTGTATCGCCGCCGGCGTTCACGGGCTGTCAACGGACTGACGTCCACGAACAGCGTCGGTTCTCGGGAGTACGCCCGATGAGGCGAGTAACCCCGTGATTTTGCAGGCCGTGATCTCTGGCACACGCGGTGCTAATGACAAATCCTCGATGCGAAACGTGCGCATGCTTCTTCGAGGGGTCTTCGAGGACCCCTCGCGAGGGTGCGCAGCGAATATGGCAACCCTGGAGCGATCTGCGGATGGTCGTTGGCCGGCGGAGCCGGGTGATCCGAGGGCGGCCCGGATTACGTCGGTCCTGGAGGGCTCGGGCGATGCTGGATAAGTGGAATCCCTGGAAGGCGACGGCGATCGTGCTCCTGCTCGTGCTGGCGACGGCGCTCGTAACGGGCATCGTCGTCGCGAACTGGACCGGAGGCGAGAGGAAGACGGCCGAGCCGGCCAAGGAGACGCCGCGCGCGCTCCGCACGGCCGCCCAGCCGCCGGCCATGTCCGC
>QHSZ01000143.1 GCA_003220595.1 Candidatus Rokuibacteriota bacterium | reverse complement strand
GTCCAGCTCGACGGGGTGAACGTCCTCACCGACCCGCAGTGGTCGCAGCGGGCGAGTCCGTTCGGCTTCGCCGGGCCGAAGCGCGTGACGCCGCCCGGGCTTCCCTTCGAGGACCTGCCGCCCATCCACGTCGTCCTTATCTCGCACGACCACTACGACCACCTCGATGAGGCGACCGTGCGGCGGCTCGCCGAGACCCACCGGCCGCGCTTCCTCGTGCCGCTCGGCCTCAAGGCGTGGCTCGCGGAGCGCGGCGTCACCGACGTCGAGGAGCTCGACTGGTGGGACAGCCGGGACGTGCGCGGGCTCACCCTCTCGTGCGTTCCCGCGCAGCACTTCTCCGGGCGCACTCCGTTCGACCGCAACCGGCGTCTCTGGAGCGGTTGGACGATCGCCGGCCGGTCGAAGCGTCTCTACTTCGCGGGCGACACGGCCTACTACGAGGGCCTCAAGGAGATCGGCGCGCGGCTCGGCCCCTTCGACCTCGCCGCCGTCCCGATCGGCGCCTACCTGCCGGCGGTGATCATGAAGGCCAGCCACACCTCGCCCGAAGAGGCGCTGCAGGTGCTGGCCGACGTCCGCGGCCGGCGCTTCGTCCCGATCCACTGGGGGACCTTCGACCTCGCCGACGAGCCGATCGAGGAGCCGCCGCAGCGGCTCCTCGCCGAGGCGCGCCGGCTCGGGCTCGACGCTTCACGCGTCTGGATCTTGAAGCACGGCGAGACTCGGCGCTGGTGATCGGCGGTGGGCCGGGGAGGCGGAGGCGCTCCTCGACCACGACGGCTATCGTTCACGCGGCTCCGGTTTACTTGCGCTCGGCCTCCGTGCGCTGACTACACGGGTCTCGGAGCGCCTCCGCCTCCCCGGCCCGGGACCCGTCACCGGCGCCTCCCCGCCGCAGCCTGTCATAGCGCTTCGAGGAGTAGTCCCTTGAGATAACGCGTCTCCGGGATGGTGAGGACGACCGGGTGGTCGCTCGCCTGCCCGAGCGCCATCGTGACGCGCAGGCGCACGCCGGCGTCCGCGGCAGCGTCGCGGCAGACCTCCTCGAAGCGCTCCGCCGAGACGTGGTGCGAGCACGAGAAGGTGAGGAGGCTGCCCCCGCGGTCGAGCAGGTGCATCGCTCGCAGGTTGAGCTCCTTGTAGCCGCGCACGGCGGCCTCGAGCTGCGTCCGGCTCCGCGCGAACGGCGGAGGGTCGAGCACGATCGCGCCGAAGCGCGCTCCGGCGCGCTCGAGGCGCCTCAACTCGTCGAACACGTTGGCGGCGACGATCTCGGCCCGGTCGGCGACCCCGTTCAGCGCGAGGTTCTCGCGCGCGCCGGCGAGCGCCTCCGGCCCGGACTCGATCAGGACGGCGCGGCGAGCACCGCCGACGAGGGCGTGGCAGGCGAAGCCGCCCGTGTAGGCGAAGCCGTCGAGAACGTCGCGGCCGCGGGCGAGGGCTGAGAGCCGCCTGCGGTTCTCCCGCTGGTCGAGATAGAGGCCGGTCTTGTGGCCGCCGCCGACCGTGACGACGAACCGGACCCCGTCCTCCACCACCTCCACCGTCGGCGGCCCCGCCGGCCCGGCCCAGCCGTGGACGGGCTCGAATCCCTCGAGGCGGGCGGCGGTGTCCTCGTCCTTGTGAAAGACCGGCAGGGCGCCGAGCGCTCGCTCGATGGCGGCTTCGACCTGGCGCCGGGCCCGGGCCATGCCGAGGGTCAGACACTGGACGACGACGGCGGGGCCGTAACGGTCCACGACGAGCCCCGGGAGGCCGTCGGCCTCGCTCCAGACGAGCCGGCCGAGGGCCGGCGGGGCGCCGGCGGCGCCTGCCCGACGGGCGACCGCCTCGGCGACCCTGCGCTCGAAGAAGCGGCCGTCGAGCGCCTCATCGGCCCACGTGAGGATCCGGCAGCAGAGGGCCGGGCGCGGGTTGTAGTGGCCGCGGGCGACGAACCGACCGCCGGCGTCGACGACGGTGACGGCCGTGCCGGGCTCGACATCGCTCACGTCGGCGACGTCGCCCTTGAAGATCCAGGGGTGCCAGCGCGCCCGGTCGCGGCCCCGCTTGAGCCGCAGCACGGCCCGCGGGCTCGCCGGACGCGGCTTCATGGCGCGGGCCGCTACGTCTTGCGCAGGACGACGACCATGATGATCGGACGCTTGGTGCGCTCGAGGACCTGGTGGGGCTTGAAGCCGAAGAACCACTGGACGAACTCGAAGCCTCCGGCGAGCTCGACCAGCGCGCGGAGCTCCTGCGGGAAGACCATCCGCGAGAGATGGGTCTGCCGGTAGAGCCGGCGCGAGCCGTTCTCGACCGCCTCGAGCGTCATCCGCTCGCGGAAGACCTGGCTCACCGGGTTCACGTCGTTGAGCGCCGAGAACGACGCGCGCACGATCAACTTCCCACGCCGCTTCGACCACGACCAGGCGCGCGCGGGGTCGGTCCACGACGACGCCATGTAGCGGTCGAAGACGTAGAGCCCGCCCTTCCTGACCACGCGCGCCGTCGCCCGCAGGTGGGCGACGAGCTGCGCGTTCGTCAGCAGGTGCCCCTGGGAGTCCTGCATGCAGATCGCCGCGTCCACCGGCTGCTTCAGCCGGAAGTCGGTCATGTCGCCGACGACCAGCTCCCCCGGGTGCCCCTTCGCCGCGAGGCGTTGCCCGAGGAACTCGATGCACTCGGGGGAGAGGTCGAGCCCGGACATCCGGTAGCCGCGGTCGGCCAGCCGGATGAGGTGCGGGCCCGTGCCGCAGGCGATGTCGAGCACCCGGCGGACCCGTCGCCTGGCGTAGCGCTCGAAGCAGTGGACGAGGAAGTCCACTTCGAGCTTGCGGTTCGTGTCGAAGGCGATCTCGTAGAGCCGCGGGGCGCTGTACTGGCCCGTCATCGGACGGTGCCCCACCACGTCAGGAAGGCCTCACGCATCACCCAGGCGGCGGCGATGCCGGTGCGGCCCGTCGGGTCCCAGGCATGGGCGACCTCGACCAGGTCACCACCGATCACCCGGCAGCCGTCGAGCATCCGGACGATCTCGACCAGCTCGGGCACCCGGAGCCCGCCGGGCTCGGGTGAGCCGGTGCCCGGCGCGTCCGCGGGGTCCAGGACGTCGACATCGATCGTCACGTAGAGGGGGTGGTCCCGGAGCTCGGGCAGAAGCCTGCGGACGATGTCCACGGGGTGGCCGGCCACGACGGGGAAGAAATGGGGGCGCCGGCGCTCGTACTCCTCGCGGGAGCCGGTCCGCATACCCACCTGGTAGACGCGCTCCGCCGGGACGACGTCCATCACCCGGGCCATCGCGGAGGCGTAGTTGTAGCGCTCGCCGAGGAACGCTTCCCGCGTGTCGGGGTGGGCGTCGAGGTGGAGGATACGGAGGTCGGGGAAGGAGGGCGCGATCGCCTCCATGACGGGCACGGTCGCCGTGTGGTCGCCCCCGATCATGAAGGGGATGAGGCCCGGACGCCACCAGGCGGCGATCTCGGCCCGCGCGGCGTCGAGCTGCTCCCGCGGCGGGGCGCCGTCGGGCAACTCGCAGTCGCCGATGTCGGCGATCGGCAGGTCTTCGAGGTCCCGCCCGACCCAGGGCGAGTAGGTCTCGATCGAATCCGAGGCGAGCCGGAGGTCGCGCGGGCCGTCCTCGGCGCCCTTGCGGAGGTTCACGCGGCCGACGAAGGGGATGCCGTAGACGATGATCTTCGAGTCGGCGAGCGTGCCCTCGCACGCGATGAAGCGGGGCGACACGGGACGCATGCGGCCGCTAGGCGAGGTCTTGCTCGGCGAGCAGCACGACCGCGGCGAGGGCGCACCCGACCCGCTCGACCGTGTGCTCGACGGCGAAGACCCCGAGCTCGCGAATCGGCTCGCCGCGGACGGCGAACGCCTCCACGAGCATCGCGCGGATCGCGCGCTCGGCGTCCCGGCGCGCGGCGACGTCGTGGAACTCCATGATGACGCCGGGCTTCGAGGGATCGTCGGGCAGCGCGTACCCGACCGCGGCGGCTACCGTCTGGCCCGGCACGTCGCTCGTGATCGCGGCGTACGCCGTCGGGATGAGCGCGCCCGGCCGGATTTTCGGAAGCTCCACGATCGCGACGTCGGGCGGGATGATGCTGGAGATCTTGACCAGGTTCACGTTGCCGATGCCTGCCGCCAGCAGCGCATTGTCGAAGGCGTTGAGGGCCGTGCCGCCTTCCGCGTCGCCGACCGCCGCTGCCGCCATCGTGACCGTCTTCGAGACGAACATTCCTTCGTCACTCTACCGGGGCGACGCTCCAATGCAAGTGAAAACTGGCCCGCGGCGGCTCCGCCGGGGCTCGTCGGCGAGTGTTTTTCCGCAGCGGCGAGCCCGTCCGGACCCGCCGAGACGATGCTGAAACTGCGTTTTTTTCTTGCAATCGAAAAAAGCGGGCCATACAGTGAAACAAGTTTTCGTCATAGAGCGAAATTTTTTCGGTAACGGCGACGCGCGTGGCGCGGCGCAGGAGAGGTGCGGTAGATGGCCGGATCGCAGAAGGGAGGGTCAACGGATTGAACGCCCTGGGGCGACACCTGCTCCTCGAGTTGTTCGATTGCGACACCGACATGATCAACAACCTCGAGGCCGTGAAGCGGGCCCTCGTCGAGGCAGCCAGACGGGCCCAAGCCACGATCGTCGACGTCGTCTTCCACGAGTTCAACCCCTTCGGAATCAGTGGCGTGGTCGTCATCGCCGAGTCCCATCTCTCCATCCACACGTGGCCGGAGTACCGTTACGCAGCCGTGGACATCTTCTCGTGCGGCGACGTCCTCCAGCCGGAGGTGGCCGCCAACTACCTGGTCGAGCAGTTCGCCGCCGAGCGCACCTCGGTCGTCGAGATGCAGCGCGGGATGTTCCTCAACTCCTCCGTGCCCATCGTGAACAAGGCCTTCGCCGCCGGCAGGTGATCAACCCGCAGGGCTACAAGTGGTTCTTCGAGACTACGACCCCCGCCGAAGGCCACATGCACGCCATCAAGCGGACGGTCGTCGAGGCCCGCACGAAGTTTCAGCACGTCGAGATCATGGAGACGACGTCCTACGGAAAGGTCCTGATCCTCGACGGCCGGATCCAGTCGAGCCAGACTGACGAGTTCATCTACCACGAGGCCCTGGTGCACCCTGGGATGCTGGCGACCGAGGCGCCGCCGCGGAGCGCGCTGGTCATCGGCGGCGGGGAAGGCGCGACCCTCCGGGAAGTCCTGAAATACCCGTCCATCGCCCGGGCCGTCATGGTGGACATCGACGGCGAGGTCGTCGAGCTCTGCAAGAAGCACCTGCCCGAGATGCACCGCGGAGCGTTCGAGGACAAGCGCACCGAAGTGCGGGCCGAGGATGCCCGGGGCTACCTCGAGAAGACGTCCGACCGCTTCGACTTCATCACCGTCGACCTCGTCGAGCCCCTGGAAGAGGGGCCGGCCTGCATGCTCTTCACGAAGGAGTTCTACACGCTCGTCCGCGACCGACTCACGCCGGCGGGCGCGATGACGATGCAGGCGGGCATGACGAAGCTCGGCGAGCTCGCCTTCTACACCGCCCTGCACCGGACCCTCCGGGAGGTCTTCCCGGTCGTGGCCGGCTACCAGACCTTCATCTCGTGCTTCGGCACGCCCTGGGGGTTCATCACGGCCACGAAGAAGGTGGATCCCCGGCGGCTCGACACGCAGACCGTCGACAAGCTCATCGCCGAGCGTGTGAAGGGCCCGCTCGACTACTGGGACGGGCAGACGCACCAGCACGCCTTCAGCCTGCCGAAGTTCATCCGCAAGGCCATCGACGCCCAGACCCGGGTCGTCACGGACGCGCATCCTCTGATCATGGCCTGAGGGCCCGGCCGGATGGCGGGCCAGCGCGGCGTCATGCTGATCCTGCTGGTGGTCCTCGCCGGCCTCGTGGTCGGCTCCCTGCTGGGCGAGCTCGTCGGGAGCCTCCTGCCGGCGGGCCGGATCCACGACCTGCTCACCCGGGGACCGACGATCGGCCTGACGCCGCCCGCGACGCTCGACCTCCGCTTCCTCGCCATCACCTTCGGGCTGGGCCTCAAGGTCAACCTGGTCGGCGTCGTCGGGATCGTGATCGCGGCGGTCACGCTTCGCAAGCTCTAGCCCGCCCCCGGCGGCCCGACAACGGGCGATGAGGCTGATCCTGGCGTCAGGTTCCCCACGGCGCCGTGAGCTGCTCGCGACGATCGTCCGGGAGTTCGAGGTGGTGCCGAGCGAGATCGACGAGACGCTCGAGGCGGGGCCGACGTCCGAGGCCGTCGCCCGCCTGGCGGCGCGGAAGGCGCAGGCGGTCGCCGGCCGGATGGGCGAGGGCGTCGTGCTCGGGGCGGACACGGTGGTCGTGCTGGACGGGCAGGTCCTCGGCAAGCCCGGCGGGGCCGGCGAGGCGGGCGCCATGCTCCGGCGCCTGCGGGGACGGGAGCACGAGGTGATCACGGGGATCGCCGCGGTGGACGCCGGCCGCGGGCGCGAGGCCTCCCGCGCGGTCGTGAGCCGGGTCCTGATGGCCGACTACTCCGATGCGACGCTCGACGCCTACGTGGCCTCGGGCGCGCCGCTGGACAAGGCGGGCGCCTACGCGATCCAGGATCTCGGCGGCGCGCTCGTGGCGCGCCTCGTGGGCTCCTATACGAACGTCGTCGGGCTCCCGGTGGAGGAGACGCGCGAGCTCCTGGCGGGGTTCGGCGTGCCGTTCAGCGCTCCGCAGTCGCCTTGAGGGCCCGCCGGAGGGGCTCCAGGTGAAGCATCTCCTCGGGGGCCGGAATCCGGAGCGAGGCGGGGAGCGGCGTGTGGGCGCGCACGATCGCGAGTGTCTGCCGCACCTCCTCGGCGGTCACGAGGCCGTCGCCCAGGTAGGACGCGCGGGCCGTCTCGAGCAGCGCCTCGAAGTCCTCCGTCGTGCCGGTCACGCGCCTCCCGAGCTTCGCGGCGAGCTCGTCGGCGCTCCCCGTGCGGATCCGCTCCTCGGCGGCCAGGAGCGCCCGTGCCAGGGCGGTGAGGTCCTGGCTTCGGAGGCGCCGGTCGGCCCGCACGAAGAAGGCGGCGTTGACGGTCGCCTTGCCGAGGGCCTGGGCGACCGCCTGGGGCGTGCGGAAGTCGGCCAGGAGCTTCGCCCGGCCCGCGGCGAGGAGCCGGCTGGCGAGGGGCTCGGGGACGAGCGCCGCGTGGAGCTCGCCCGAGCCGATCGACGCGGCCATCCCGCGAGCCCCCAGGCTCAGGACGTGGACGTCGGCGACGCTGACGCCGCGGCGGGCCAGGAGCCAGCCGAACCAGGCGTGCTCGGGGGCGCCCGGCGTGATGACGCCGACGCGGAGGCCGGCGAGGTCCTCGACCGAGCGCACCGAGTCGACGTGCTGGGCGGCGACGAGCAGGACCACGGGCGGCGCCGCGGTGAGCCCGAAGACGAGCCGTGGCGCCTGACTCGACTGGCGAGGCCCGAAGCGCAGGAGGGCCTCGAGTGTCGTCGCTGCCAGGTCCGCCTGGCCCTGGGCGAGCGCCTCGGCGGCTCCCGACTCGGCCCGCGTCGTCCTCACGGTGATGGCGAGGCCTTCCCGCGTGAAGTAGCCTTCGGCCTCGGCCACGCGGATCGGGAGGTATTCGGATGAGGTCAGCGGGCCGCTCACGACCAGCGTCAGGCTCTGGAGCAGGGCGATGAGGGCGAGCATCGGCTCAGCCCGCGCGCCCTTCGCTCGCCGGCGCCGGATCCCCGGGCCGCCCCGCGACCGCGTGAAGGCGCGCCTGCTCCACCTCTACCGGGCGCTCGCGCGTCGCTTCGGCCCGCAGGCGTGGTGGCCCGGCCGGACGCCCTACGAGATCGCCGCGGGCGCCGTCCTCACCCAGCACACGGCGTGGACCAACGCGGCGCGTGCCGTCGCCGCGCTTCGCGCGCGCCGCGTTCTCTCCGCGCGGCGACTGGCACGGCTCTCCCCGGCCGAGCTCGCCCGGATGATCCGCCCGGCCGGGACGCCACGTGTCAAGGCACGACGGCTCCTCGCCTTGACGCGCTGGCTCGTCAGCCGCGGGAGCGGCGCCTTCGCCCGGATGCGTGGGCTGCCGCTCGGCCCGCTGCGGCGCGAGCTCCTCGCCGTCCCCGGGCTCGGGCCCGAGACGGCCGACGCGATCCTCCTCTACGCGGCGGGCCGCCCGGTGTTCGTCGCCGACGCCTACGCGCGTCGAGTGCTGGCGCGCCACCGGCTCCTGCCGCGCGGCGCCGGCTACGAGGCCGCGCGCGTGTTCCTCGAGGCGCATCTGCCGTCCGATCCTGCGCTGTTCAACGAGTATCACGCGCTCCTCGTCGCCGTCGGAAAGTCGCACTGCCGCGCCGTCCCGCGCTGCGAGGGCTGCCCCCTCCGCTTCGATCTGCGCGGCCGCGCGCCCGCCCGCTGACCAGGCACCGCCGGCTCCACGCGTGCGCGCTCGGCCGGGTCCCGGGTAGCCTCGCTCGACCACGCTGGCTGTAACGGTCCGGCCGATGTTCCTATACGTGGCGTCGGGTCGACCCCCAGAAGCTACGGGTCTGACGAGGCAACCCGGGACCCTGCCGAGGGCATTCCGGATCCGGGCGGCGGTGCCTGGTCGGCGGGGGGCGTCACGGGGTCTCGGTGAGGAGCGCGACGAGTCGCTCCGCGGCGTCGGGCACGGCGAGCCGACGGGCGCGCTCGCCCATCTCCTTGAGGCGGCGCGGGTCGGTGAGGAGCGCCTTGACCTCGGCGACCAGCCGGGCGGGCGTGAGCTCCGCCTGCGGGAGCACGGCCGCGCCCCCCGCGCGCTCGACGAGCCGCGCGTTCGCCATCTGCTCGTCGCCACGTGTGCCCGGCAGGGGGACGTAGAGGGCGGCGAGGCCGAGCTGGCAGCACTCGTTCACGGTGCCCGCCCCGGCGCGCGAGACGACGAGCGCCGCCCCGGCGTAGACGTCCGCCAGCTCGTCCTCCACGTACGGCACGATCGTGTAGCGCCGGGCGAGGCCCGGCGGCAGCGCCGCGCGGCGCGTCTCGAGCCACGCGCGGTCGCCCGTCTTGTCGCCGCACTGGTGGATCACCTGCGCCAGCTCGGTGAGCGCCGCGAGCGCCTCCCCGACGGCGCGGTTGACCCGCTGGGCGCCCTGAGCACCGCCCGTCACGTAGATGAGCGGAGCCGTCGCGTCGAGGCCGAAGCGCTCGGCCGCGCGCGCGGGCGAGCCGCCACGCAGCTCGGGCCTGAGCGGGTTGCCCGTCACGACGACCTTCTGCGCCGGGAAATGGCGGGCGCTCTCCGCGAAGGTCACGCCCACGCGGCGGGCGAGCGGGGCGCCCAGGCGGTTGGCGAGCCCGGGCACCAGCGTCTGCTCGTGCAGGACGATCGGGATGCCGCGCGCGGCCGCCGCGAGCATGACCGGCACGGCGACGTACCCGCCGGTCGCGAAGACGATCCGCGGCCGGAGGCGCCCGAGAGCCCGGAAGGCGGCGACCATGCCCGCCGGGACGTTGACCAACAGGTCCACGACGTTCTGCCACGCCACGGCACGCCGGAGCTTGCCAGTCGGGATCGCGTGATAGGCGATGCCGGCCGCGGGCGCGCGGCTCGCCTCGATGCCGCTCCGCGAGCCGATCCACGCGCAGCCGACGCCCCGGGCGGAGAGGAGCGCCGCGACCGCGAGGCCCGGGCTCGTGTGGCCACCCGTGCCCCCGCCGGCGATGAGCACCAGATCTTGCCGTCGGAGCGCCTCCGCCGAGCCTCCGGCGCTCGACGTTCGGGCACTCACCCCGCCGCTCCTTTGTCGCGATGGCGCTCGAGGGCGAGCTCGATGAGGCGCTCCAGCAGGTCGGCGTAGGTGAGCCCCGACGCTTCCCACATGCGGGCGTACCCGCTGGTGGCGGTGAAGCCGGGGATCGTGTTGATCTCGTTGACGAGCGCGCGCTCACCCTCGAGGAAGAAGTCCACGCGCGCCATGCCCGAGCAGTCGATGGCGCGGAAGGCGGCGAGCGCCAGCTCCTGGATGCGCCGCGTGAGCTCGGGCGCGATGGGCGCCGGCACCGTGAGCCGCGCCTGCCCCTCGGCGTACTTCGTCGCGTAGTCGTACCACTCCCCGGCATAGGTGATCTCGCACGGGAGCGACGCGACCGGCGCGTCGTTGCCGAGCACACTCACCTCGATCTCGCGTCCTCGGACGGCGCGCTCGACGATGATCTTCCGGTCGTGCCGCGCGGCCTCGCGCATCGCTCCTGGGAGCGCCGCCGCATCCGGCACCTTCGAGATCCCGACGGAGGAGCCGAGGTTCGAGGGCTTGACGAAGCAGGGGAAGCCGAGCGTCTCGGCGACCCGCCGGGCGACCGGCGCCGGATCCTCGCGCCACTCGCGCCGGGCCACGACCAGGTACTCGACGATGGGCAGGCCGTGGGCGGCGAAGACCGCTTTCATCATCGCCTTGTCCATGCCGACGGCCGAGGCCAGGACGCCCGCGCCGACGTAGGGGAGGTCGGCCAGCTCGAAGAGGCCCTGGATCGTGCCGTCCTCGCCGTAGGGGCCGTGGAGCATGATGACGACGACGTCGAGACGGCGGAGCTCGGCGGGGAGCCCGCCCGCGGGCTCGGTGCGCGCGAGGCTCCGGGTGGTGGCGCTCTCGCCGGCCTCGGCGCGGTCGGCGAGCGCCTTCTTGACGGAGCCCGCGCTGTCGTCCAGGGGCAGCGCCACGCGCGCGTCGGACGCGAGCGCGCGTAACGGGTCGCCGCCCACGACCCAGCGGCCGTCGCGCGCGATGCCGATCGGCACGACGACGTGGCCCTTCTGCTCGAGCGCCGCGATCACCGACGCGGCGGAGGCCAGGGAGACCTCGTGCTCGCCGGAGCGGCCTCCGAACACGACGCCGACGCGCAGCTTTCTCAGGCCACCCTTCCTTCCGCCTACCCCCGCGACGCCGAGATGAGCGCGCGGGCGATGAGGCTGAAGAAGCCCAGCGTGTGCGGCAGCCAGAGCGCCCGGGTGAAGTAGGCGAGTATGAGCAGCAGCAGGTAGACGAAGCCGGTGAAGAGCCAGTCGGGCATGCCCGGCGTCTTCCAGAACGACTCGAGGAAGCCCGCCAGGATCGCGCCGACGAACGCGATGAGCCCGAGCACGGCCGCGATCGCGAGCGGGGTGAGGAAGAGGAACATGAAGACCATGAAGATCGCGTCGGCGCGATCCACCTTGGCGGCGAACACCTTCGCGCCGCTCGGCCTCGCGGCGACCGCCTCGAGCGCCTCCTGGACCTTGCCCCACGAGAGCAGACCGAAGTAGGTGAGGACGAAGAGCGCGCTGACACCGACCAGGAACCACTGCGGGCGCGTGAGAGTGATCCGCATGGCCTACTCCCGCGCCTGCCGGCGCTCCGCCCGCCAGCGCCGCCAGTCGGCGAGCCGGCGGCGGTGTTCGGCCTCGAGGCCGCGGTCGGTCGGCTGGTAGTACTGCCGGCCGCGGAGCGCTTCGGGGAGGTCGTCCTGGTCCACTCGCGCGTCGGGCGCGTCGTGGGCGTACTGGTAGCCCTGGCCGTATCCGAGGTCTTTCATGAGCCGTGTGGGAGCGTTCCGGATGTGGAGCGGCACGGGCTCG
>QHSZ01000336.1 GCA_003220595.1 Candidatus Rokuibacteriota bacterium | reverse complement strand
CGCGCGCGACGTCGCCCTGATTCGCGCCGAGCTCGAGGCGCTCGCCACGCGCGCGCGGGAGCTCGCTGAGGGCGTGCGGGCGGCGCGCGAGGAGCTCGCGAAGCTCGCGACCCGCCTGGACGCCGCCGAGGAGGAGAACAGGAAGACGCGCGCGCTCGTCGAGGCGCGCGCCCCGGCCGTCCCCGCGCCGGCGCCGGCGGCGCCCGCCGAGCCGCGCGTCGAGGCGCGCCCCGCGCCGCGCGTGGCGTCGCGCGCGCCAGAGCAGGCCTACGCGGCGGCGCTCGCGACCTTCCGCGCGCGCGAGTACGGCCAGGCCGTGCTCGACTTCATCGACTTCATCGGCACGTATCCGAAGCACGCCCTCGCGGCCAACGCGCAGTACTGGATCGGCGAGGCGTATCACGTCCAGCGCGACTACCGGCAGGCCCTCGTCGAATTTCAGAAGGTGCTCGAGATGCGCTCGGGCAAGATCCCCGACGCGCTCCTGAAGATCGGGCTCTGCCACTGGACCCTCCGCGACCCGCGCCGCGCGCGCGCGGCGTGGCAGAGGGTCGTGCGCGATTACCCCAGCACTGAGTCGGCGCGGCTCGCCCGCGCCCTCCTCCGCAAGCACGCGGCCGCCCAACGCTAGGCGCGACGCGCGCCGAGCGTATCCCTCCGGACTCTCTTGCGGGCGGCGCCCGCGCAGTGTACGCGTGCTGCTAATGAGCGACGCGCTCCTGACTCAGGCCACCCACGGTGCACGCCGGGCTCGCCGCCCCCGCTACAAATTGAGCGACGCGCTCCGGACTCAGGCCACCCACGGTGCACGCCGGGCTCGCGGCCCCCGCTACAAATTGAGCGACGCGCTCCGGACTCGGGCCACCCACGGTGCACGCCGGGCTCGCGGCCCCCGGTACTTGATCATAGGCTCGCCTCGGACGGCGGGGCCCCAGCCCCGCGTTGTCCAGTGGTCCACCATGCCATGACCCCGCTCGAGCCCGACGCGCCCGGATACCCGGCCCTGCTCCGCGCCGTACCGTCCCCGCCCGCGCTGTGGGTGCGCGGCGCGCTCGCTGCCGACGACGCGCTCGCGGTCGCGATCGTGGGCGCGCGGCGCGCGACCCCGTACGGCCTGGCGACTGCGGAGCGGGTCGCCGCCGAGCTCGCCGCGCGCGGCGTGACGATCGTGAGCGGCTTCGCTCGCGGCATCGACTCGGCGGCGCATCGCGGCGCCCTCGAGGCGGGGGGGCGGACGCTCGCGGTGCTCGGCTGCGGCGTCGACGTCGTCTACCCGCCCGAGAACCGCGCGCTCGTGCGCGCGATCGAGGCCCGAGGCGCGCTCCTCTCGCAGTTCGCGCCCGGCACGCCCGCGTTGGCCGGCCATTTCCCCGCACGCAACCGCACGCTCGCCGGACTCGCGCTCGGGGTGCTCGTGGTCGAAGCGGCCGAGCGCAGCGGCGCGCTGATCACCGCCGGTTTCGCCGGCGATCTTGGTCGCGAAGTGTTCGCCATTCCAGGCCGAATCACCTCGGCGCTGTCCGCGGGAACGCACCGGCTGATTCAGGACGGTGCTAAACTCGTTAGTTGTTGGCAGGACATCGTGTCAGAATTGTCAGAACCGTGGAGGCGCGCGGTGCGCAGCAGTGTGGTGCACGACGCGGCGCCGGCCGCGCCGGAGGTCGAGAGTGACGAGGGCACGATGCTGAGGCTCTTGACGCCGGATGAACCTCAGCACATCGAGGAGCTGATCGCGCGCAGCGGGCTCGCCGCCGCGCGCGCCGCGACGGCGCTCGTGGCCCTCGAGCTCCGGGGCTCGGTCCGGCAGCTCGCGGGACAGCGGTGGGTCTCGCTCACGGTCGGCGCAAGGAGAGCGTAGTGGCGAAGCGGTCGCTGGTAGTGGTGGAGTCGCCCACGAAGGTGAAGACGATCCAGAAGTACCTGGACTCGAGCTTCGTCGTGAAGGCGTCGATGGGCCACGTCCGCGATCTGCCAAAGTCGCAGCTCGGCGTGGACCCGAAGAAGGGGTTCAAGCCGAAGTACGTCGTCTCGCCCAGCAAGAAGAAGGTGCTCGACGAGCTGAAGAAGGCGGCCGAGAAGGTGGACGCGCTCTACGTCGCGACCGACCCCGACCGCGAGGGCGAGGCGATCGGCTGGCACCTGGCGCAAGAGCTCGACGTCGACCGGAAGAACGTCCATCGGATCACCTTCAACGAGATCACCGAGCGCGCGGTGAAGGCGGCGTTCTTGAAGCCCGGCAAGATCGACCTCAGGAAGGTGGACGCGCAGCAGGCGCGCCGGGTGCTCGACCGCCTCGTGGGCTACAGCCTGTCGCCCCTGCTCTGGGAGAAGGTCCAGCGGGGTCTCTCGGCCGGCCGCGTCCAGTCGGTGGCCGTGCGGCTCATCGTCGACCGCGAGCGCGAGATCCAGGCGTTCGTCGCCGTCGAGTACTGGTCGCTCCACGCGCGGCTCGCGGCCGCGCTCCCACCGGCGTTCGTGGCCACGCTCAAGGAGGTCGGGGGCGAGAAGGCGTCGATCGCGAACGAGGCGGAAGCCCAGGCGCTGATCGCGTCGCTCGAGGGCGCGCGCTACGTGGTCAAGTCCGTCTCGCGGGGCGAGCGCCGCCGGAACCCCGCGCCGCCCTTCATCACCTCGACGCTCCAGCAGGAGGCGGGCCGCAAGCTCGGCTTCACGGCGAAGAAGACGATGACGGTCGCCCAGCAGCTCTACGAGGGTATCGATCTCGGGGCCGAGGGCGCCGAGGGCCTCATCACGTACATGCGGACCGACTCGGTGCGCGTGGCGGCCGAGGCGCAGGAGGCCGCGCGGCAGTGGATTGGCGCGCGCGTCGGCGGCGAGTACCTGCCCGACGCGCCGCCCGCGTACCGCTCACGCGGGAGCGCCCAGGAGGCGCACGAGGCGATCCGGCCCTCGGAGGTGCGCCACGAGCCGAAGAGCGTCGGGCGGTTCCTGACGAAGGACCAGCTCGCGCTCTACCGGCTCATCTGGGAGCGATTCCTCGCGAGCCAGATGATGCCCGCGGTCTACGACACGGTGAGCGCGGAGATCGAGGCCGGCCGCTGCCTCTTCCGCGCGCAGGGGGCGACGCTCAAGTTCAAGGGCTTCACCGCCGTGTACGAGGAGAGCCGCGAGGACGAGGCCCCGAGCGAGGAG
>QHSZ01000142.1 GCA_003220595.1 Candidatus Rokuibacteriota bacterium | reverse complement strand
GTCGAAGATGAAGTCGTAGACGGGAGCGTACAGCTCGGATGCGCGCTCGACCTGCCTCTTCTCCAGCGCCGCGTCCACTCAGAACCCTCCAAAGTCTTGGGGTTTGGGATTTGAGGCCGGCCTGCGGCGGCTCGAATTGCCCGCATTCTAACCGCTGGCCGGCGGAGTTGCCAAGAGTCTTCTCGCGCTAGAGGAGATACCGGATGAGGAGGGTGGCCAGGCCCAGAAATGAAAAGAATCCGCACACATCGGTGAATGTCGTGATAATCACACTCGACGCGATCGCGGGATCGATCCGAAAGATCTTGAGCGCCAGCGGGATGAGCGTGCCGACCACGGCCGCGACGAGCATGTTGAACACGAGCGCCAGGCCGAGGATCAGCGCCAAGAGGACCTGCCCCTTCCAGACGTAGGCGATCGCCGCGATCACCACCCCGTTGGCCACGCCCGTCGTGAAGCCGAGCCGGATCTCCTTCCAGAGCACGCGCCGGAGCACGCTCGGGGTCATGTCGCCGAGAGCGATCCCGCGAACCACGACGGTCGCCGTCTGCGTGGTGGCGATGCCGCCCATCGAGGCCACGATGGGCATGAAGACCGCGAGCGTCGCGAGGCTGTGGATGGACGACTCGAAGAGGCCGATGACCGACGCGGCCAGCACGGCGGTGAAGAGATTGATCAGCCGCCAGACGAGGCGCTTCTTGAAGACGGCCTCCGGCTGGTCGAGCACGGTCTCGTCGCCCCCGACGCCGCCGAGGCGCTGGATGTCCTCGGTCGCCTCCTCGCGCATGACGTCGATCACGTCGTCCACGCCGATCGTACCGAGCAGCCGGCGGTTTGGATCCACCACCGGGACCTGGATCAGGTTGTAGCGCTGGACGAGGCGCGCGACCTCCTCCTGGTCGGTGTCCACGGACACGCTCTCGACCTCCTGGGTGCGGAGCGCGCTGATGGGCGTCAGCGGGTCGGCGGCGAGCAGGCGGTGCAGGGGCACGAAGCCCACCAGATGGTCGTGGTCGTCCACGACGTAGACGTAGAACGCGGCGTCGCCCGTGGCGGCCTTGCGGATGTGCTCGAGCGCCTGGGCGACCGATGCATGCTCGGGCACGGCGACGAAGTCGGGCGACATGAGGCGGCCCGCGGTGCCCTCGCGGTACTCGAGGAGCTCCTGGACCTCCTCGGCCTTCTCCTCCTCCATGAGGTCGAGGATTCCGTCGGCCTGCTCCTTCGGGAGCTCCTCGACGACGTTCACGACCTCGTCGCTGGGCATCCGGTCGAGGGCGCGCGAGACCTCCGCCTCGTCGAGCGAGCCCACCAGCTCGCGGAGGATGGGGTCGTCGAGCTCCGAGAGCACCGCGCCGGCGTTCTGCGGGGAGAGCAGCCGGAACACGCGCACCTGGTCCTCGACGGGGAGCTCGCGGATGACACGCGAGACGTCGGCGGGATGCGCCTCGTCGAGGACGTTCGCCAGCCGCTCGTCGTGGCCGCCGCCGAGCAGCTCCTTGATGGTGTCGCCCAGGCGCCCGGTCTCTGTCTCTTCCATCAAGCCCCGAACTTGGTCAGCCGCAGCGCGTTGGCCAGGACGAGCGGCATCAGATGGTGCGAGGGGAAGACGCCGAGGGACCCCGCCGCGCACGCCCGCTCGGTGAACTGGTTCACGGGGTCGGCGCCGCAGTAACGGCTCCAGAGGAGGACGGGCACCGGCTGCCAGCCGTGGGCGGCCAGCACCGAGGGGGTCGCGTGGTCACCCGTCACCACGAAGACGTCGGGCTCGAGCGCCCTGAGCTCGGGGATGAAGCCGTCGAGGCGCTCGAGCGCGGCGACCTTCGCGTCGAAGTCGCCGTCCTCGCCGGCCTTGTCGGTGTCCTTGTAGTGCAGGAAGAAGAAGTCGTAAGCGTCCCGGTGCTCGCGGAGCGTGGCGACTTCCTCGGCGAACGTCCCGCCCGTCTTGAGGACCTCCATACCGACGAGCTTCGCGAGACCGCGATACATCGGGTACGCTGCGATCGCCGCCGGCCGAAGACCGAAGGTCTCGGGAAAGCGCGGCAGCCTCGGGAGCTGGTCGAAGCCGCGCAGGAGCACCATGTTGGCGGGCGCCGCGTCGGCCAGGCGCGCCTTCGCCGCGGCGACGAAGGCGTTCACGCGCTGGGCCATCCCCTTCGCCTTCGGCGTGAGCGGCTTGACGGGTAGCGGCGGCTTGCCGAGCTGCTGCGGGTCGGTCTCCGAGAGGCGCCCCGAGAGCGCGCCGCCCTTGCCGCGGCCGCGCAGGACGAGGACGAAGCGGTGCTCCTTGACCGGCTCCACGAAGACCTCGACGCCCGGCAGCCGGATGCCTCGCAGGCGCTCGGTGAGCTTCACGCAGACCTCGGTCGGGATGCGCCCCGCGCGCCGGTCGCTGATCCGCCCCGCGCCGTCCACGGTGCAGAAGTTGCCGCGCGCGGCGACGTCGCCCGCGCGCAAGTCGAACTCGATGCCGAGGGCCTCGAGGACGCCGCGCCCCACCTGGTAGCGGAGCGGGTCGTACCCGAAGAGACCGAGGTGCCCGGGGCCGCTGCCGGGCGTGATCCCGGGGGCGACGTGGCGGATGAGGCCGCACGCCGACTCGGCGGCGAGCGCCGAGAGGTTCGGCAGGCGAGCGGTCTCGAGCTCGGACCGGCCGGTCTCGGGGCGGGGGAGACCGGCGAGGCCGTCGAGCGAGAGCACCACGATCTTCGTCGTGTTCGTGATGACCAGCGGCGCGATCACCTCGAGCATGCCGGCGCTCAGGCGTCCTTCACCGGGTTCTCGAGCCGGCCGAGGCCGGTGATCTCGAGGCGGCAGGCGTCGCCCGGCTGGAGGAAGACCGGCGGCTTGCGCGCGAAGCCCACGCCGGGCGGCGTCCCCGTCGCGATCAGGTCGCCGGGCGAGAGCGTCATGAGGCCTGAGAGGTAGCTCACGAGGTAGCGCACGTCGAAGATGAACGTCTTCGTGCTGCCACTCTGCATCGGCTTGCCGTTCACCCAGAGCTTGAGGTCGAGCGCGTGCGGGTCGCGGATCTCGCTCGTGTCGGCGATGTACGGCCCCACCGGGGCGAAGGTCTCCGGGATCTTCCCCGCCATCCACTGGCTGCCGATGAACTGGAAGTCGCGCGCGCTGACGTCGTTGATGATCGTGTAGCCCCACACGTAGTCGAGCGCCTGCTCCTTCGGGACGTAGCGCGCCGTGCGGCCGACGACGACGCCGAGCTCGACCTCCCAGTCGAGCTGCTGCGAGCCGCGCGGGCGCAGGATGGGCTCGCCCGGGTCGAGGATCGCGTTCGCCCACTTGGCGAAGATGGGCGGCTCCTTGGGAATGGGCTGGTTCGCCTCGGCCGCGTGGTCGCGGTAGTTGAGGCCGATGCAGATGAACTTACCTGGATCGGCGATCGGCGCGTGGAGCCGCGCGTTCGCGGCGGGGACCGTGACCCACTCGGCCAGGCCCGCGACCGCGTCGTGCGAGGCCGCGCCGCCCTCGAGGAAGGCGCGCGTGCTCTGCGGCACGAGCGCGGCGGCGATCTCGCTGGCCCGCACGACCCCGCGTCGCGTCAGCGTCGCGGCGAGCGACGCTTGCAGGTCGGCGATGCGGTCGCCCTGGAGCGCGCCCAGGCGCGGTGACTGCCCATTAGTGGAGAAGCGGACGAGCTTCATGGCTGGCGGCCTCCCGGGACAGAAATAGTGACTGATTATAGCCCTTTCCACGGAGTTAGGTGCGTCCCGGCGCCCTGCGATATACTTTTTTCGCCCGAGGAGTGTGGGAGACCAGGAGGGACGTGATGAAACTGCTCACCCGTTCCATTTCGCTCGCGGTGGTGCTCTCGCTCGTGCTCGGCGGACCGCTCGCGCCCTTCGCGGCCGCGCAGCAGCCCGCGCAGCCCGGCGCCATGCAGGATGCGGTCAAGACGAGCGAGCGCGACGGCGCCAGCTCGCCGGCCTACGACGTCGGCGCGGGCCTCGCGAACGTCGCCTACATCCCCGGCAAGGTGGTCCTCTGCGGTCTCGGCATCGTGGCCGGGACGATAGGGCTGCTGCTCACGTTCGGCACCGCGTACCGGGCTGCGGCGGCCGTCGGCGAGGAAGGCTGCGGCGGCCGGTGGGTGCTGACCGGCGACGACTTGAGGCCGACGCCCCGAACCGACGAAGCGGAGCGCGTCGGGTACTAGGCGCCGCCCTCCCGCCGACGCCGCGCGCCGCGCGCGCGGTCGTCGTCGTCCTGTTCGTCGCGCTGCTGGCGGCGTTCGTCGCCGGCATCTGGGGCACGATCGTCCGCCCCGCCGCCTATGAGGTGCGCGGCACGGTCGTCGCGCGTCCGGCCTCCAACCTGATCCTGGTCAACCACGAGCCCGTCGCGGGGCTCGGCATGGGCGCGATGGAGCTCATGGCGGTCTTCGCCGAGCCAGCACTGCTCGACGCCGCGGACCCGAAGCCGGGTGACCGTCTGCGACTCGCCGTACGCTCGGACGGCGACCGGCTCGTCCTCCTCCGCCTCGAGAAACGCGACTGAGTTCGATGGGGGGCCGCGACGGGCCCCCCAAGCCCCCCGACGCTCGCACACGCCCCGGGACACCCGGGGCGCGGCTCGATTCGCGCGTCGCGCTCACGGGCTCTGACCCGGCGCGCGGGCGAGCTCGCGCAGGTACGTCACGAGCTCGCGGATGTCCTCGTCCTTGAGCGCCGCGCCGAAGGCCGGCATTCCCGGCCGGCCCAGGGGCGCACCCCCGTGACGGATGACGTCGGCGAGGTACTGATCGCTCTCGCGCCCCGTCCGCGACGGCTCCGTGAGGTCGCCCGGGCGGATCAGGAAGAGCGTCGCGCGCCACGAGCCCCGGCCGTCGGCGCCGTGGCATTCCGCGCAGAGGGCGACGAAGAGGCGCTCGGCGCGCGAGGCGCCGGGGCGCGGGCGGGGCGTGTCGAGGACCGCCGCGAGCCCGGCGGCGAAGACGCCCAGGAGCGCGATGGCGAGCGCGAGCGCGAGCACCGGGCGGAGCCGTCGGCGCATGCGCCGAGGATAGCACCCGCCCTCTCGCGGGCTGTCTTGACAGGAATTCGTCCTTGACAAGGCGAGGCGCAAACGTATAAACAAATTATCCTTTTGCGACGTTCAGGCGACGGCTCCTCGGGCGGGAGGTTCAACCATGTCTTTCCAAGTGTCCGACAACGAAGGGGGTACACGCATGACTGACCCACGACCGGCCTATGTCGACCCACGCACCGTCGGCCGCCGCGGCTTCCTGAAGGTCGCCGGGGCGGGGGTCGCCAGCGCTTCGCTCCTGACGATGTTGGATGCTCGGCAAGCGCCGGCTCAGATCAAGGGCACCAGCCTCCGCATGCTGAAGTGGAGCCATTACGTCCCCGCCTACGACGTCTGGTTCGATGATTTCGCCAAGAAGTGGGGCGAGAAGACCGGCGTCAAGGTGCGGGTCGACCACATCCCGCATCTCGAGCTGCCGGCGCGCTACGCGGCCGAGTTCGCGGCGGGCGCGGGCCACGACCTCATCTACTTCGTCGGCCAGATCCTGACGGGCCAGTACTACCGGAACCTCATCGACCTCTCCGACGTCGCGGACAACCTCGGGAAGAAGTACGGCGGCTGGCTCGAATCGTCCAAGAGCGCGGGGCAGGTCGGCGGGACCTGGTTCGCGATCCCCGACTTCTTCATCTCGATCCCGGTGCTCTACCGCAAGGACCTGTTCGCCTCGGTCGGGATGGGGGAGCCCAAGACGTGGGACGATCTGCGGAATGCGGCGAGGCAGCTCAAGCCGAAGGGCCACCCGACGGGAATGCAGTTCTCGCACTGCAACGACGCGAACCACAACTGGCGCGCGCTCATGTACTGTTTCGGGGTCAAGGAGACCGACCCGTCGGGACAGAACATCGCGCTCGACGGGAAGGAGATGCGCGAGTCGCTGCGGTTCGCCAAGGCGCTCTACGACGAGGGCATGACACCCGAGGTCTTCTCCTGGGACGACGCCTCCGACAATCGGTTCCTCGCCTCCGGCGTCGGCTCCTGGATCCACGACGCGATCTCGGCGTTCCACTCGACGCGGATCACGAACCCCAAGGTCTTCGCCGACACGTTTTGCATCCCCGAGGTCGCCGGGCCGGCGGGGCTCAAGTGGAACGTCGGCGAGCCGAACGTCTGGGCGATCTGGAAGTTCTCGAAGAACATTCCGGCGGCCAAGGAGTTCATCCAGCACATCGCCGACAACCAGAAGGAGGCGATGGAAGCGAGCCTCGGGTACAACATGCCGTTCCTCAAGGAGCAGTACAAGAAGCCGATGCCCTACCTGGGCAAGGACGCGAAGCTCAGCACGTTGCAGGACCAGGAGAAGATCAACGCGTTCTTCGGCCACCCGGGCCCGATGACGCCCGCCGCCCAGGAAGTGCTGACGACCTTCATCATCCCCGACATGTTCACGCGCGTCGCCCGCGGGGCAGACATCGAAGACACGATGAAGTGGGGTGTCGGCGAGATCCGGCGCATCTACGCCAAGCACAAGGGATAGGAGCCGGTGACCCAGCTGGCCGGGGGCGACGGCCGCTCACCCGGAACGTCGCTCTCCGTGCCAGTGAGTGGGCGCGTGGGGGTGCAGACGTGGTGGCGCACCCCCACCGCCCGCCGGTACCTCTTCGGCTACACGCTGCTCGCCCCGGCCGTGCTGTACGTGTCGCTGCTGGTCGGCGTGCCGTTCGCCTTCTCGCTCTATCTCTCGATGAGCGACGCCTCCGTCGGCAACCCGGTCGCACGGTTCGTGGGCCTCGAGAACTTCAAGGCGGCGCTCGAGAACGCGACGTTCTACACCGCGGTCCGGAACACGCTCGTCTTCACGGTCGGCGCCGGCATCCTGAAGGGACTGCTCGGGACCACGCTCGCGTTCCTGCTGCTGCAGCCGTTCAAGGGCCGCAAGGTCGTTCGCGCGCTCCTCGTCATCCCGTTCACGCTGCCCATCGCGGTGAGCGTCCTGGGCTGGAAGTGGATGTTCGACTCGCAGTTCAGCGTCATCAACTGGGCGCTCAGCCGGCTCCAGCTGATCGGCGCCTACGGGAGCCCCGACTGGCCGGTGTGGCTCGGCCAACCGGGCCTGGCGCTCTTCTCGGTGATGTTCGTCAACGTGTGGCGCGGCTTTCCCTTCAGCGCCATCGTCCTGCTGGCCGGGCTCACGTCCGTGCCTCCGGAGATCATCGACGCCGCCAAGGTCGACGGCACGACCTTCATGCAGCGCTTCCGCCTGGTGATCGTGCCGATGATCGCGCCGATCCTCTTCATCGGCAGCGCGTTCGACACCGTGTTCACGCTCTCCGACCTGAGCATCGTCTATCTCCTGACGAACGGCGGCCCCGACGCCGCGACGGAGATCCTCCCGACGCTGGCCTACAACACGGGGATCCGTGCCGGGGCGCTCGGGCGAGGCGCCGCCATCTCGCTCTTCCTCTTTCCGCTGCTGCTGCCGGCGATGATCCTGCTGCTTCGCACGCTGCGGCGGAGGCAGTATTGATCGCCGCCGGCGCAGGCCACCCCCGCTCGCAGCGCTCGAAGGAGATCCGCCGCCACGCCCTCATCTACCTCGGGCTGGCGCCGTTCCTGGTCCTCGCCGTGTTCCCGGTCTTCTGGATGGCGATCACGGCGATCAAGCAGGACTCGGACCTCTACCTCGTGGGCGCGGCGCCGTTCTGGTTCCGCCTGCCGCCGACGTGGAAGAACTTCGACTTCCTCTTCAACAACACCTTCTACAAGGACTGGATCATCAACACGATGGCGATCTCCTTCTGGGTCTCGGCCATCACGATCCTCACGTCCGTCCCGGCGGGGTACGCGCTCGCCCGCCTGCGCCTCCCGTTCGCCGAGAACCTCGGGATCGGCATCTTCATGACGTATCTGGTGCCGGCCATCATCCTCTTCATCCCGCTCGCGCGCGTCGTGAGCACGCTCGACCTGCAGGACTCCTGGTGGTCGCTGGTCGTCGTCTATCCGACCTTCACGATCCCATTCTGCACGTGGCTCCTCATGGGATTCTTCAAGACCGTCCCGTTCGAGATCGAGGAGGCGGCCATGGTCGACGGCTGCGGCCAGCTCGGCGCGCTCTGCCGCGTGGTGCTGCCCGTGAGCGGGCCCGGGATCATCACCGCGATCATCTTCTCGTTCACGCTCTCGATGCAGGACTTCCTCTACTCGCTCGCGTTCGTCTCGATCTCGGACCAAAAGCCCGTGCCGCTCGGTGTGGCGACCGAGCTGATCCGGGGCGACATCTACTTCTGGGGCTCGCTGATGGCGGGGGCGCTCCTCGTCGGCGTGCCGGTGGCGATCGTCTACAACCTGTTCCTCGACAAGTTCATCTCGGGCATCACGGGCGCAGCGATCAAGTGACGGCAGTGCACCAGGGGTCGACCGAAGGGGGTACTCCATGAGGCTGAAGGGCGTCGTCGCAGTGGGGGTGGCCGGGCTCGTCGCGCTCGGCGGGGGGCTCGCGCCGTCGGCGCTGGCGCAGGACGCGAAGCCGGCGCAGGAAAAGGGCGTCACGGCGGGTCCCATCGTCACGTCGCTCGGGCCGTTCCGCGAGGCGGTGAGCGTTCCAGTGCTGCTGAGCGGTCAGACGATCGTGATCGAGCCGGGCGGCCAGACGGGCAAGCAGCGGCACCTCGTGCCGACCTTCATCTACGTGCTCGAGGGGACGCTCACGACGAACAGCGAGGGCGGCCGCGTCGGCGTCGCCGGCGTGCAGTACCACACCGTGGGCCAGGCGTACTCGGATCCGGCGGGCGTCTGGCACAACCACTCGAACACGGGCATCGCGCCCGTGAAGTATCTCCTGCTGCTGGTCGCCACGCCGGGCGCGACGACGACCGAGAAGGCCAAGGGGGACGACTGAAGAACCGGACGTGACGGGACCCGCCCGGGTCCGAGCGTGGGGTGCGGCGGCGATCCTCGCGGCTCTGCCGTGGGTCTGGCTCGCCGCGACGCCCGCGGCCGTCCACCCCGGCGCCGCGGTCGAGGTCATCGGCGTGGCGGTGCCCCGTCCGCTCCAGCTCGTGTTCGACGCCCGCACGCTCGTCATCCTGAGCCCCGGCGCGCGCGGTGACACCGCCGGCGAGATCTACCGGCTGGACCTCGGTGGCGACGCGCCCCGCGACCTGTCGAGCCACCCCCGCGTCAGGATCCCGTTCGTGGACTCGCGGCCCGCCGCGCTCGGGAGCCTCGCCATCGATCCCAAGACGCGCGATCTGTTCCTGGGCGAGGAGAACGGCACGCGGGTCTACCGGCTGACGCGCGACGAGCAGCTGACCCTCTACGCCACCGGGCTCCGCCGGCTCGGCGGCGGCAGCACGCTGGCCTTCGATCGGAGCGGGAATCTTGTGATCGTCGACCTCGCCGATCCCGCGCTCTCACGGGCCGAGGAGCGCGTGCCGCCCGGCCTCGAGCAATTCCGCGAGGAGGACTATCGGGGCCCGCTCGTCTTCCGCCTGGCGCTCGATCCCACGATTCCGCTGCCCCGGCGCCTCGATGGGCTCGCGCCGCTGTTTCCGCGCGCGTGGGGCGGACGGAGCGGCGGCGCGCACCTGCCGCGACTGATCTCGCTGGCCGCGCGTGCGGGCGACGATCTGGTCTTCCTGACCTCCTCCGGCGACCTGTTCCGGCTCGGAAGCGACGGGGCGCTGGCGCCGTTCGCCCGGCTCCCGCGCGGGCAGTACACCCGCACCAACATGGTCGTCGCGCCCGACGGGACCGTGTTCGTCAGCGGTGGCTTTCAGGTGGGCGCCCTGTTCCGCGTGTCTCGCGACGGCTCGGTCACGGTCGTCGCGAGCGATCTCGCGGACCCGCAGGGCATCGCGCTGGACACCGAGGGGAACCTCTACCTGGCGGAGTCGGCGCTCCACCGCATCGTGCGCCTGCGCGCGCCGTGAGCGACACCGCGGGCGCGCCTCGCCGTCACTCCGTCAGCAGCCGGTAGCCGACGCCGGCCTCGGTCAGCAGATAACGCGGCTGCGCGGGGTTCTTCTCGAGCTTGCGCCGGAGGTGCGCCATGTAGACGCGCAGGTAGTGCGACTGCTCCTCGGCGTTCGGGCCCCAGACCTCGCGGAGGAGCTGCCGGTGCGTGACGACCTTGCCCGCGTGCTTCACGAGGTTCGCGAGCAGGCGGTACTCGATCGGGGTCAGGTGCACCTCAGCGCCGTGGACCAGCACCCGCCGGCGGCCCAGGTCGATCTGGAGGTCGCCGACCGTCAGCGTGGACTCGACGGACTCCTGGTCTCCGCGCGCGCCGTGGCGCAGGGCGACGCGCATGCGCGCGAGCAGCTCGCCGACACCGAAGGGCTTGCTCAGATAGTCGTCGGCGCCGGCGTCGAGCGCCGCGACCTTGTCGGGCTCCTGGCCGCGCGCCGAGAGCACGATGATCGGCACCGCGCTCCACTCGCGGAGCCGCGTGATGACCTCCCGCCCGTCGATGTCCGGCAGCCCGAGGTCGACGATCACGATGTCCGGCTGTCGGCTCGCGGCCTCGATGAGGCCGTCCTCGCCCGTGCCTGCTTCGAAGACACGATAGCCCTGGCCGGTGAGCGCCGCGCGGAGGAACTTCCGGATCTGCGGCTCGTCCTCGACGACGACGACGACCGGCTCAGCCATCGACGGTCGGCTGCGCGTCCGTGATCGGCAGCGTGAACAGGAAGGCGACGCCGCCCCCCGGGAGGTTCTGGGCCCAGATCCGTCCGCCGTGGGCGCGGACGACGCCCTGGCAGATCGCCAGGCCGAGGCCGGCGCCCCGTTCGCCGTCCGACCGCCCGCGGTAGAACTTCTCGAAGACCTTGTCCTCCTCGCCGTGGGGCAGGCCCGGGCCCCGGTCGGCGACCTCCACGGTGGCGGCGCGGTCGGTCGCGGTCGCGATGATCTCGATCGGGCTGCCGGGCGGCGTGTACTTGAGCGCGTTGTCGAGGATGTTGACCAGCACCTGCTCCACGAGGACGTCGTCCATCGGCACCAGCGGCAAGCTCGGCGGCACCCGCGTGGTCACGCGCCGGTTCGCGAGGCGCTTGCCCACGCGGCTCAGCGCCGCGCCGATGACCTCCTCCAGCGAGTGCCATTCCTTCCGGAGCTGGAGGGCGCCGGATTCGAGCCGGGTCATCTCCAGCAGGTTCTGGACGAGGCGGTTGAGCCGCTCGCCCTCGTCGCGGACCGACTCCAGCAGCTCCTGGCGCGTGCGGTCGTCGAGCCGCGAGCCGTTCTCGAGGATCGTGCTCACCGCGCCGGTGATCGTCGCGAGCGGCGTCCTGAGGTCGTGCGACACCGAGCTGAGCAGCGAGTTCCTCAGCCGCTCGGTTTCCATCCGGATCTGGGCGTCGCTGGCTTCGTCCGCGAGGCGGGCTCGCTCGATCGCGAGCGCGGTCTGGTTGGCGAACGTCTCGAGCTGGTGGAGCTGCTCCGGAGCGTCGAGCGCGTGACGGTCGGCGGGGCGCACGCCCAGCACGCCCACCGGCCCGCGCGGCGCGATCAGCGGCAGGTGGAGCGCCGAGGCGCCGGGCAGCGTCGCGGTGCCGAGGCCGGCGGGCTGACGGTGCTCGTAGACCCAGCGGGCGACGCCCAGCTCGCTGGCGTCGAGCTGGAACTGCCCGCCGTTCCAGGCCGTGAGGCTCCGGTCGGGGCCGGGCAGGAGCACGACCACCTGGCTCTTGAAGACCTCGCTGACGTGGCGTAGCGCGATCGTGAGCAGCTCGTCCACGCCGCGCGTGCTCGCCAGCTCCCGGCTCATCGCGTAGAGCGCCGCCGTCCGTGCCTCCCGGCTTCGGGCGGCGGCCGCCTGCGCCTGGATCCGGACGGTCAGGCTGCTGATCACGAATCCAACGACCAGCATCACGGCGAACGTGAAGAGGTGCCGGGCGTCCGAGACGGCGAACGTGAAGTACGGCGGAACGAAGAAGAAATCGAGGGCGGCGACGCTCAGGACTGACGCGAGCAGCGACGGGCCACGGCCGTGCCGCATCGCCACCACGACGATGCCGAGGAGATACATCATGATGAGGTCCGCCAGCTCGAAGAACGAGAACATGAGCCACGCCGCGCCGGTCGTGAGCGCGACGAGCGCGATGGCCCACCCGTGGGACCGCCAGTCGATCGCCCTCTCCC
Source organism: Candidatus Rokuibacteriota bacterium (assembly GCA_003220595.1). Taxonomy (GTDB): domain Bacteria; phylum Methylomirabilota; class Methylomirabilia; order Rokubacteriales; family CSP1-6; genus AR19. The sequence continues at coordinate 11,688 of QHSZ01000142.1, read as the reverse complement.
GACCGGGCCGTACGACGCTCACGCGGCCCAGTGTAGCGCCCGTGCGGAGGCCACAGAACGCTGATATTCCTCGGTGATCCGTGTTACGAGTTATCGATGACACGCTCGTCGTGGAGTCTTCTCGCGCTCGGCCTCGTCGTGTGCCCGGGGGCGGCCACTGCGCCCGCCTCAGCCCAGGCGCCGGCCTTCTGGGAGGAGCACACGCTCTTCTCCTACATCGAGAACAGCGCCACGTTCAACCTGACCGGGTCCGGACGGGGCGGGGTCAACGAGCTGCGGGTCTACGATGACCACGAGGGCTACACTTTCAACGTCGCCGAGTGGAGCCTCAAGAAGGACCCGTCGGAGCGGTACCCCTTCGGCTACGGCCTGGTGCTGACGGCCGGTATCGACTCCCAGAAGAACCACTCCATCGGTATCTTCCGCGACGAGGACGACGCGTCCCCGTTCCGCAACACGGCGAAGTTCGACCTGCAGGAAGCGTACGTGTCGGGCCTGGTGCCGCTCGGCAGCGGCCTCACCGTCAAGGGCGGCAAGTTCGTCTCGCTGCTCGGCTACGAGGTGGTCGAGTCTCCCAACAACCTGAACTTCTCCCGAGGCTACCTCTTCTCCCTGGCCACCCCGCTGGCGCACACCGGTGGCCTGCTCTCCTACACGCTCACCGAATGGTTGAGCGTCACGGCCGGAGCCGTGCTGGGCTGGGACGACGCCAAGAACGTCAACGGCCGGCCGAGCTACACCGGCCAGTTCGCCTTCACGCCGCTCAAGGATCTCGCGGCCAGCCTCAACTGGATCGTCGGGCCCGAACAGATCGACAACGACAGCCACCAGCGCTACGTCCTGGACTGGGTTCTCGGCTACACCGGCTTCAAGAGCTGGACGCTGGCACTCAACGTGGACTACGGCCGCGAGGACAAGGACGCGTTCCTCGCGAGTCTCGGTACGCGTCAAAACACCGACGCCACCTGGTGGGGCTGGGCGGCCCACGCGGCGTACGACTGGACCGACAAGCTCCGGACCTCGCTGCGCCAGGAGTTCTTCCGGGACGCCGACGGTGCGCGTACCGGGTTCGGCTCCGCGTTGGATCTCTGGTCGACGACGGCGACCATTCAGTACAAGATCTGGAAGGGCCTCGTGGGTCGGCTCGAGTACCGCCGTGACGCCGCCGACGAGAGGGCGTTCCAGGTGCGGTACTCGCGGCCCGACCGTACCGCCGACGGGCTCTTGCCGCGTTCCAGGAGCCTCGACACCATCTCGATCAGCGTCTACTACCTGTTCTTCTAGCTACCGGCCCGCGAGGACGAGAACCGCGACGGGGATTCCGGGACCGAGCGGCGGCTAGGCGCCCTCCAGCATCGCGGCCGTCAGGCCGCGGACGTAGGTCCGCGCGAAGAGCGCGCAGACGGCGACCACCGGGATCGCCGCGAGGTTCACGCCCGCCACCGCCACCAACTCCTCGAGGCTTACGTCCATGACGCCGAGGCCGGCAGCGACCGTCTGCTTCTCGGGGTCGAGCAGGAAGATCGACGCGAGCATGAAGTCGTTGCCGACCGTCCCCAGCGTGAAGAGCGCCGCCGCGACGAGCACGTTGCGGCTCATCGGCAGCACGACGCGCAGGAACGCCCGGACCGGCGTGGCGCCCTCGACGAGCGCCGACTCCTCGATCTCGCGCGGGAGATGCCGGTAATACGCCGAGAGGATCCAGACGCAGAACGGGAGCGCCATCATCGAGTAGATCAGGACGAGCGCCGCGTGGCTGTCGTCGAGCCCGAGGCGCACGATCACCTGGTAAAGGGGGATGAAGAGGATCGTCTGCGGCACCGCGTAGCTCGCGAAGAGGACCCGCCGACACGCGCGCCAGCCCGGAGGACGGAGCCGGCCGAGGGCGTACGCCGCCGGCACGGCGGCGCCCAGCGTGAGCGCGAGGCTCCCCACGAGCACGAGCGCGGAGTTCGCGAGCCATGCGAGGAAGGGCACGCGCGGGATGATGACGAACCCGCGCACGCGCGCCTCGGCGCCCTCGAAGAGGGCGGTGTAGTTCTCGAAGTCCGGGTCGGCGAGCCAGAGCGGGCTGCCGAACACGTCCTCGTGCGGCGTCTTCAGCGACTGCACCGTGATGAAATAGATGGGGAAGAGGCTGTAGACGGCGGCGAGCAGGAGCAGCGCGCCGTGGCGGAGACGCCGGGCGCTCACGCCGGCGTCTCCTCGTGCGGATCGAACCAGCGGAAGAGGACGACCAGCCCCAGCGCGAGCAGGGGGACGAGCGCGAGCGTCCATGTGGCGGCCTCGGCGAGCTGGCCGCTCTTGACCGCGAGCCAGTAGGCGTAGGTGCCGACCACCGGGAAGATGATGCGCCCGCCGGTGAGCATCCAGACGTTGCCGAGGTCGGCGAAGGCCGTCGTGAACGACAAGAAGACGGCGAGCGCCATGTACGGGGCGAGGAGCGGCAGCGTCACCGCGCGGAAGCGCTGCCAGGCGCTCCGGCTCTCGAGTCGGGCATACTCGAAGAGCTCCGTCGGGATCGCGTTGAGCCCCGCCAGCAGGAAGACGGCCGTGAAGGAGCCGCCCCGCCACACGTTGAAAAGCATCACGCTCAGGAACGCCCAGGCGCCCGCTCCGAGGACGCCGTCCACCGCGTGCTTCACGTTGCCCATGAAGACGCTGTAGCTCGTGATGAGGGGCGGGTTCAGCATCCAGTACCAGGCGATCACCGTGATCCCGCCCGGGTAGGCCCAGGGCAGGAAGACCGCGAGGAAGACGAGCGCGCGGAGCCGCGAGGGCCGCGCGAGCAGCAGGGCCATGCCGACGCCGAGGACGAGCTTCGCCGTCGTCGTCACCGCGAGGTAGCCGAGCGTGGTCGCCAGCGCCTTCCAGAACCAGGTGTCGCCGAGGAGCCGCCCGTAGTTCGCGAGCCCGACGAACACGGGGCCCCCCTCGGCGCGGCTCGAGAAGTCGGTGAGGCTCGCCCAGATCTCCCAGGCGACCGGGTACGCGAGGATCCCCAGCACGAGCGCCCCCGCCGGCGCCATCAGCGCGTAGGCGACGGCGACCTGTCGGCGCCGGCGTGCCGAGCCGCCCGGCGCCCGCGTCAGATCGCGAGCTCGGTCTTCGTGTCGAAGAAGCGCGCGCGGTCGGGCACGAGCGCGAACTTGATTGTCTCGTGCACCTTCGCGCGCACCGCGGGCTCGACCCGGGCGACCAGCGTGGTCTGTCCGGCGCGCAGGTCGAGCAGGATCTCGGAGCCGAGGGGCTCGACGACGTCCACGACGGCGTCGATGGTGTACTCGGCCGGGTCGCCGCCCGACGCGACGCGCAGGTCCTCGGGCCGGAGGCCGAGCGTCACCTTCTGGCCCTTGTAGGCCGAGAGCCGCGTCGCGTGGGCCGGCGCCACCTTCACGCGGAGCCCCTGGCCCTCGGCCCAGAGCCCGCCCGCGTCGCTCAGGCTCACGTCGATGAAGTTCATCGCGGGCGAGCCGATGAACCCCGCCACGAACTTGTTCGCCGGCCGCGAGTAGAGGTCGAGGGGCTCACCGACCTGCTGGATCCAGCCGTCCTTCATGACGACCACGCGGTCGCCGAGCGTCATGGCTTCGACCTGGTCGTGCGTGACGTAGACCGCGGTCGTCTCGAGCCGGTCGTGCAGGCGCTTCAGTTCGACGCGCATCTGGACGCGGAGCTTGGCGTCCAGGTTCGAGAGCGGTTCGTCGAACAGGAACACCTGCGGGTGGCGGACGATCGCGCGCCCGACGGCGACGCGCTGGCGCTGGCCGCCCGAGAGCTGGCGCGGCTTGCGCTTGAGCAGCTCCTGGATGCCGAGGATCTCGGCCGCGTCCTGCACGCGCTTCTGGATCTCGGGCTTCGGGAACTTCCGCATCTTCAGCCCGAACGCCATGTTGTCGTAGACCGTCATGTGCGGGTAGAGGGCGTAGTTCTGGAAGACCATGGCGATGTCGCGGTCCTTCGGCGGCAGGTCGTTCACGATCCGGTCGCCGATGGTGATCTCGCCGGAGGTGATCTCCTCGAGCCCCGCCACCATCCGGAGCGTCGTCGACTTGCCGCACCCCGACGGGCCGACGAGCACGACGAACTCCTTGTCGCGGATGTGGAGGTTCACGTCCTTGACGGCGTGCACCTCGTCATACTTCTTGTTCAGGTCCTTCATCATCACCTGGGCCATGGTCGTGTCCCCCTCAATGGGTTCCCCGGAGTCGGGAGCTCCGGGCGCTGGACGTCAGCCCTTCACGGATCCCGTGAGACCCGTGACGTAGTACTCGACGAAAAAGGAGTAGACGAGCGCGACGGGGATCGAGCCGAGCAGCGCGCCCGCCATCAGCTGTCCCCAGAAATAGATGTCGCCGCGGATCAGCTCGGAGACGACGCCGACGGGCACGGTCTTCCGCTCCGGCGACGAGAGGAAGACGAGCGCGTAGATGAACTCGTTCCAGGACAGCGTGAACGCGAAGATCCCGGCCGACAGGATGCCCGGGACCGCGATCGGGAAGATGATCCGCGTCATCGCGCCGAAGCGCGTCGCCCCGTCGATGCGCGCGCACTCCTCCAGCTCCTTGGGGATCGTCTTGAAGTACCCCATGAGGAGCCACGTGCAGAACGGGATGAGGAACGTGGGGTACGTGAGGATCAGCGCCCAGGGCGTGTTGCCGAGCTGGAAGTTCCGGATGATGTCGGCGAGCGGGATGAACAGGAGCGTCGGCGGCACCAGGTACGTGACGAAGATGGACGTGCCGAGCGTCCCCGCCATCGGGAAGCGGAGCCGGGCCAGGGCGTACCCCGCCAGGAGCCCGCAGAAGAGCGAGATCAGCGTCGAGGCCACCGCGATGAAGAAGGTGTTCCAGAGCCAGCGCGGGAACGTCGTCTTCGCCATGAGATCGCGGAAGTGCTCGAGCGTCGGCTGGAGCGTCCAGAAGGGCGTGTTGGTGGCCGCGCGCCAGGAGCGGTAGAGCTCGGCGTCCGGCCGGATCGCGGTGATCAGCATCCAGTAGAACGGGAAGAGCGTGCCCACGACGAAGACGGCGAGCGGGATGTAGAAGAACACCCACGTCTTCCAGCGCTTCTCGATGACCATGCGCTACGCACCCTCCAGACGCCGGAGGTAGCGGAGCTGGACCCAGACCACGACGAAGAGCACCGGGAGCATGAACAGGGAGATCGCCGCGCCCTCGCCGAGCAGACCCGTGGCTACGCCGATCTGGTAGGCGTACGTCGCCAGCAGGTGCGTGGCGTTCGCCGGGCCGCCGCCGGTGAGGACGTAGATCAGCTGGAAGTCGGAGAAGGTCTGGATGACCGAGAAGACCACCACGACCAGCGTGACCGGCTTCAGGAGCGGCCACGTCACGTGCCAGAAGCGATGCCAGCCGTTGGCGCCGTCGAGCGACGCCGCCTCGTGGAGATCCGGGCTGATCGTCTGGAGCCCGGCCAGGAGCGTGATCGCGAAGAAGGGCATGCCGCGCCACGTGTTGACGACGATCGCGCACCAGAGGCCGTAGGTCCCGTCCGAGAGGAAGGGGAGCTTCGTGGTGATGAGCCCGCCCTGGTAGAGAAGCCAGTTCAGCACGCTGAAGGTCGGGTCGAACATCCAGCGCCAGGCGAAGGTCGAGAGCACGGTGGGGACGATGAAGGGCAGGAGCATGGACGCCCGCACCAGACGCTTGCCGCGGAAGTGCCGGTTCAGCAGGAGCGCGAGCCACATGCCGAGCACCAGCTTGAAGACCGTCGCCCAGAACGTGTAGAAGAACGTGTTCCCGAACGCCGTCCGGAAGATGCTGTCGTTCCAGGCCTTGACGAAGTTGCGGAGCCCGACGAACTCGCCCGGGTTGCCGACGCTCGTGCTCGAGAGCGAGAGCCACACGCCCATCACGAACGGATAGGCGATGAAGAGTGAGAGCAGCAGGACGGTCGGCGCGAGCAGGACGGCCGCCAGCAGGCCCTCGTTCTCGAGGAAACGGGTGAGGGCCGGCGCCGGCTGCGAGGTGCGGGGATGGGGCAGGGCGACCTCGAATCCAGCCGCGCTGCCCGCGCCCCCCGCGATCGTCTTCTTCACATCGTCATCCGTAAATCTTATAGAGCTCGCCCGCCGCCCACTTGACCGCGTCCTCGGCCTTCGTGCCCTGCGCGCCCTTGGCGAACATGTCCACGATCACGTACTTGGAGTACACCTCGGTGGCCTTGGCCGACGGTGGCCCCGCATACCCGATCACCCGCGAGTTGTCGGGCGCAGTGCGGAACCCCTTCATCGGTTCATCGATCGTCGTCCAGAGCGGATGCCGCTCCCACTGCTTCGTGGCGCCGACAGAGAACCCCTCCGCGACCTCGAACCACCTCGAGAACTGCTCCTTGCCGTGGAACCACTTGAGGAAATCCTTGGCGAGCTTGGGGTTCTTGCCGTACTTCATCACGCCGTGGGAGAAGGCGGTGTGGTAGCTCCAGGAGCCGGCCGGCCCCGCCGGGAGTCGGGCGTGCTGGATGTCGCGCACCATCGGCTCGCCCTTCTCGTCCTTGATCTTGTCCTGCCCGCGCTTGGCGGCGATGTAGATGGATGCCCCGTTCAGCGTGGCGCTGATTTCGCCGCCGAGGAAGGCGCGGTTGTTGTTGGTATCGTCCCAGGCCAGCCCGCCCTCGTCGCACGCGTCCTTCCAGAATGCGGTCATGAACTTGACGGCCTCCAGCGCGCCCTTGCCGTCGAGCGCCGTCTTGCCGTTCTTGTCGGTCTCCATGCCGCCGAAGTTCCAGAGAAGCGGATAGGCCCAGGCCGGCGCATCGCCGAAGGTGTGGCCCAGCGTCTGGCCGTAGGTCTTGGGAAACGTCGTGGCGCCGACCTCGGTGAGCCACGACTTCCGATACGCGATGAGCCCGGGAACGATGCTGTGGGGCAGGGCCATGAAGCGCCCGCCCACCCTCACGTAGGCTTCGGATTGCGCGTAGAAGCCCCCCTGATCCTTGGCCTGCCACTCCGCCAAGTCGTTGACCTCGACGAGACCGTTCTCGTAGAGGTGGGGCCAGTTGTGCAGCATGTGGATGATGTCGGGCCCCGAGCGCGACTGGATGGCGGCGGTGATGCGCGGCTGGAGGTCGTTGGCATTGATGAACTCGAAGACGACCTCGGCGCCGAGCGCCTTGGACGCCTCAGGGGCCTGGCGCTTGAGCTCCACGTCGCACGCGGGGATGAAGTCCACCCAGCGCAGGATGTTGAGCCTCGTGCCCTGCGCGAATGCCGGCGCTCGGCCCGCCGCCAGGATGCCTGCCACGCCCGCGGTCCTCAGAAATATGCGACGCTTCATGGTCGCCCTCCCCGTGAGCTCGCTCAGCCTTCGTAGATCTTCTTCAGCTCGCCCTCCGCCCACTTGACCGCGTCCTCGGCGCTCATGCCCTGGACGGCCTTGGCGTACATGTCGGTGATGATGTACTTCGTGAACGCCTCGGTGGCCTTCGCGGTGGACGGCCCCGCGTACCCGAACAGGCGCGTGTTGCGCGCGGCGGTGCGGAACATCTTGAGCGGCTCGTCGAGCTTGCCCCACATCGGGTTGTTCTCCCAGGCCTTGGTGGCGCCGACGCTGTAGCCCTCCTGGGTCTGGAACCACTTCTCGAAGTTCTCCTTCTTGTGGAGCCAGCGGAGGAAGTCCTTGGCGAGCTTCTGATTTTTCGAGTACTTCATGATGGCGTGGGAGTGGTTCAGGAAGAGCAGGAAGGCGCCCGCCGGGCCGGCGGGGAGCGGCGCGTGGTCGATGTCCTGCCACATCGGCTCGCCCTTCTCGTCCTTGATCGCGTCTTTCTTGCGCTTGGCGACGATGTAGATCGACGCGCCGTTGAGGGTCGCGCCGATCTCCCCGGCGTGGAACGCCCGGTTGTTGTTGGTGTCGTCCCAGGCGAGCCCCCCCTCGTCGCAGCACTCCCTCCAGAACGCCTGCATGAACTTCACCGAGTCGACGGCGCCCTTGCCGTTGAGCACGACCCTCTTGCCGGACTTGTCGGTCTCCGCCCCGCCGAAGGCCCACAGCATGGTGTAGGTGAACACCGGGGCGTCGCCGAAGGTGTGGCCGAGCGTCTGGCCGTAGGGCTTCCCCTTCTGCTTCATGACGGCGAAGAGCTTGCGCGCCTCGTCCCAGGTCTTCGGGTACTGGGTGGCGCCCGCCTCCTTCAGCCAGGACCGCCGGTACGCGACGGCGTTGCCGACCACCGAGTGCGGGACGGCCAGCCACCGGCCGTTCACCTGGGCCGACGGCGGGTAGATCTCGTAGAAGCCGCCCTCGGCCTTGGCGACCTCGGTGGCGATGTCGGTCACGTCCGCCAGGGCGCTCTGATAGAGGTGGCACCAGTTGTACTGCATGATGAAGATGTCGGCGCCCGAGTTCGACTGGATGGCGGCGGTGATGCGCGGCTGCAGGTCGTTGGCGTTGATCGTCTCGAGCACGACCTCGGCGCCGAGGGCCTTGGACGCCTCGCCCATCTGTCGCTTCAGCTCGACGTCGGACTCGGGGATGAAGTCCACCCAGCGCACCCAGTGGAGCTTCGTGCCCTGGGCCCAGGCCGGCGCCCGACGCGCCTCCAAGATGCCCTCGATGCCCGCCGTCGCGGCGGCCGCGGTGGCACCGGAGACCCTCAGGAACTGCCTGCGGTTCATCCCGTTCGCGTCCATGCGTGATCCTCCTTGATCAGTCACAACGGGCACTATGCCTGGAGCGGCATTGCTCGCGGTAGATGACCTTGTCCGACTCACCGAGCGTGGGCTAACCTCCGAAAAAGCTGGGAATTTGTAGCACTTATGGTGCGGAGGTGTCAACTGCTGGTAGCGCCCTGCGCCATGAGGCGCGGCGAGCGGAAGCTGAAGGCCATGAGCGTCGCCGCCGCGCCGATCGCGGCCGAGCCGCCGTAGAGCCAGCCGTAGGTTCCGAGGTGGTCGTGGATGAAGCCGCCGGCCCAGGAGCCGAGCCCCATCCCGAGCGTGGAGATGAAGAAGACCGCGCCGTACGCGGTGCCCATGACCTTCTCGCCGAAGTACTCGCGCGTCACGAGGGCGTAGAGCGGCATCACGCCGCCGTAGGCGACGCCGAACACGATCGCGACCGCGTAGAAGTCCCCCGCGTGGCGCGTGAAGAGGTAGGAGAAGACCATCACGGCCTGGAGCGCCAGGCCCGCGACCAGCGTCCGCTTGGCGCCGAAGCGGTCGGCGAGGACGCCGCAGCCGATCCGCCCCGCGATCGACGAGAGTCCCGACACGCCGAGGGCCGTGGCGGCCACCATGGGGAGGACCCCCTGGTCGATCGCGTGGGTCACCATGTGGAAGATCGGTCCCGCGTGCGTGGCGCAGCAGGCGAGGTGCGTGAGCGCGATCGCCCAGAATTGCGGCGTGCGGAGGACCTGCGCGGTCGAGTACTCGCGCTGCGGGGCGGCGCCGCCGCCGAGGGCGACGGCGCCCATCTCGGACGGCGCGTTCCGGATCAGGAGCGCCGCCGGGATGACCACGAGCCACGCGAGGTCGCCGAGCACCAGCATGGCGATCCGCCAGTCCCAGGTATTCGTGAGCCAGCGCGCGAGCGGCGAGAAGAGGAGCAGCCCGAGGCCGCTCCCCGCGGAGACGACGCCCACCGCGAGGCCGCGGCTGGCGGTGAACCACTTCGTCGCCGTGGCGGACAGGGGCGTCAGGAACGCGCCCGCCGCGAAGCCGACCGCGAGCCCGAACGTCACGTCGAGCTGCCAGAGCTCGGTCGCCTGGCTCGAGACGACGAAGCCGAGGCCCATGAGGAGGCCGCCGGCCACCGCGACGACGCGACCGCCCAGCCGGTCCGAGAGCGCGCCCCAGACGAAGGAGCCGGCGCCCATCGCGAGCCAGTTGAGGAGCGCGACCATCGAGATGTCGCTGCGGTTCCAGCGCATCGACTCCTCGAGCGGTTTCAGGAAGACGCCGAACGAGAGGAGGGCCCCTTGCCCGATCGCGACGATGGTGGCGGCGGCGGCGAGGACGGTCCAGCCGTAGAAGAGTCGGCGCTGACTCATGGACGCGGACTACGATAGCATGAACGCCATGTGGTATCTCGTCTGGCCCGCCTTCGCGTTCGCCGCGACGCTGCTGGTGGCGCTCGTCGCCCGGACGGTGCTCGAGCGCGTGCTCCGGCGTCGCATGCGCGCGCCCGACTCGCTCGCCGCCTTCCTGAAGGCGGTCCACACCCCGTCGCTCCTCTGGGGCGCCGTGCTCGCGCTCTACGTCGCGCTCGAGGCCTCGGAGCTCCCCCGGCGCCTCACCGCCCAGCTCGAGCTGGCTTTCCAGGTCGCCCTCATCCTGTCGGTCACGCTGACCGCCGCCGGCATCGTCACGGCCTTCATCGGGCTCGCGAGCGAGCGGCGGGCCCTCGGCGGCCCCGTCACGGGCCTCGCGCAAACCGCCGCACGCGTGACGGTGATCGTCGTCGGCGTGCTCGTCCTGCTGAGCGTCCTCGGCATCCACGTCACGCCGATCCTCACGGCCCTCGGGGTCGGCGGCCTCGCCGTGGCGCTGGCGCTCCAGGACTCGCTCGCCAACCTCTTCGCCGGCATGCACCTCCTCGCCGATCAGCCGATCCGCGTCGGCGACTACGTGAGGATCGCGGACTCGATCGAGGGCCACGTGGTCGACATCGGCTGGCGCTCGACCCGCGTCCGCATGCTCCAGAACACGATCGTCGTCGTGCCGAACAAGCGCGTGGCCGAGTCGGTCGTCGTCAACTACGACATGCCCGAGCCGCGCATGTCGCTCGAGATCCCCGTGAAGGTGAGCTACGCGAGCGATCCGGACACGGTCGAGCGCGTGCTCGTGGAGGAGGCCGGCCGCGCGGCGGCCGAGGTGCCGGGACTCCTCGCCGAGCCGACGCCGTTCGCGCGCCTGATCCCGGGCTTCGGCGAGTCCTCGCTCGACTTCTCGCTCATCTGCCAGGTCGCCTCGTTCGTCGACCAGTACGTCGTCCAGCACGAGCTCCGGAAGCGCATCCTGCGCCGCCTTCGCGCCGAGGGGATCGAGATGCCGTACCCGACGCGGGTGGTCGAGCTGCGCGCGTCAGACGGGCGGCCGCTCCCGCACCAGCCCTAACAGGACGAGCCCGCCCGCCATCACGACCGCGAGGCCGATCCACGGCCCGCGGTAGCCGCCCGCCCACTCGACGAAGGCGCCGAAGACCGGCGGGCCGAGCGTGACCCCGAGGGAGGAGAGGGCGAGCCCCAACCCGACCGCGGTGCCCGCCGAGCGCGGGCCGGCCAGCTCGGCCATGAGCGTGTGCTGGACGCCGTTCCAGCCGATCCCGACGAAGCCGAAGACGAGCGCGAGCGGCGCGAGCCAGAGCGCCTGGCTGCCTGGGCCCGTGAGGGCGAGGGCGAGCGAGCAGAGCGCCGAGCCGCAGCCCGCGATCAGGAGGGGCGCGCGCCGGCGGCCGCCGAACGCGCGGTCCGACAGGAGCCCGAACGCGATTCGCCCGAGCGCGCCACCTCCCTGCGCGAGTGCCAGATAGCGGCTCGCGGCGAGGAGGGTGAGCCCGACGATGCCCTGGAGGTAGAGCGTGAGGAACGCCATCCAGACCGTCTGCATGGCCGCGAAGACGAGGGTGGCGGCCGAGACGAGCCAGAGGTCGCGGTTCCGGAGGACGGCGGCGACGGGGCCGCGCTCGCCGGGGGTGGGCCGCGCCGGCGCCGTGTCGGGCGGGTCGCGGT
>QHSZ01000141.1 GCA_003220595.1 Candidatus Rokuibacteriota bacterium | reverse complement strand
ACCGTCGCGCGCTGGCGGGGCGGGAACCACGACATCGCGGCGGTCGTGGACGCCGGGTTGAGCGTGCCGTAGCCCACGCCCGCCACGACCATCAGCGTGATCAGCGTCGCGTACGAGCCGGCGGCGCTCGCGGCGACGAGCCCCACGGCGATCAGCGCCTGGCCGAGGACGAGCGTCTTCGCGGTCCCCCACCGATCGGCCAGCATGCCGGCGAAGAGCGACATCGCGACCGGGCCGATGTAGTAGGCGGACAGGAACGACCCCGCCTGCGTGAGGGTGAGGCCGAGGTCCTGTCGGATGAGCGAGGCGATGGCGGGAATACCGAGCGGCCCGATGTTCGCGACCGTCTGCGCGACGACGATGAGCGCCAGAATCGCGTAGCGATTGCGAGGCGGGTCCGCGT
>QHSZ01000335.1 GCA_003220595.1 Candidatus Rokuibacteriota bacterium | reverse complement strand
GCCACCGTCAGGCCCTTCGCGATCAGCGCGAAGGGGAGGAAGGTGAGCAGCCCGGTGCGCGTCGCGTTGTCGATCATGCCGACGGCCGAGAGCGCCTGGAAGCCCCGTGCGTCCCGGATTCCCCAGCCGCGCTGGGCGCGGGCCGCCTCGCGGGCCGCGTCGTCCGCGGCGGCGCCTTCGCCGAGCCGCACGAGGATCGCGAGGATCGCGACCGCGGCGGCGAGCCCGAGGACGCCGTAGCCGGCGGCGGCCGCGCGCCACCCGACGAGCGTCGCGACGAACGCGACGGCCGCGGGCACGGCGACCTTGCCCAGGTCGCCCGCGAAGTTGTACGTGCCGAGCGCGGTCCGCCGAGCGCCCGTCTCGTACGCCTTGGAGACGAGGGAGGACGAGAGCGGATGCTGGACCCCGGAGCCCAGGCCCGCGAAGAGCAGGAGCAGCAGCAGCGACGCGAAGCTGCCGGCCCACGCGCCCGCGGCGACGAAACCGCACGCGGTCGCCGCGGTGCCGGCGACGAGCAGCGGCCGCTCGCCCCAGCGCTCGGCGAGCAGCCCCGCCGGCAGCTGGAACGCGGCCATGGCGCCGGAGTAGACGGTGCGGATCAGCCCGACCTGCGCGTAGCCGAGCCGGAACTCCTGGGCCCAGAGCGGCAGGAGCACGTAGAGGATGTCCGAGAAGCCGTCGTGGACGAAGTGGATGGCGGAGGCTGCGGCCAGGACGGCGCGCGCGCGGTTCTTCACGTCGAGTAGAATACCGCAGGGGGGCCCATGACGATCAGCATCACCCGCGTCTACACGCGCACGGGCGACAAGGGCGAGACGGCCCTCGTCGGCGGCCAGCGGGTCCCCAAGGACTCGCCGCGCATCGCGGCCTACGGCACGATCGACGAGCTGAACGCCATCGTCGGGATCGTCCGCACCTTCAACGAGGAGCGCCTGGCCGACGGCGCGCACCACCGCTGGCTCGACGAGACGCTGCGACGGATCCAGAACGAGCTATTCGACCTCGGCAGCGAGCTGGCGACGCCACCGCAGGCGGAGTACGAGGGCATGTTCAAGGTCGGCGAGGAGCAGGTGTCGGCGCTCGAGCGGCTCATGGACCGCTGCCAGAAGGACCTCGAGCCGCTCAAGTCGTTCACGCTCCCCGGCGGCGGCCGGCTCAACGCCTTCCTCCATCAGGCGCGCACCGTCTGCCGCCGCGCCGAGCGCGACGTCCTCGCGCTCTCGCGCGTCGAGCCGATCAACGCGTGGGCCCTCCGGTACGTCAACCGCCTGAGCGACGCCTTCTTCGTCCTCGGCCGCTGGGTCGGCAAGCGCATGGGCGAGAAGGAGTACCTCTGGGAGCGCGGGCTCGCCAGCCACGCCCGCGCCAAGCGCAAGCGCTCATGACCTTCGCGGAGGAGGATACGCCCGGATGCCGGATGCGCTGATCGCGGGCGTGCACGAGTTCCCGGAGCGCAAGACGGCGAAGAGCGTGCTCGAGATCCAGGCGCTCTCGGCGCGCGCGGCGCTCGCCGACGCGGGGCTCTCGCCGCAGGACGTGGACGGCTACTTCACGGTCGCCGGCAACCCCGGCGTGGGCCCGCTCGCGACCGTGGACTACCTGAATCTCACACCGCGGTACGTGGACGGCACGACCATCGGCGGCTCGTCGTTCGTCGCGCACGTGAACCACGCCGCGGCCGCGATCGCCGAGGGGCGCTGCCGTGTCGCGCTCATCACGTACGGCTCCACGTCGCGCTCCTCGGGGATCGCCGTCGGCACGCGCGAGCGGATCGCCGGCGAGTACGTGGACCAGTTCGAGGGCCTCTACGGCATCTCGACGGTCGGCCTCTATGCGCTCGTGGCGGGGCGCCACATGCACGTCTACGGGACGACGTCGGCCCAGCTTGCCGAGGTCGCCGTCGCGTGCCGCCGGCACGCCGGCCTCAACCCCCTGGCCCTCTACCGGGAGCCGATCACGGTGGAGGACGTCCTGAAATCGCCGATGATCTCGTCGCCGCTCCACCTGCTCGACTGCTGCGTCATCACCGACGGGGGCGGCGCCGTCGTCGTCGTGCACCCGGACGTGGCGCGCGACCTCAGGAAGCCGCCGGTGCGGATCCTCGGCAGCGCCGAGGCCGTCGCGCACGCCCAGGCCGGCCACCGCGACTACCTCACGACCGCGGCCGCGCAGACGGGCCCGCGGGCCCTCGCGGAGGCTTCCGTCTCGCACGACGAGATCGACATGGCGATGATCTACGACTCGTTCACGATCACGGTCCTCATGACGCTCGAGGACCTGGGCTTCTGCAAGAAGGGCGAGGGCGGCGCGTTCGTCTCGGGCGGACGGCTCGGGCTCGGCGGCGAGCTGCCCATCAACACCGACGGCGGCGGGCTCTCGTCGAACCATCCGGGCATGCGCGGGATCTTCCTCGTCGTCGAGGCGGTGAAGCAGCTGCGCGGCGAGTGCGGCGAGCGCCAGGTGAAGGACTGCCGGACCGCGCTCGTGCACGGCACGGGCGGCACGCTCGGCACGCGCCACTCGGGCGCCACGCTCGTTCTGGGGCGGGCCTAGCCGTGGCCGAGTACGCGAAGCCGCTGCCCGAGATCACCGCCGAGTCGCGCCCCTTCTGGGAGGGGTGCAAGCGGCATCAGTTCCTGGTCCAGCGCTGCCGCGCCTGCGGCGCGCGCCAGCACTACCCGCGCGGGATCTGCGCGGCCTGCTGGAGCGACGACCTCGAGTGGCTGCCGAGCGCCGGGCGGGGGACCGTCTACGCCTTCACGGTGACCTACCGGACGCAGGCCCGCGGCTTCAGGGACGAGCTCCCGTACGTCCTCGCGTACGTCGAGCTCGAGGAGGGTGTGCAGGTCCTCACCAACCTCGTCGGCGGCGAGCCCGCGACGCTCAGGATCGGCATGCCGGTGCGAGTCACCTTCGAGGACGTGAGCGCCGACGTTAGCATCCCGCGCTTCACCCCCGCCTGACGTTGCCGATCCTGAGCGTGCGCGACCTCACGCTGCGCTTCGGGGGCATCGTCGCCCTCGACTCCGTCTCGTTCGACGTCGCCGTGGGCCAGATCGTGGGGCTCATCGGCCCCAACGGCGCGGGCAAGACCACGCTCTTCAACTGTCTCTCGCGGCTCTACACGCCGGATCGCGGCGACATCCTCTTCGAGGGCCGCCCGCTCCTGGCGCTGGCGCCGCATCGCATCGCGGGGCTGGGTATCGGCCGCACGTTCCAGAACCTCGCGCTCTTTCCGACGCTGACGGTGCTCCAGAACGTCATGATCGGCGTCCACAGCCGGACGCGCAG
>QHSZ01000337.1 GCA_003220595.1 Candidatus Rokuibacteriota bacterium | reverse complement strand
GAGACATCCTGTGTCAACCCTCGCGCCGTCACGCGACGGCGAGCGCCAGCGCGGCGCGATGCCGGCTGACGTGGTAGGGGACGTGATCCTGCCAGCAGCGCCAGAGGATGCGGGCCCACGCGCGGGCGAGGATGCGGAGCGCGTGCTGATGGCGACAGCCGCGGGCCCGTGCGCGCTGTCGGTGGGAAACCGCGCGCGATCGTCGCCGAGCTCGGCGAGAATCTGCGCGGCGTTGACGGCGCCGCTGCGCGGCAGGCTCTGCACGAGCGGGCCATCGGGATGCTGCGGGAGGGCGGCCTCGATGGCGGCGGAGAGCTGCTGGAGCTGGGCCACGAGCGGGCTCAGGACGGCGACGAGGGCGCGGACGACGTCGCCGCTGGCCTCGGCGTCCGCCTCGCCCACCTGGCTGACCGGGACGCGGCGCAGGCGGGCGAGCAGCTCGGGGACGGGGCGCCGGCCACAGTAGCTGTGTTGGCCGAGGAACTGAGCGAGGCGTTTTGCACCGAGGCGCGCGGCGGCATGAGGCGTCGGATACCGGGTGAGGAAGGCCAGCGCGATCGGCGAGTCGACGTCGGCGAAGATGCCCGCGGCGCCCGGCCAGAAGCGCTCGAGGAGCGCGCGCAGCTGATTGGCGAGGGCGACGCGCTGGGCGACGAGGGCGTCGCGGCCGCGCACGAGGGCCCGCAGGGCGCGGGTGTCATCCGAGGGCGGCCGCAGCGCGGGAAAGCGGTGGCCATCCGTGCGGAGCAAGTCGGCGAGGATGAAGGCATCGCCGGGATCGCTCTTGCCGCCGGCGGCGGAGTACCGAGGCCGACTGGCCTTCAGCGCGTTCGGATGGATGGGCACGACCTCGACGCCGGCGGCGACGAGGGTGTCGACGAGCAGGCCCGAGGGGCGTTCGAGGGCCACGCGGAGGGGCCCGCGCTGGCGGACGCGGCGCAGGCGCGCGAGGAGCGCCGCGAGGCCTTGGGCCGTGTGCGGGACCGAGCCCTGCCAGTGGATGCGGCCCGTCTGATCGAGGATGCAGACGGCGTGCGCCTGCGTCGCCCAATCGATCCCGACAGAGAATTTCATTGCGCCACCTCCAGGGACGGCGAGACACTGCGCGGTGAGAGGTCCGGCCGGTCGCTCACTGATTGGCGCTCTGGCCTGCTGGGGCACGTGGCGCGTCATCCTGTGGCCGGTCTGGGCCTCTCGTCGTTTCGCTCGGGGGAGCGGGTCTCATTCTGGCCGTCGAGCAGCGAGCGACGCAGGCTCTCCCCGAACAGCGATCGCACCACTCGACTGTCTCCCCTCGACCTGGCCCGAGCCGCTGACTTTCTCGCTCGAGGGAGGGTAGTCCAGTGAGCGACGCGCGCCTGTCTCAGGCCACCCACGGTGCACGCCGGCCACGCGGCCCCCGTTACAAATGAGCGTGCCGCCGCTCCTCGAGCTCAGCGCCGTCACGAAGCGCTTCGGCGGCCTCGTCGCCAACAAGGACGTCTCCCTCGCGATCGGCGCGGGCGAGATCGTCGGGCTGATCGGGCCGAACGGCGCCGGCAAGACCACGCTCTTCAACTGCCTCACGGGCTACCTCCACCCGGACGCGGGACGGATCGTCTTCGCCGGCGCCGACGTCACCCACGCCCGCCCGGAGCGCGTCTGCGGGCTCGGCATCGCGCGCACCTGGCAGCTCGTGCGCACCTTCGGTCGGATGACGGTGCTCGAGAACGTCGTCTGCGGCGCGCTCAAGCGCACGAACCGCGTCGGCGAGGCGCGCGCGCGCGCCGGGCGTCTCCTCGAGTTCACCGGGCTCGCGCCGAAGGCGGAGGGGCTCGCGGCGAACCTGACTCTGGCCGACAAGAAACGGCTCGAGATCGCGCGGGCGCTCGCCACCGAGCCGCGTCTGCTCCTGCTCGACGAGGCCATGTCGGGGCTGACGCCCGCGGAGACGGCGGCCGCGGTGGACCTGGTGCGGCGGATCCACGCCGAGCTCGGGCTGGCGCTCTGCGTCGTCGAGCACGTCATGGAGGTCGTCATGCCGCTCTCCCAGCGGGTCGTCGTCCTCGACCACGGTGAGAAGATCGCCGAGGGCCCGCCGGCGGAGATCGCGCGGAACGCGCAGGTGATCAAGGCCTACCTCGGGGAGCACCACCGTGGACGCTGACGGCGCCCTGCTCGACGTGCGCGACGTGCACGTGGCGTACGGCGCCGGCGTCCTGGCGCTCCAGGGCGTCTCGCTCCACGTGCGTCCGGGCGAGATCGTCGCGCTGATCGGGGCGAACGGCGCCGGCAAGACCACGCTGCTCAAGACGATCGCGGGCCTCGTCGCGCCCCGGAGCGGCGAGATCCGCTTCGCGGGCCGGCCCCTCGGTGAGCTCGAGGCCCCCGACCGCGTGCGGCTGGGCGTGGTCCTCGTCCCCGAGGGCCGGCGGCTCTTCAGCCGCCTGACCGTCGGCGAGAACCTGACGCTCGGCACGTTCACCAACGCGGAGGCGGCCCACCGGCGGGAGATGCTCGAGCGCGTCTACACGCTCTTCCCCGTGCTCGGCGAGCGGGCCCGCCAGCGCGCGGGGACCCTCTCGGGCGGCGAGGGGCAGATGCTCGCGATCGCCCGCGCCCTCATGTCGCGCCCGCGGTTCCTCATGCTCGACGAGCCGAGCCTCGGCATCATGCCTCGGCTCGTGGACGCTATCCTGGACGCGCTCGCGCGCCTGCACAGAGCCGAGGGCCTCGCGATGTTCCTCGTCGAGCAGAACGTCCCCGCGGCGCTCGACCTGGCGACCCGCGGCTATGTGCTCCAGACCGGCCGGGTCGCGCTCGAAGGACGAAGCCGCGACCTGCTCGGCAGCGACCTCGTGCGGAAGGCGTACCTGGGGATCTGACCGGGCCACTCTGCCAACTCTGTTTCGTCACTTCTGACAACTGAACCTGCGAGGCGGAGAGTAGCCCCCTCGAAGTATTTGAATTCGTTGGCTGGGGCCGGGGG
>QHSZ01000140.1 GCA_003220595.1 Candidatus Rokuibacteriota bacterium | reverse complement strand
GAGCGTGGCCGAGGGCATCGCGGCGATCACCACGCTCGGCCACTCGATCCTGATCGCCGAGTCCAACATCCACCACGTTCCCGAGTACACGACCAGGCTCTACGTCATCGAGCGCGGCGAGATCATCTTCGCCGGCACGCCCGACGACGCCTGGCGCGACGGCGCCGTGCTGCGCATAATTGGGGGCGCGTCGCGATGACACCCCCGGGTAGCTCGATCGCTCGCCTCGCACGGCGGGGCCCCAGCCCCGCGACGTCCTGCGGCTCGCACGACCAAGGAGAATCCTGGCCATGACGCTCCCCCTGATCCCGAGCGCCGTCGTCGGCTCCCACGGAAAACCCGGCTGGTGGTTCGCCTCCGTCCGTGCCCTCGAGCGGGGCGACTTCGGCGACGGCGACCTCGAGGAGATGTTCGACGACGCCGCCGACACCGCGATCCGCGACATGGAGCGGGCCGGCGTCGACATCATCACCGACGGTGAGGTCCGGCGCCTCGACGGCTACGTCGACTCCTACTACGCGATCATCAAGGGGATCGAGCCCCTGCCCGTGCGCCGCAAGGCCGGCCCGTGGGGCTACGATCAGCAGACGCGCTACGAGGCCGTCGGGCGCATCGCGACGCCGCCCGGCGGCCTCGGGATCGTCCGCGAGTTCGAGTACCTCAAGCGGCGCACGGCACGCCACACGAAGGCGACGTGCGCCGGGCCGCTCACCTTCGGCTCGCGGATCCACCCGGGCAAGGTCTACAAGGACGTCGTGGACGTCGCCGAGCGCTTCGCCGAGGTCATCAACGCGGAGCTGCGCGGCCTCGTCGCGGCGGGTGCGGAGCTGATCCAGATCGACGAGCCCGCGCGTGGCAACGTCTCCGGCGAGGAGATGGCGCGTCTCTTCAACCTGGCGACCGAGGGGATCAGCGCGAAGCTCGGCTTCCACATCTGCTTCGGCAACCGCTTCGGCCGCTCGCGCTTCCAGCGGACCTACGAGCCCTACTTTCCCGGCGTCTTGAAGGCGCGCGCCGACCAGTTCGTCCTCGAGTTCGCGAGCCGCGAGATGGCCGAGCTCGACCTCTGGAAACGGTACGGCGAGGGGCGCGAGCTCGGCGCGGGCGTCGTCGACGTCAAGGGGTTCGCCCAGGACACGGCCGAGGACGTGGCGGGGCGCATCCGCGAGGTCCTCCGGGTCTGCCCCGCGGAGAAGCTCACGGTGAACCCCGACTGCGGCTTCGGCTGGTCGCCCCGCTACATGTGCAACCAGAAGCTCGCTGGGCTCGCCGCCGGCGCGGCGCTCGCGCGGCGGGAGTTGACCGGCACGCGATGATGAGTGGGAACCGGGCGGCCGCGCTCCTCGTTGATCGGGTAGTTAGCCCAAGGAGGCGCCCATGCGATCCAAGCGTTCCCTCGCACACGGCCTGCTCGCGGCCCTGCTCTCCGTCTCGGTCCTGGCCGGCACGGCGAGCGCGCTCGAGGTCGGCCAGAAGGCCCCCGAGTTCACGCTGCCCTCGGCGGACGGCAAGCCCGTCAAGCTCTCCGAGCTCACCGCCAGGGGCCCGGTCGTCCTGTACACCTTCATCCAGGCCTTCACCGGCACCTGAACCAAGGAACTGCTCGGCCTCGAGGCGCTCAACGCGCAGGTCGAGGCCGCAGGCGCCCAGGTCGTGGGCGTGAGTGCCGACCATCAGGCGACGCTCGAGGCATGGAAGAAGGCCAACCCGATCAAGCACACGCTCCTCTCCGACTTCAGGCGGCAGATGCTTCCGTCGTGGGGCGCGATGGTCACGGACGAGAAGAGCCCGATCTACCGTTACGCCAAGCGCGCCTACTTCATCGTCGACCGGAACGGCGTCGTGAAGTACGTGAAGGTCCAGGACAACCCGCTCGATCTCCTGAATCCCGAGGAGATCCTCGCGGCGCTGAAGGCGTCGGGCGCATGAGGACTCGACGCCTCCTCGCCGGCTCACTCGCCCTGGCGCTCGTCGCGCTTGCCGCGGGCGCCGCGGCGGCGCCGGACTTCGCGGGCTTCGGCGTGCAGGCGTACGAGCCGCCCAAGCCCGCGCCCGAGTTCGCGCTGCCCGACCTCCAGGGCCAGACGGTCCGGCTCGCCGACCTGCGCGGGAAGGTGGTGCTCCTCTTCTTCTGGGCCACCTGGTGAACGGACTGCCGGAAGGAGTTGCCTTCCGTCAACAAGATCTACGGCGAGTTCAAGACGAAGGGGCTCGAGGTGCGGCTGATCACCTTTCGTGAAAGCCCGGTCCTCGTGAAGCGCACGGTCGCGGAGCGCGGGTACACCGCGCCCGTACTCCTCGACGAGAGCGGGGACGTGGCCGGGAAGGTCTACGGCGTCTGGGGACCGCCGAGCGCGTACCTCGTCGATCGCCAGGGCCGTCTGCTCGGCCGCATGGTGGGACCGCGCGACTGGGACACACCGGAGGCCCGCAGGCTCGTCCAGGAGCTGCTGGCGCTTCCGCAGCAGCGCTGAAGGTGCCGAAGCCCGAGCTCGAGTTCTTCCGACCCGAGCACCTGCCCTGGCGGCCCGTCGCCGGCTCGCCCACGGCGGGCGCGGGTGGCACGGGGATCGACGAGAAGATCCTGAGCCGCGATCCCGTGAGCGGCGACCTCACGCGGCTGCTGCGCATTCTACCGGGCACGGAGACCTCGGACACGATCGTCCACGATTTCTGGGAGGAGGTCTGGATCCTCGAGGGCTCGCTGATCGATCTCGGCCAGGGCCAGACCTTCAGCGCGGGGATGTACGCGTGCCGACCGCCCGGCATGCGTCACGGCCCGTACCGGTCCCCGGGCGGCGCGCTGCTCTTCGAGACGCGCTACTGGCGCTGAGCCAAAGTTGCCAAGGACGGAAGCTCGGTGCTAGTCTCCTTGCGAGGGACACATCAAGACTATGGACGCCACAATGGCTGCCGAGGCTCGTGAGCGGGTGACCAAATGGATCGAAGACACCCGCCAGCTCTTCGCACTGCTGCCCGAGCTCCTCGCCAGCGACCCGCAGGTCAACGAACGAATCAGCGCGGCCCAGAAGGAAGTCGAGAAGCTGAAGAAGGAAGTCGAAGATCTGAGAAAGGAGAACCACCACCTCCGCCTCGAGAAGGACGACATCGCGCAGGCGATGGGCCAGGTCGCGGCGAAGCTCGGCATCGCGCCACGCAAGAGCCCCTTCGAGCGTACGCCGGGCGGCGATGCTCCCGCGCCGGCCAAGCCAGCGGCGGAGCCGCCCAAGCCGGCCGAGCACCCGAAGACCTGAGGATTACGCCCGAGCCGACCTGAACGTCGCGGCAGACTTCACGCCCGCCTCTTTCCTGATCCCCAGCATCAGCTCGTACTTCTTCTCGGCGCCCGGGTCTGCGTTGAACACGGCGACCCAGAGCGTCGCGTAGTCCCGCCCGAGCCCGGGCACCGACGTGCCCTCTGGCGCCAGCCGGAGGAGCTCCGACTTGAGGTCGGCCCGGCCGGCGGGCGGCATCGTGAGGAGCCACGCCTGATCGGAGTCCTGGCGCCCGTCGATCAGCTTCACGTCGATCGAGCGCGGCTCGCGGAGGTCGCCGGCGACCGCGAAGAAGCGCGCGGTCAGCGGCGGCGCCGACACCTGGAACCGGTGGTCGGTGAACCGCTGCCGATCCTGCGTGAGACGCTGCGAGTTGTTCTCGGCGTCGCCGATCCGGGCGCTCGGATGCGTGAACACCCGCGTCTCCACGGTGGACTCGAGGATGCGGGCCTGCGTCCACACTCCGGGCTCCGGAACCGCGGCGACCAGCACGCTCTTGACGAACTCCGGATAGAGCTCGGCGAGCCGCCCCTCGGTGACGAGATAGCCGTAGAGGTGCGCGCCGACGGATTTCCCCGGGCCGGGCGCGAACGTCTTCAGGCTGTTGAGCGCTTTGGCGACGAACCCCGGAGTCTGGCGCTCGACGAACTCGAGCAGGATCGAGTAGCCGTAGGCGAGGAGCCCCTCCTCGTAGTCCGTGCTCTTCTGGAGCGGCACGCTCAGGATGTAGGCGTATTTCTGCAGCTCCTGCTTCACCGCGTCGTTGAACGAGACCGTGCCCTTCCAGCTCGTCCAGCGCGCCCATGCGGAAACCCACCACTGGGCCGCCTCGTCCTGGGCCGCCTGCCCAACCGCCTGCGCGGCGCCAGCCTCCTCCGCGGCCGCCGCCATCACGGCGTCCTGGGCGGCGGGAGGCGGCGGCGTCTGCGCGGGTTCCGCCGGGGCGCCCGACGGCGTGGCCGCCCGGAAGGCTTCCTCGAGCGTTCTGGGCTGCGGCGCGGACGGGGCCGGCGCCGGCGGGGGTGACACTGACGGCACGGGCGGCGCCGCCGCGGGCCGCGCGCTCGCCGGGGGCGCCGCAGCGGCGGCGCCCTTGATGACGAGCTTGCCGCGCGTGGCCGCGACGGCCATCGGGCGACCGAACGCTTGCTTGACGGTGTCCTCGAGCGTGGCGAAGCGGTCGTCGTCAATCTCGTCGCGGCTGTCGATCAGCGTGAGCAGGGCGGCGAAGGGCGTAATCCCCTCGATGATCGAGGCGGGATTAAGCGTCTCGAGCGTCTTCGGGTCGTTCACCGTCTGGCGCAGATCCTTCGCCTGCGCCTGGCACTGCGCGAGGGCGGCGAAGCGGGGATCGTCGGCGTGGCTGACCGCGAGGATGCGATCGAGCACGGCGAGCGCGCGCTTCCTGGTCTCCGTGGCCGCCTGCCGCTTCTCCTCGGCGGCGATGGCGGCAACGACGGCCTGCACCACCGGCTCGAGTTTCTTGAGGCTGTCGATCTCGCCGGCGGCCGGTGCCGCGACCGACAGGGCGCGCGCGGCCTCGAGGACGCCCGCGCGCATGTCCACGAACTCGCGCCGCGCCGACGCGAGCACTTCGGGCAGCGACTCGGGGGGCAGCGTCCCGGAGACCTGGAGCTCCCGGGCTGCCTGGCCGAGCGTGGCCGCGAGGCTCGCGAATCGTTTGGCGATTTCAGCGAGATGACGCGCGAGGTCTTCCGCGTTCGACGTCTTCGCCATGGGATGAAGCGATTCTAGGCGTGCCGCCGGAAAGTGTCAAACTCCGCGGGGCCCCGGACCGGGCCGACCCGCTTACTCCGAAGTGACCCGGAGGATCTCCTCGACGGTCGTGACGCCCTGGAGCACCTTGAGCAGGCCGGCCTCCCGGAGCGTCTTCATTCCCTGCTTGGAGGCCACGTCCTGGATCTCGCTGGCGAAGGTGCTGTTGAGGACCAGCCCGCGGATCTCCGGGGTGATCGGGAGCACCTCGTAGAGCGCCACCCGGCCCTTCATGCCGGTGCCGTGGCAGGTGGCGCAGCCCTTTCCCTTGTAGACGGTGCACGCCCCCAGGCCCAGCGGCGTGTGACCGTACTGGACCAGACTCGTCTCGTCCAGCTGGTAGGGCGCGCGACAGTTCTGACACACCTTGCGGGCGAGGCGCTGGGCGACGACCACGCGGAGCGACGACGCGACCAGGAACGGCGGCACCCCCATGTCTTGGAGGCGCGAGATCGTCTGGGCGGCGCTGTTCGTGTGGAGCGTGCTCAGCACGAGGTGGCCCGTCAGCGCGGCCCGAACGGCGATCTGGGCGGTCTCCTGGTCACGCATCTCACCGACCAGGATCACGTCGGGGTCGTGGCGCAGGAATGAGCGGAGCGCGGTGGCGAAGGTGCGCCCGATCTCCTCGCTGACTTGCACCTGCGTGATGCCTTGGAGCTCGTACTCCACCGGATCCTCGACGGTCACAATGTTGCGGTCGGGCGAGTTTACGGCGTTCAGGGCCGAGTAGAGCGTCGTCGTCTTGCCGGCCCCGGTCGGGCCCGTGATGAGGATCAGTCCGTTCGGGCTCTGGATCGCCTTCTGGAACTCGGTGAGGCTCGCCTCCTCGAAGCCGAGCTGGGTCAGGTCCACCTTCAGCGCGCCCTTGTCGAGGATGCGGAGCGTGACGCTCTCGCCGAAGAGCGACGGCAGCACCGACATCCGGAAGTCCACCTCGTGCCCGTTCTGGCGCAGCTTGATGCGCCCGTCCTGGGGCAGCCGGCGCTCCGCGATGTCGAGGTTCGCCATGATCTTGAGCCGGGACACGACCGCGGGCTCGACGCGCTTCGGGGGTGTCATCACTTCGTGGAGGATCCCGTCCACGCGGAACCGGATGCGGAAGATGTGCTCGCTCGGGTCCATGTGGACGTCGGAGGCGCCGCGCTTGATCGCGTCGAGCAGGATCGAGTTGACGAGGCGCACGACCGGCACCTGGTCCGCGGACGAGCGCAGCTCGTTGAGGTCGACGTGGGCGCCGGTGTCCCGGCCTTCGAGGACCTCGACCTCCGCGACCTCCGCCTCGACTTCCGAGAGCACGTCGGCCATCGTCCCCGGCGTGGCCTCGTAGTGGCGCTCGATCGCCTGGCGGATCATGGACGGCGACGCGATCGTCGGCACGACCTTGAGGCCCGTCATGAACGCGACGTCGTCGAGCGCCGAGAGGTTCGTCGGGTCCGCCACGGCGACCGTGACCGAGCCGATCGTCCGCCCGATCGGCACCACGCTGTACTTCCGTGCGATACGCGCCGGGATCAGCCTGATGGTCTCGGGCGCGATCTTGTCGGGGAACGTGACCTCCGGGATGCCGTACTGACTCGACAGGAAGTGGACGAGCTGCGCCTCGGTGAGGAGCCCGAGGCGCACGAGGATCTCGCCCAGCTTCTCGCCGGTCCTCTTCTGCTCGGCGAGGGCATGCTCGAACTGCTCCGGCGTGACGAGCCCGTCGGCCAGGATCAGGTCGCCGAAGCGGCGGCCCACGGCGTTCTGGCGTGCGGTGCGCGACGCAGGAGCGGCCGGCGCGGCTGGGGCGGGCGCGGCGACCCGCACGGGCACGGCTGGGGCGGCGACCGGCGCGGCTGGGGCGGGCGCGGTGACCCGCACGGGTATGGCTGGGGCGGCCCGCGCGGCTGGGGCGGCTGGGGCTGGGGCGGCCGCTGGCTTCCCGTTCGCCTCCGCACGGCCGGGTTCGACCAGCCGCGAGATCTCAATCCGTCGTGCGGTTTCCATCTCGGTTGGCCCAATCAGAGGCAAGGTGGATGCCAGTGGCTGATTTTGACCATGACTTCCGTAAGTGTCCGGAAAACAGTACCTGCCCTCGAGCTTCCAGATCTCTTGCATCTCTTCTGGACGGCCAGTTTCGGCACAGGGTGACCAATTTCGTTCTGGTAGACTCCACGGCGTGGCGCTGCCCCTGGAAGGCATCCTCATCGCCGACCTGACGCAGAACGTCGCGGGCCCGTTCTGCACGCAGACCCTCGGAGACATGGGCGCCGAGGTCGTCAAGGTCGAGCGCCCGGGGCAGGGCGACGACGCGCGCGCCTGGGCCCCGCCCTGGTGGGGCGGGGAAAGCGCGGTGTTCATGGCGATGAACCGAAACAAGAAGAGCCTCGCGCTCGACCTCAAGAAGGCCGGCGGGCTCGAGGTGCTGAGGCGGCTGGTCGCGCGCGCCGACGTCTTCGTGCAGAGCCTCCGGGCGGGCGCGGTCGCCGAGCTCGGCCTCGACTTCGCCGGCGCGACGCGGCTCAACCCGCGCCTCGTCTACTGCTCGATCACGGCCTACGGCGGGCGCGGCCCCCTCGCCGACCTGCCCGGCTACGACCCGCTGATGCAGGCCTACGGCGGCCTCATGTCCGTCAACGGCCATCCGGGCCAGGAGCCGGCGCGCGTCGGCACCTCCATCGTCGACATGGGCACCGGGATGTGGGCCGCCCTCGGGATCATGGCCGCGCTCAGGCAGCGCGACGCGACGGGCCGCGCCGTGGAGGTGACGACCGCCCTCTTCGAGACCGCGCTCATGTGGGTCTCCTATCACGCGATGGGGTACCTCGGCTCCGGCGAGGTCCCGCAGCCGCAGGGCTCGGGGACGGCGATGATCGTGCCCTACCAGGCCTTCCCGACCGCCGACGGC
This sequence comes from Candidatus Rokuibacteriota bacterium, assembly GCA_003220595.1. Classification (GTDB taxonomy): domain Bacteria; phylum Methylomirabilota; class Methylomirabilia; order Rokubacteriales; family CSP1-6; genus AR19. The sequence continues at coordinate 14,613 of QHSZ01000140.1, read as the reverse complement.
TACGCGATGATCGCCGCGGGCTCGGACGCGCTCTTCGCGCGGCTGGCCACGGCCCTGGGCGCCCCCGAGCTGGCGCGCGACCGCCGCTTCGCCGACAACCCCTCGCGCGTGCAGCACCGTGGGGCGCTCGGCGAGGCGCTCGCCGCGCTGACGCGCGGGCTCAAGACCGCGGAGCTCCTCGACCGGCTCCGGGCCGCCGGCGTGCCGGCGGCGCCGATCCTCGGGATCGACGCCGTCCTCGAGGCCCCGCAGACGCGCGCGAGCGGGATGCTCGTGTCGGCGCCCCACCCGCGGATCCCGGACTACCGGTCCGTCGGCCTGCCCCTCCTCTGGGACAACGTCCGGCCCGAGGTGCGCCGCGTCCCGCCCCGGCTCGGCGAGCACACGGCGGACGTGCTCACGTCCCTCGGCTACACGCTCGACGACGTCCGCGGCCTCAGGGCCCAAGGGGTCGTCCAGTGAGCTACCGCCACCTCCTCGTCACGCGCTCGGACGACGGCTACGTCGTGACCGTCACGCTGAACCGCCCCGAGCAGATGAACGCGATGAACACGGCGATGGGCGAGGACCTGCTCGGCTGCTTCGAGGGCCTCGCGCGCGACCCGCTCGTGCGCGCGGTCGTCTTCACCGGCGCCGGCGACCGGGCCTTCTGCGCCGGCGGCGATCTCAAGGAGCGCGACCAGATGTCCGACGACGCCTGGCGAGCCCAGCACGTCATCTTCGAGCGCGGCGCCTTCGCCGTCCTCCGCTGTCCGGTGCCGGTCATCGCCGCCGTGGAGGGCTGGGCGCTCGCGGGCGGCTGCGAGCTGGCCGTGCTGTCGGATTTCATCGTCGCGAGCGAGACCGCCGTGTTCGGCGTGCCCGAGACGACGCTCGGGATCTTTCCCGGGATCGGCGGCACCCAGCTCCTGCCGCGCATCCTCGGGGCGCCGCTCGCCAAGGAGCTGATCTTCACCGGACGCCGCATGACGGCCGACGAGGCCAGGGCCGCCGGGCTCGTCAACCACCTCGTCGCCCCGGGCCAGGCGCGCGCGAAGGCGCTCGAGCTCGCGCAGACGATCGCCCGGAACGGACCGATCGCCGTCCGCCAGGCGAAGAAGGCGATCGCCTACGGCCTCGAGACCGACCTCGACACGGCGATGACCCTCGCGATCGAGGCGTACAATGCCACCGTGGTGACGGAGGACCGTCTCGAGGGCGTCCGCGCGTTCAACGAGAAACGGAAGCCGCAGTTCAAAGGGAAATGACGATGGCGAGCATCAGCCTCACCCTCACGGACGAGCAGCGCGCGCTGAAGGCCGGGGTCGCGGAGATCTGCAAGCGCTATCCGGGCGAGTACTGGCGCGAGCTCGACGCCCGGCGCGAGTACCCCGAGGCGTTCGTCAGCGAGCTCACCAAGGCCGGCTACCTCGCGGCCCTCATCCCGGCCGAGTTCGGCGGCGCGGGGCTGCCGATCGCCGACGGCGCGCTCATCCTCGAGACGATCCACGCGAACGGGGGCAACGCCGCGGCGTGCCACGCGCAGATGTACATCATGGGCACGGTCTTGCGGCACGGTGGGGAGGCCCAGAAGCGGAAGTACCTGCCGAAGATCGCGACGGGCGAGCTCCGGCTCCAGGCCTTCGGCGTCACCGAGCCGGACTCGGGCTCCGACACCACGAAGCTCCAGACGACCGCCGTCCGGACGGGCGACCGCTACGTCGTCAACGGCCGCAAGATCTTCATCTCGCGCGCGCTCCAGTCCGACCTCATGCTGCTCCTCGCGCGCACGACGCCGGTGGACCGGATCGCGCGGCGGACGGACGGGCTCTCGGTCTTCCTCGTGGACATCCGCGGCCTCAAGGGGCTCGAGATCCGGCCGCTCCGCATGATGATGAACCACTCGACGAACGCGCTCTTCTTCGACGACATGGAGATCCCGGCCGACAGCCTCGTCGGCGAGGAGGGCCGGGGCTTCAGCTACATCCTCGACGGGATGAACGCCGAGCGCGTTCTCGTCGCCTCCGAATCCGTCGGCGACGGCCGCTGGTTCACCGAGCGGGCGGTCGCCTACTCGGGCCAGCGCGTCGTCTTCGGCAAGCCGATCGGCGTCAACCAGGGCGTCCAGTTCCCGATCGCGAAGGCCCACATGGCAGTCGACGCGGCCGCGCTGATGCGGGACAAGGCGGCGGCGCTCTTCGACGCCGGGGAGCCGTGCGGCGCCGAGGCGAACATGGCCAAGTACCTGGCGGCCGAGGCGGCGTGGGAGGCCGCCAACGCGTGCATCGACTGCCACGGCGGCTACGGCTTCGCGGAGGAGTACGACGTCGAGCGCAAGTTCCGCGAGTGCCGGCTCTACAAGACGGCGCCCGTCAACAACAACCTCGTCCTCGCCTACGTCGGCGAGCATGTCCTCGGGATGCCGCGCTCCTACTAGCCGTGCGGGCTCAGCGCTCCGCCGCCCCGAAGGCGCGGAGCATCCACGCCATCTTCTCGTGCTTCTCCATGAGCCCGGTGAGGAAGTCGCTGGTGCCGGCGTCCCGGTGCTTGGCCGCCGTCGTCTCGAGGTCCTCGCGCAGCCGCCGGATCACCGTCTCGTGGTCGCCGAGCAGGTCCTTCAGCATGGCGGGCGCGTCCGGATAGACGTCGGGCTGCTCCTTGAGCCGCGCGTGCCGCACGAACTCCGCGAGCGTGCCGAAGGCGTGGCCGCCGAGGGCGCGCGCCCGCTCCGCCACGTCGTCCACGACCTCGTTCAGCTGCTCGTACTGCGCCTCGAAGAACTTGTGCAGGTCGTTGAACTGAGGACCGACCACGTTCCAGTGGTAGTTCCGGGTCTTGGTGTAGAGCACGTACTCGTCCGAGAGCAGGGTGTTCAGGATCGTGACGACGTTCCGGCGGTCGCTATCGCTCATCCCGATGTTCGGGCTCATGACGTTCCTCCTGTTCGTGCTTAGGATGCCGCCGCGGCGGCCAGGGATGCGGCGACCCGCTCGCCCGCCGTGCTAGAGTCTACCCTCTGAGGAGGCGCTCATGAAGCTACCGCCGCGCGTGACCATCTGCGAGGTGGGGACCCGGGACGGGTTCCAGATCGAGCCCGACTTCATTCCGACCGAGCTGAAGGTCGAGGTGGTGAACCTCCTCTCCGACGCAGGCCTGCCGCGCATCGAGGTGACCTCGTTCGTCCACCCGAAGGCCGTCCCGCAGCTCCGCGACGCCGAGCGGGTCATGGCGGCGATCCGCCGGCGGCCCGGCACGCGCTACGCCGCGCTGGTGCCGAACGAGAAGGGCGCCGTCCGCGCGGTGGACGCCGGCGTGGACGCGATCCACACGGTCGTCTCCGCCAGCGAGAGTCACAACCTGGCGAACGTCAATATGACGATCGCCGAGTCCATCGAGAAGCTCGCCGCGGTCATGCGCGTCGTCGAGCGCGCGAAGATCGAGGTTGGCTGCGGCATCTCGACCTCCTTCGGCTGCCCGTTCGAGGGCGAGGTGCCGCTCCGTCAGCTCGAGAGCGTCGTCCGCCGGCTCGTGGACATCGGCGCGCGCGCGATCGGCCTCGCCGACACGACCGGCGTGGCCAACCCGCGGCAGGTCGGCGGCGTGCTCGAGCACCCTGCACACCCACGACACGCGCGCCCTGGCGATCCCGAACATCCTGGCCGCGCTCGAGCGCGGCGTCGCGCACTTCGACAGCTCGATCGGCGGTCTCGGCGGCTGCCCCTTCGCGCCGGGCGCCTCCGGCAACGTCTGCAGCGAGGACCTGGTCCACGGCCTCCACGCGATGGGCGTCGCCACCGGGATCGACCTCGACAAGCTCGTGTCCGTGTCCAAGCGCGTCCAGGAAATCGTCGGCCGCCCGCTGCCCGGCCAGATCATCAAGGCCGGCGCGTTCACGCGGCGCTACCCCCTGCCCGACGGCGTCGCCGAGCGGGTCGCCGCCGCGCGCGCCTCTGTCAAGCCATCCGCGAAGGAGCCGGCCTCGCGGCCCCCGTTGCAATGACGCCCCGCGCGCCTGGCTCAGGCCACCCACGGTCCACGCCGGCCTCGCGGCCGCCGTTACAATGAACCAGAAGGCGCGGCGCATGCTCGCCGTGATGGACCGCGCCACGGCGCTCTGGCACATCCCGAACATCGGGCGCGCCAAGGGCCGCGTGATCCGGCGCCTGCTCGACCGCCACCGCCCGACGCGCGGGATCGAGATCGGCTCGCTCCTCGGCTACTCGGCCATCCTGGTCGCGGGCTCGATGCCGCCGCGCGGCCGTCTCACGTGCGTCGAGGCGAATCCCTACCTCGCGAAGTTCGTGAAGTTCAATGCGGAGACCGCCGGGCTCGGCCACCGCATCAAGGTCGTCGTCGGCGACGCGCTCCGCGTGGTGCCGCTCCTGCCCGGCCGCTTCGACTTCGTGCTCATCGATGCCGCCAAGGAGGACTACCTCGACTACCTGCGCCAGCTCGAGCCGAAGCTCGCGGCGGGCGCGCTGGTCGTCGCCGACAACACCGGCATCTTCCGCCGCGACGTCACCCCGTTCCTCGAGTACGTGCGCGATCCCCACGGCCCCTACGAGTCGCGCGAGTACGAGTTCGACGACGACGCGATGGAGGTGTCCGTCTTCCGCCGCGAGCGCGGCGGCACCGGCCGCGGGGCCGGGCCGACGTAGTCGGCGCGCGGCCGGATGAGCCTGTTGTCCGCGTACTGCTCCAGCGCATGCGCGCACCAGCCCGCGATGCGCCCGGCCGCGAAGATCGACGTGCAGAAGTCGGGGGGGATCCCGAGCGCGTCGTAGACCACGGCCGAGAAGAAGTCCACGTTCACCGGGAGCGACGTCCGCGCCCGCATCGCGTCGTAGACGCGCTCGGCGACCTCGAAGAGCCGCCGCCGCCCCGTCGCTTCGGCCATCGTCTCGGCCATCGCGCGGAGGACGCGCGCCCGCGCGTCGTCCACCCGGTAGACCCGGTGGCCGAAGCCCGGCACGCGGGCCTTCGGGTCGCCGCGCTCCTGCCGGGAGAGGGCCGCGCGCGCGCCGAGCCGCTCCCCGACGAAGGCCTCGGCCTCCGCCGGGTCGCCGATCGCGTGGAGCATGGCGAGGACGTCCTCGTTGGCGCCCCCGTGGCGCGGCCCCTTGAGCGTGGCGACGGCCGCCACCACCGCCGCGTGGAGGTCGGCGAGCGTCGCGACCGCGACGCGCGCGGCGAACGTCGAGGCGTTGAACTCGTGGTCGGCGTGGAGGGTGAGGACCACGTCGAGGACGCGCGCGACCTCGGGCGAGGGCGCCCGGCCGTCGAGCAGCTCGAGGAAGTAGGCGGCGTGCGACGCCGCCCGCGGCGCCGCCACCGGCGCCCGACCGGTCCGGATCCGCTGCCACGCCGCGACGGTCTCGGGCACGAGGGTCATCAGCCGGAGCGCCTTGCGCACGTTCGCGTCGCGGTCGCCGAGGCAGCCATCGGGGTCGAGCGTGGCGGCGAGCGACACCGCCGTCCGTAGCGCGTCGAGTGGATGCGCGTCCCGCGGTAGCCCCTCGAGGACGGCGAGGACGGGCGCCGGCAGGCCCCGGGCCGCCTCGAGCCGCGCCCGGAACAGGGCCGCCTCCGCCGGCGCCGGCAGCTCTCCGAACCAGAGGAGCGCCGTGACCTCCTCGAACGGCACCACGCCGGCGAGCTCGCCGATCTCGTAGCCCCGGTAGAAGAGCCGGCCCGCCCGGCCGTCCACCGAGGTGATCGACGAGCGCGCCGCGAGCACGTCCTCCAGCCCCGCCTTCCACGCCGTGTCCATGGGGTCCTCCCGTCGGACTTCGTTAAGATTGATTATAATTGATTCATATTGATTCCGCACGCCCTCGGCTGGACGGCGCCCGGCAAGCCTGCTAGCGTCGAGGGAGCATGGTCGTGCTCGAGGGCGAGGAGTACCTCAGCGTGAAGGAAGCGGCGCGCCTCCTCGGCGTGAAGCCCGCGACGCTCTACGCCTACGTGAGCCGCGGCGTGCTGCGAAGCTACCGCCAGGGGATCAAGCGCCAGCGCCTCTACCGGCGCGCCGAGGTCGAGGCGCTGCTGCGCCTCGCCCCGAGCGCCGGCCGAAGCGCCAAGGTGATCCCGCTACGCCCCGCGGCGCGCCGCCGGAGCGCGCCGCCGATCCCGCTCGCCGAATCGTGGATCCGCGACTGAGGCGCGCGGCCTACCTCTCCCCCGGCCAGGACCTCACCGCCGCCGTCGAGCTCGCGCGGCGCGCGGAGGCGCTCGGCTACGACAGCGTCTGGGTCACCCACGGCCTCGGGCGCGACTCGTTTCTCGTCCTGGCCGCCTACGGCGCGGCGACCACGCGCGTGGGCCTCGGCAACGGCGTCGTCCCGATCTACCCGCGCCATCCCGTCGCGATGGCCCAGGCGGCGCTCACGCTCGCGGAGATGACGCGCGGCCGCTTCGTCCTCGGCCTCGGCGTGAGCCACCGCGAGACCATGGAGGGCATGCTCGGGCTCCCGCTCCGCGCGCCGCTCGCGACGATGCGCGAGTACGTCGGCGTGCTGCGCGGCGCGCTGGGCGAGGGCGCCGACTTCGCGGGGGAGCACTACCGCGCGCACTGGAGCCTGGCGCTCCCGCGCCGTCCGGCGCCGCCGCGCGTGTACCTGGGCGCGCTCTCGCGACGGATGCTCGAGCTCGCCGGCGAGCTCGCCGACGGCGCGGTCCTCTGGCTCTGCGCGCCCGCCTACGTGCGCGACGTGGCCGTGCCGGCGCTCACGCGCGGCCGCGCGCGCGCGGGCCTCACCCTGGACGGTTTCGAGATCGTCGCCGCGGTCCCGCTCGCGGTCACCGACGACCCCGCCGCGGCCCGCCGGGCGTTCGGCGCCGAGCTCACGCGCTATCTCGCGCTGCCGTTCTACCGCGCGATGCTCGAGGCGAGTGGCCTCGGCGACGGTGTGAGCACCTTCGACCGCGAGGGCACGGTGCCCGACGCGCTCGTCGAGGCGCTGGGCGGCGTCGGCGACGCGGCGCGGGCCCGCGCCTACGTGGCGGCCTACCGGGCGGCGGGCGTGACGCTCCCCGCGATCCGCCCGATCACCTTTCCCGACGCACCGTGGTACCGCCGCACGCTCGAAGAGGCCGCGGCGTTCTGATGGCGACGTAGGCCCGTGCGGGCCTACGTCCTGTCGCGCCTCGGCCAGACGGCGCTCGTCGTCTTCCTCTCGCTGACCGCGGTCTTCGCGATGGTGCGCCTCTCGGGCGATCCGGTCCTGCTCTTCATGCCCATGGACATCCAGGCGAAGGACGTGAACGAGTTCCGCCAGCGCCTCGGCTTCAACGATCCGCTCCCCGTCCAGTACGGGCGCTTCCTGGCGGGCGCCGTGCGCGGCGACTTCGGCGAGTCGCTGCGCTACAAGCAGGACGCGCTCGGCCTGGTCCTCGAGCGCCTGCCCGCGACCCTCCTGCTCGCGGGCGCGTCGCTCCTCCTCACCGTCGGCATCGCGCTCCCGCTCGGCGTCCTCTCGGCGGTGCGCCGCAACAGCCTGCTCGACCACGTCGCGACCGTCATGACCGTCCTCGGGCAGGCGACGCCGGGCTTCTGGCTCGGCCTCATGCTGATCTTCGTCTTCTCGGTCAAGCTCCGCTGGCTCCCGACCGGCGGGACCGGGTCGCTCGCGCATCTCGCCATGCCCGCGGTCGTGCTCGCCGCGTTCTTCGCCGCGCGCATCGCGCGCCTCACGCGCTCGGCGGTGCTCGACGCGCTGGGCGAGGACTACGTCCTCACCGCGCGCGCGAAGGGGCTCGGCGAGGGGCGCGTCGTCGGCAAGCACACGCTCCGGAACTCCGCGATCCCGATCGTCACCCTGGCGGGCCTCGAGGCGGGACAACTGCTCGGCGGCGCCGTCATCACCGAGACGATCTTCGCCTGGCCCGGCCTCGGGCGGCTCACCGTGCAGGCGCTCCTGAACCGCGACTTCCCGGTCGTGCTCGCCGCAGTCTTCCTGGTCTCGGTCATGTACACGCTGATCAACCTCCTGGTCGACCTGCTCTACGGCTGGCTGGATCCGCGGGTGCGGCTGCGTTGAAGAAGTGGCTCGGGATCGGTCTCACCGCGGCGGCGTTCGCGGCCGCCCTCCTGGCGCCGTGGCTCGCCCCCCACGACCCGCTCGCGGCCGACTTCGTCCAGGGCCTCCGGCCGCCGGGCACGCCCGGCCACCCCCTCGGCACCGACCAGCTCGGCCGCGACCTCCTCGCGCGCGTCCTCTACGGCGCGCGGCTCGCGCTCTTCATCGGCGCGTGCACGGTCCTCATCACCGCGGGGGTCGGCGGCCTCCTCGGTCTCGTCGCGGGGTTCGTCGAGCGCTGGCCCTCCACCGTGCTCATGCGGATCGCCGACGTCCAGCTCTCGTTCCCGTTCATCCTGCTCGCGATGACGATCAACGCCATCGTCGGCCTCGGCCTCCGGAACATCATCCTGAGCCTGTCCGCGGCGGGGTGGGTCGTCTACGCGCGCGTCGTCCGCGGTGAGGTGCTCTCCGTCAAGCAGCGCGACTACGTGCAGGCGGCGGCGGCCCTCGGGACGGGCCGCGCGCGGCTGCTCTTCCGCCACGTGCTGCCCAACGTCGCGCCGTCGATCATCGTCGTCGCGAGCCTCCAGTTCTCCTCGTTCATCGTCGCCGAGGCCGCGATCAGCTTCCTCGGCTTCGGCATCCAGCCGCCGACGCCCGCGTGGGGGAGCATGCTGTCCGAGAGCCGCGACTTCCTCTACTTCGCCTGGTGGCTCGCCGCGTTTCCGGGCGCGGCGCTCGCCCTCACGGCGCTCGGCGTCAACCTGCTCGGCGACTGGCTCCGCGACACGCTCGATCCGAAGCTCCGCGTCTGAGCGGGCCGCCCCCAGCTCCCATAGAAGCACTCGATCGGCGAGGCCTGCACCTATCGTCTCGGCCGACCCGCTTGACGTGCTCCGTCGCGTCATTACTATGTGGCGCGCGTCGCGGTGACCCGCGCCGCGAATCCGCCGACGCCCGGCTCGCATCGAACACACCGAGCGAAGACGGGGCGAGAGGAGAGCACGATGGATCGACGGCACTTTCTCGGAACGGGAATCGGCGCGGGGGCGTCGCTCGCCCTCGGCGGGCTCGCGCGCCCCACCGCGGCGCGCGGCGCCGCGGCGAAGGACGCGACGAAGTGGCGCACGTTCGAGGTGACGACACGGGTCGAGATCGCCAGCCCCTCCGGCGTCACCCGCGCCTGGGTGCCGCTCCCGCTGACGGTGGACACCGACTACCAGAGGAGCCTGGGGCAGAGCGCCGCCGGCAACGCGAAGGTCACGCGCGTCTACCGGGACGCGAAGTACGACGCCGCGATCTTCTACGCCGAGTGGCCGGCGGGCGAGAAGGCGCCGGTCGCCGAGGTGACGACGCGCCACGCGACCCGCGACCGCGCGGTGGACCCGACGGCGCCGGGGAACGTCGTGCCGGAGGACCCGCGGGTCCTTGCCAAGTACGTCGAGTCCACCAAGCTCATCCGCACCGACGGGATCGTCCGCTCCACCGCGCTCGAGATCACGCAGGCCGCCACGACCGACCTCGACCGGGGGCGGGCGATCTACGAGTGGATCGTCGACAACACGTTTCGCGATCCGAAGGTCCGCGGCTGCGGCGTCGGCGACATCGGCTGGATGCTCGAGACCCGCAACCTCGGCGGCAAGTGCGCCGACCTGAACGCGCTGTTCGTGGGGCTGGCGCGCGCCGTCGGGCTGCCGGCGCGCGACATCTACGGCGTGCGCGTCGCCGACTCGGCGGAGTTCAAGAGCCTGGGAAAGAGCGGCGAGATCACGAAGGCCCAGCACTGCCGCGCGGAGTTCTACCTGCCGACGCACGGCTGGTTCCCGGTCGATCCGGCGGACGTGCGCAAGGTCGTGCTCGAGGAGAAGGGCGGCCTCCCGCTCGGCGACCCGATCGTGCGCAGGGCGCGCGTGAAGCTGTTCGGCGCCTGGGAGATGAACTACCTCTGCTACAACTACGCGCACGACGTGAAGCTGCCGAACTCGGCTGGCGACCCGGTCGCCTTCTTCATGTACCCGCAGGCCGAGACGGCCGAGGGGCGGCTCGACAGCCTCGACGCCGATTCGTTCCGCTACAAGATCGTCGCCCGCGAGCTCACCGCCTGATCTAGAGTGGGCCCGGGCCGGCGTGCCGCCGGTCGGGCCGGTGACGCCGGGACCTGGACCCGATGCCCCCGCCCCGCGGGGGCATCGCCGCGTCGGGCGGCGCACACGGGGAGGCGACGATGAGGAGCCACGCGCGGGTCGTTGAGGAGCGCCGCGGGTTTCCCGGGTCGCTCCGAGCGTGGGGGGGTGGGGCGGGCCATGTCGGGGCCCCCCACGTCGACAGATGAGCCACTTCTTCGCGTACCTGTCCAGGATGAAGTTCATCCGCCGCTGGGGCCTCATGCACAGCACCTACCCCGAGAACGTCCAGGAGCACAGCCTGCGCGTCGCGCAGATCGCCCACGTCCTCGCGATCGTCCGCAACCGCGTGTTCGGCGGCTGCGTGAGCCCCGAGCGCGCCGCCGTGCTCGCGCTGTACCACGACGTGAGCGAGGTTCTGACGGGCGACCTCCCCTCGCCCGTCAAGGAGTTCAATCCCGAGATCAAGCGCGCGTATCACGCGATCGAGGCGGCGTCGAAGGCAAAGCTCCTGGCGATGATCCCCGACGCGCTCCGGCCGGACTACGAGCCCTGCCTCCTCCCGGGCGACCGCGACCGGGAGCACCGCGCGCTGGTCACCGCGGCGGACAAGCTCTGCGCGTACCTCAAGTGTCTCGAGGAGATGAGCGCGGGCAACCCGGAGTTTGCGCAGGCCGAGCGGGCCCTGCGCAGAAGCGTGGAGGACCTCGACCTGCCGGAGGTCCGCTACTTCCTCGAGACGTTCGTCCCGAGCTTCAGGCTGACCCTGGACGAGCTCAAGTGACGCGGCCGGACGCCCCCATTGTATCCTGGAGGCTCCGTATGCCCCCACGAGTCGCCCGTCCCGTCACGCATCGAGAGGAGACTGTATGCCTCGCTTGAACGTGCTCGCCCTGTCGCTCGCGCTCTGCCTCGTGGGCGCGGCCGCGACCCAGGCGCAGGACCGCGCCCGCACCAAAGAAGTCGTCATCGGCCTCGGCGCCGAGCCCCGCACGATGCTCGCGGTGACGATCGTCGACTGGACGACGAACAACATGCTCGAGCACATCTACGACCGGCTCCTCGACCGCGACGCCAAGACCTTCAAGCCCAAGCCCATGCTCGCGGAGAGCTGGCGGATCGTGAACGACACGACGTGGGACTTCAAGCTGCGCCGGGGCGTCAGGTTCCACAACGGCGAGCCGTTCACCGCCGCGTCGGTGAAGGCGACCCTCGATTACGCGCTCGACCCCGCGAGCAAGACCCACTACGCGGCGGCGGCGTACTGGGGCCCCCTCAAGGAGGTGCAGGTCGTCGACGACTACACGGTGCGGTTCGTCACGGCCAAGCCGTGGCCGAACCTGATCGACCACGCGTCCCTGACGAACTTGCTCATCATGCCGGCCAAGGCGCTGAAGGAGCTCGGGCCGCAGAAGCTCGCCCAGCAGCCCATCGGCACCGGCCCGTTCAGGTTCGTCGAGTGGAAGCGCGACGAGCGCCTCGTCCTCGAGCGCAACCCGGACTACTGGCAGGGTCCCGCGGACGTGAGCCGCGTGACCTTCCGGTTCATCCCGGAGTTCAGCGCGCGCATGGCCGCCCTGCTCTCCGGCGAGATCGACATCATGAAAGACGTGCCGCCGCACGCGGCCGAGGCGGTGGACCGGAGCGGGCGCGCGAAGGTCCGCGCGACCGTGTCCTCGCGCATCAACTACCTGGCGCTCGTGACCCTGAAGCCGGGCCCGATGCAGGACGTGCGCGCGCGCCGCGCGATGAACCACGCGGTCAACGTCGACGAGCTGATCCAGCAGGTGCTGCGGGGGCGCGCCACCCGCATGTGCGGGCCGCTCGCGGCCGCGAACGTCGACTATGCGCCGGTGGCGTGCTATGCGTACGACCCGGCGCGCGCCCAGGCGCTCTTCAAGGAGGCGGGCATCGATCCGGCGCGACTCCAGCTGAAGCTCGACACGCCGTCGGGGCGCTACCCGCTCGACAAGGACGTCTCGCAGGCCATCGCCGTCCAGCTCCAGCGGCTCGGCATCAAGGTCGACGTCGTCGTCAACGAGTGGGGCACCCACCTCGACAAGATCAAGAACAGGAACACGGGCGACCTCTTCTTCCTCGGCTGGGGCCCGGCGCTGAACGGCCAGGGCACGATCCAGCCGCTCTTCCTGCACGACCAGACCTACGCCTCGTACGGGAACAACAAGAGCGTGGACGAGAAGGTGGCGCACGCGGTGACGGTGATGGACGCGAAGGGGCGGGCCGAGGCGTACGCGGAGCTGCAGAAGCTCCTGCACGACGAGGCGCCGTGGGTGTTCCTCTGGCAGCAGCACGACCTCTACGGCGTCGCAAGCCACGTCGAGTGGTCGCCGCGCGCCGACGAGAAGGTCTGGATGTACGACGCGAAGGTGGTCGCGCGATGAGCCTGACCGTTCTCACGAACGCGTTCCTCATCGACTGCACCGGCGCCGACCCGAAGGAGGGCGCCGCGGTCGTCGTCGAGGACGACCGCATCCGGGACGTCCTGCCGGGCGGCAAGGTCGGCGCGCTGCCCGGCCCCGTCACCACGCTCGACCTCAAGGGCGCCACGCTCATGCCCGGGCTCACCGACGCCCACGTCCACATCTGCGCGGTCTCCGAGAACATCACCGATCAGCATCGCGTCTATCCGCCGTCGTACATCGCGGCCCGCGCGATGCGCCGGGCCGAGGAGTGCCTGCGGCAGGGGTTCACGACCGTGCGCGACGCCGGCGGCGCCGACTACGGGTTCCGTCTCGCGCTGGAAGAAGGCCACGCCCCCGGCCCGCGTCTGCTCGTCTCGGGCAACTACATCTCCCAAACCGGCGGCCACGGCGACAAGCGGCGGCGCGCGGAGTGGGACGCCCCGGTCGACTGCTGCATCGGCATGATCGGCTCGATCGCCGACGGGGAGGCCGAGGTCCGCAAGGCCGCGCGCGAGCAAATCCGCCGGGACGTGGACCAGCTCAAGATCATGGCCTCGGGCGGCGCCATGTCGCCCTCCGACGAGCTCGACACCACCCAGTTCACGATCGCCGAGATGCGCGCCGCCGTCGAGGAGGCCCACGCGGTCGGAAAGTACGTCCTCGCGCACGCGTACTCGGACTCGGCCGTACGCAACGCCGTCGCGGCCGGCGTCCGCTCGATCGAGCACGGGAACCTGATCCGCGAGACCGCGGCGGCGGCCATCAGGGACGCGGGCGCCTTCCTCGTTCCGACGATGGTCACCTACGAGGCGATCTACCGCGAGGGCAAGCGCTACGGGATCGGCGATCACCAGATCCAGAAGATCAACCTCGCGCGCGAGCAGTCGGTGCAGGGGCTCACGTACGCGTACAAGGCGGGCTGCAAGATCGGCTCGGGCTCCGACCTGCTCGGCGACATGATGGTCCAGCGCGCCGTCGAGTTCGAGCTGAAGGGCCAGGTGCTGAAGCCGATGGAGGTGCTGCTCTCGGCGACGAAGGTGAACGCCGAGCTCTTCCGCATGGCGGACCGGATCGGCACCGTCGAGCCCGGGAAGTACGCCGACCTCCTCGTCGTGGCCGGCAACCCGCTCAAGAACCTGCGCGTCTTCCAGGTCCAGGACAACCTGAAGGTCATCATGAAGGGCGGTCACGTCTACAAGCAGACCCTCTGATAGACTGACGAGTCATGACGCTCGATCTGCGCCTGGCCCCCATGGCCGCCGTGACCAACGCGCCGTTCAGGCTCGTCGCGCGCGAGTGTGGCGCGGGGCCGCTCACGAGCGAGGAGATCGACGCGCGCGGCCTCGTCGAGGGCAGCGCGCGCACGGCCGAGCTGGCGCGCTATCTGCCCGAGGAGCACCCGATCGCGATGCAGCTGCTGGGCTCGGACGGAGACGTGCTGGCGGAGGCGGCGCGCCGGCTCGAGGCGGCGGGGGCCGACGCGGTGGACCTCAACATGGGCTGCCCCGTGGCGAAGATCGTCGCCAAGGGGCAGGGCGCCGCGCTCATGCGGGACCCGCTCACGGCGGCGGTCGTGCTCCGGACGATGCGCAAGGCGATCGCCGTGCCGCTCACGGTCAAGATCCGCGGCGGCTGGGACGACCGCACCGTGAACGCCGTCGAGATCGCGCGGATCGCCGAGGGCGAGGGCGTGAACGCGATCACCGTCCACCCGCGCACGCGCGCCCAGCAGTTCTCCGGCCTGGCACCGTGGGAGATCATCGCATCCGTCGTCGACGGCGTCCGCATCCCCGTCACCGGCAACGGTGACGTGCGGAGCCTGGCCGACGCCCGGGCGATGGTCGCCGCCACCGGGTGCGCGGCCGTCATGATCGGCCGCGGCGCCCTGGGCAGGCCCTGGATCTTCCGCGGCGAGGCGGTGTCCCGCCGGGAGCAGGCGGAGATCATCCGACGGCACGGAGCACTCATCGAGGCGCACTGTCTGCCGCGCACCGCGCTCGTCCAGCTGAAGAAGCACCTCGCCTGGTATGCGCACGGGCTCCCCGGCGCCGCGCTCATGCGGGAGGC
>QHSZ01000139.1 GCA_003220595.1 Candidatus Rokuibacteriota bacterium | reverse complement strand
GCACCACGCTCGGGGCGACGCGCCGGTCGGCCGCCCAGCATTCCCAGTCGCTCCACGCCTGGGTGAGCCACATCCCCGGCCTCAAGGTCGCGCTGCCGTCCGGCCCGTACGAGGCCAAGGGGCTCATGAAGACGGCCATCCGCGACGACAGCCCGGTGGTCATCTTCGAGGACAAGATGATGTACCGGGTGAAGGGCCCGGTGCCGGCCGAGGACTACACGATCCCCTTCGGCGTGGCGGAGGTGAAGCGCGCGGGCACGGACGTCACCATCGTCGCCACCAGCAGCATGGTGACGGTCGCCCTCGGCGCCGCCAAGCTGCTCGAGCAAGCCGGCATCAGCGCCGAGGTGATCGACCCGCGCACGACCTGGCCGCTCGACAAGCCGGCGCTGATCGAGTCGGCCAAGAAGACCTCGCGCGCCCTCGTGGTGGACGAGGGCTACGAGCGCTACGGCGTCACCGCCGAGATCGCGTCGGTGATCGCCGAGGGCGCCTTCTATCACCTCGACGCGCCGGTCCGGCGCATCGGCGCGATGGACGTGCCGGTGCCGTTCTCGCCGGTGCTCGAGGACCTCACCGTGCCGACGGAGAAGACCGTCTTCGAGGCCGCGAAGGCGCTCTGCCGGAAGGCGTGAGCCCGTAGCGATGCCGGCCAGCGTCATCATGCCGGCGCTCGAGCTGGCGCAGGAGACCGGCAAGGTCCTGCGCTGGCTCAAGGCCCCCGGCGACACGGTCAGGAAGGGCGAGCCGATCGTCGAGATCGAGACCGACAAGGTCACCGTCGAGATCGAGGCGCCGGCGTCGGGCGTGCTGCAGGACGTGACGGCGCGAGCGGGCGACGTCGTCCCGGTGGGCAAGACGATCGCGCTGATCCTGGCGCCCGGCGAGGCGGCCGCCGCCCCGTCGCCACCCGCGGCGGCGGCGACGATCAAGGCGTCGCCCCTCGCCCGCAAGATCGCCGAGCAGCATGGCGTGGATCTCGCGCGCGTGAAGACGGCCAGCGGACGGATCGAGAAGGCCGACGTCCTCGCGCACGTCGAGAGCCGGACGGAGTCGGTCGCCCCCGCCGCCGACGGGACGGCGGCGCGCCTCAGCGCCGCGTCGCCGAAGGCGCGTCGACTGGCGCAGGAGCGCGGCGTCGACGTCCGCGCGCTCCGCGGCTCGGGCCCGAGCGGCGCCGTGCTCGCGGCCGACGTCGGCGTCGCCTTGTCTCGCGCGGATGCGCCCGGCGTCGGCACCGTCTGGCGGATCATGGCCGAGCGCATGACGGCGAGCTGGACCACCGCGCCCCACTTCTACCTCGTGCGCGAGGTCAACGTGAGCCGCCTGGTCTCCTGGCGCGAGCGCGCGAGCAAGCAGACCGGCGCCCGCCTCACGTATACGGACCTCCTGGTGAAGCTCGTCGCCGCGGCGCTCTCCGCGCACCCGCGCGTGAACGCCTCGTGGAAGGACGGCGCGATCGCGCTCAACGCCGACGTCAACATCGGCCTCGCCGTCGCGATCGACGACGGCCTCGTCGTCCCCGTCATCCACCGCGCCGACACCCTGAGCCTCGTCGAGCTGGCCGCGCGCCGCGAGGACGTGGTGGGTCGCGCCCAGGCCGGCAAGCTCCGCCCCGCCGACATCCAGGGCGGCGGCTTCACGCTCAGCAACCTCGGGATGTACGGCGTCGACGCCTTCAACGCCATCGTGAATCCCCCGCAGGCCGCCATCCTGGCCGTCGGTCGCATCGCGGACCGCGTCGTCGCCCTCAACGGTCAGCCCGCTGTCCAGCCCACGATGGTGCTGACGCTCTCCTGCGATCATCGCGCGCTCGACGGCGCCCGCGGCGCGCGGTTCCTCGGCGCCCTTGCCGAGCTGATCGAGGAACCCCTGGCGCTGCTCGTCTGAAGCCGGATCGCGGAGGTGTGATCAGAGCTCCCGGAGCGCGACGGCGATGCGCGCGCGCGCGGCGCGAATGGCCGGCGGGACCCCACCCACGAGCCCCATCAGCAGCGCGAACAGGAGGCCCCACGCCAGCAGGAGCGGTGTGACCCGGAACGCGAACGCCAGGTGGGAGAAGGTCTGCCAGTTGATGGTCCCCGTCGTCAGGCCATTGAGCGGCAGGACGGCCACGCAGCCGAGGAGCCCGCCGACGAGCGCGATGCCCAGGGCCTCGAGGATGAAGGAGAGGACGATGCTGCCGCTGCCGAAGCCCAGGGCGCGCAGGGTGGCGATCTCCCGCGCGCGCTCCGCCACCGCCGAGTACATCGTGTTCAGCGCGCCGAAGACCGCGCCGATCCCCATGACCACCGCCACGATCGAGCCCAGGACCGTGATCAGCGTCGTCAGCTGCCGCGACTGTTTCGCGTAGTAGTCGACCTCGCGATCGACCTGCACGGTCACGCGGGGATCGGCGGTCAGCGCATCCTTGAACCCCGTGAGCGCGTCGGGCGACGCAAGACGCGCCGTGGCCGACTGGAACAGGTGCTGCGGACGCTGGTAGACCTGTCGGAGGACGCTGAAGTCGCACCAGAGCTCGGAGTCGTACGCGGTTCCGCCGCTGTCGAACACGCCCACGACCGTCCAGGTGCCACCGCCGAACCGGACCGTCCGGCCCAGCTCGAGGCCCACGTAGCTCGCCGCCACGTTGCGCCCCACCAGGAGCTCCGTCAGCCCGGGCTGAAAGACGCGGCCGGCGACGATCCTCACCGTGGGGCGGACGGCGAGGGCCTTGGGAGAGACGCCGCGCACCTGCGCGTTGCCCTCGGTGTCGCGGCCCTTCAGCGGGAACGAGGCGATCACGACGACCTCGGGGCTCACCAGTGCGCCGGCGTCCCCGCGCTCGACGCCGGGCGCGTCCTCGACGACCCGCACCTGCTCGAGCGTCACGCTGCTGTCCATCTCCGAGGTGGCGCCCGCCCGCCTCACGATCGCGTTGCGCGCCGACCCCGAGGCCACCAGCGTGGCCTCGAAGCCGCGCGCGAGCGAGAGCATGGCCACGAATACGCCCACCGTCCCCGCAATGCCCAGCACGGCCACGACGGTCGAGGTCCAGCGCGCCCGCAGGCTGCGCACGTTGTAGATGAGCGGGATGGCCACGTCAGATCCGCCTGAGCGCGTCGACGACCCGGAGCCGGCTGGCCGCGAGCGCCGGAAGGATGCCCGCCATCAGGCCCACCGCCAGCGCGAGCCCGAGGCCCAGGACGATCGCGTCGAGGGAGAGGTAGAAGAAGGGCAGCAGGCCTCCGGTGGGATCGCCGCGTAGCGTGAAGAGCTTCGCCAGGCCGAGCCCGACGCCGCCGCCGACGAGAGCCACGAGCATCGTCTCCGCGATGACCAGGGCCAGCACGAAGCCGTCCGAGAACCCGACCGCCTTCAGCACGGCCAGCTCCCGCGTGCGCTCGCGCACGGCGATGGCCATCGTGTTGCCGGTCACGAGCAGCAGCGTGAAGAACACGACGCTGCCGATGCTCATGATCAAGAGCTGGATATTGCCCATCTGCTTGACAAAGGACGCGGCGAAGGCCTTCTCGGTGTCGGTCTTGGTCTCGGCCGGCGAGTTCGCGAAGTGCTCGTCGATCGCCTTCACCAGGCGCACGGCGTCGTCGGGGTTGGCGATGCGGACGGTGTACCAGCCCACCCAGCCCTTCAGGAACGTCTTGCGCTCGTCGAGGTAGTCCCAGCGGAACCAGAACTGCGTGGTGTCGTCCTGCACCCGCCGGCCCCGATAGATGCCGCGGATGTTGAACTCCCAGGTCCCGGGAAAGATCGTGCCCTTGATCGGGACGCGATCCCCCACCTTCCACTTGAACCGCTCGGCCAGGGACTCGCCGACGACGGCCCCTTCCCGGTCGGCCAGGAACGCCTGCCACTCGGCGTCGGGAAGGACGAACTCGGGAAACATCTGCCGGTAAGTCTCGCGGTCGATGGCGAACTGCGGAAAGAAGTTGCGCTCGTCCTGGTAGACGCCCCCGAACCAGTTGGCGAACGTCACCTGCGTCACGCCGGGAATGCGCGCCAGCCGGTCGCGGTAGGACAGCGGCAGGGGCTGGATGATCGAGACGCGGTTCAGGACCACCAGCCGGTCCACGCCCGCCACGTCCACCCCCTGCTGGAAGGCGCCGTCGACCACCGTCAGGATGCCGAACAGGAAGAGGGCCACGGCGAAGGAGCCCGCCGTCAGGGCCGTGCGCGTCTTCTTCCGGAACAGGTTGGTCAGGACGAGGGGCAGGTACTTCATCGCGCCCGGCCCGCCGTCACGGTGTCCACGAGCACGCCCTTTTCCAGGTGCAGGACGACGCGCGCGCGCTCCGCGGCCAGCGGGTCGTGAGTCACCATCAGCACGGTCTTGCCGTGCTCCGTCACGAGCCGGTCGACGAGGCCCAGGATCTCGTCCGCGCTCTTCCGGTCGAGATCGCCCGTCGGCTCGTCGCAGAGGAGAAAGGTCGGATCGGCCACGATGGCGCGCGCGATGCCCACGCGCTGCTCCTGCCCGCCGGAGAGCTGTCGAGGATAGTGGTGCATGCGGTCGGCCAGGCCCACGACCGCGAGCGCCGTCTCCACGTGCCGCCGGCGCTCCGCCTTCGACAGATGGGTCAGCAGCAGCGGGAGCTCGACGTTCTGGAACGCGGTGAGGACGGGAATCAGGTTGTACATCTGGAACACGAACCCCACGTGACGCGCCCGCCACGCCGTCAGCTTGCGCGCCGACATCCGCGTGATCTCGTCGCCCGCCACCGTGACGCTCCCGGCCGTCGGCACGTCGAGCCCGCCGAGGAGGTTGAGGAGCGTGGTCTTGCCGGAGCCGCTCGGGCCCATGAACGCGACGAAGTCGCCGGCGTCGACGTCGAGGTTCAGTCCCTGGAGCACGTGGGTCGCCTCGCCGCCCCGCTGATACGTCTTGCCGAGTCCGCGCGCCCGGATGAGGCTGTTCCCGTTCCCCTGGCCGTCGATCCTGACCATCGCCTCTCCTTACCGCTTCACGCGCACGGGCTGGCCGTCGCGCAGCTCGTTCACTCCCGTGGTGACAACCGCGTCCCCGTCGGCCAGGCCCGCGATCACCTCGTGCTCGTGGCCCCGCGCCTGCCCCAGGCGGACCGCGCGCCGCTCCACGCGTCCCTCGCGGTGCACGAAGACCGCCGCGGCGCCGTCCTTTTCCTGCAGGGCCGTCCGCGGGACGAGGACCCGTCCCGCGGCGGCCGGCGCGCTCGGCTCGTCGCCGAGGAACGTGACCTTCACGCCCATGTCGGGAAGGATGCGCGGGTCGAGGCGATCGAACGTCGCTCGCACCTTGACCGTCGCCTTCTGGCGGTCGGCCGTCGGGATCACGGTGCGCACCTTGGCCGGAACCTGCCAGTCCGGATAGGCGTCGAGGACGGCCGTGACCGGCTGCCCCGCCTTCACCCGCGCGATGTACGACTCGTTCACGTCCACCTCGATCTCCAGCGAGCCCATGTCGACGATCGTCGCGATGCCCGTCCGCGTGAAGCCGCCGCCCGCGGACACCGGCGACACCATCTCGCCACGCTGCGCGTCCTTCGAGACGACGATGCCGCCGAACGGCGCGCGCACGGTGCAGTTGTCCAGATCCTGCTGCGCGACCTTGACGCGAGCGTCGGCGGCGGTGACCTGCTCCCGGGCGAGCCCGAGCCGCGCGCGCAGGCCGTCCACGGCCATACGCGCCTGATCGCGGGCCTGCTCGGCCACCAGCCGCTGGTCCCACAGCGCGTCCACGCGCCGCAGCTCGCGCTCGGCGTTCTCGAGGTTGACGCGCAGCTCGCCGAGCGCGGCGGCGGTGGCCTCGCGCTCGGCCGAGGCGGAGGCCAGCCGGGCGCGGGCGTCAGAGTCGTCGAGCCGCGCCAGCACCTGCCCCGGCTCGACCTGCATGCCCTCGTCGACGAAGATCTCGTTGACCCGCGCCGTGATCTTGGCGGCGATGGTCGCCCGCTGGCGAGGCGTGACGTAGCCGCTCGCGTTCAGCAGGGCCGGCCGGCCGCCCCGGTCCGCGCGCACGGTCGTCACTTGCACCTCGGGCGCCTTCTCCCGAAGCAGGAAGACCAGCCCCGCCGACACAAGCCCGAGCGCCCCGAGCCCGGCGGCGAGCGCGCGCCATCCCGGGCGCTTGGAGTCGCGCCGGGCGCGCTCGTCGATTCTGAGGGCCGAGAGATCGGGACCGTCGCTCATAGAGTCCCAGGGTAACAAGTCCGCGCCCGATGATATAGTCGGCGACCATGACGCTCGACGCGGCGGACGTCGTCGTCGTGGGCTCCGGCGCCTTCGGCGCGAGCGCGGCCTATCACCTGGCCCGGCTCGGCGCCCACGTGGCGGTGCTCGAGCGCGCCGGCCTCGCCTCGCAGACCTCGCCCCGCGCCGCCGGGCTGACGAGCCAGGTTCGCGCAAGCCCGGCGCTGACCCGGCTCGCCCGCCGAGCGGTCGCGAAGCTTGCGGCGTTCACCGGCGAGACCGGCGAGCCGCTCCGCTTCACCCAGAGCGGCGCGCTGAAGATCGCGCGCACCGAGCGCGACGCCGAGCAGCTCACGCACGAGGTGGCGCGCGGGGGCGCGGCCGGCGTCCCCATCGACTTCGTCTCCGTCGCCGAGGCGCGTCAGCGACTGCCGATCCTCGGTGAGCGCGACATCGTCGCCGTCACGTGGAGCCCGACCGACTGCAACGTCGAGCCCTCCGAGCTGCCGCTCGGCTACTGCCGGGCGGCCGAGAAGCTCGGCGCCGTGCTGCTCCCGCACACGCCCGCCACGGGCTTCGAGCTCGGTCCGCGGGGCGTGGAGGGCGTGCGGACGCCGCGCGGCACGATCGCGACGCGCGCCGTGGTGGACGCCGCCGGCGCGTGGGCGCGCCTGGTCGCCGCGAGTCTCGGCACGGCGCTGCCGGTCGTGCCGACGCGCCATCAGCTGCTGATCACCGAGCCGATCCCCGGGGTCGGGCCCGAGTTCCCGATCGCACGCGTGATCGACGCCAACGTCTACGTGCGCCACGAGCGCGGCGGGCTCATGCTGGGCGGGTACGAGCCCGATCCTGTGCAGGTCGACATGGCCGCGCTGCCGCCGTCGTTCGACGTCGCCGAGCTGCCGCTCGACATCGAGGTGCTGTGGCGGCTCGCGCGCAGCGTGAGCGCGCAGTTCCCGATCTTCCAGGATCCGACCCTGCGCGTCGCCGAGCATCGCGGCGGGCTACCGACAATCACGGTGGACGACCGCTACCTCGTGGGGCCGTTACCCGGCGTGGCCGGGGCCTGGGTGATGAGCGGCTGCTGCGTCGGGGGCCTCAGCATCTCGCCGGCGCTCGGCGAGGCGCTCGCCGAGTGGATCGTCGACGGCGCGCCGGCTCTCGACCTCTCGGAGATCTCCACCGCGCGCTTCGCCGGGCGCGAGCTCGACGAGGCCGAGCTGCGCGAGCGATGCCGCCGGGCCTACGCGACCCACTATCGCGCGAGCAGCGAGCCGACGTGAATCACCGACGGGGCTCCGGCCGCGGGCCGAGGAGCCGCCCGGCCTGCCGGATCTCGCCGGCGTCGAACGGCGGCGGGACCAGCAGGATCACCCGATCGACGCCGGCACGCTCGAGCGACTGACGGCCACGCGAGTCCGCCTGAAGCCAGCGCGCGTCCAGCCCCGCGAACACCGTCACGACGAACCGGGCGGCGTCGCGCCCCGCCGCCTCGTGCTCCTCGCGCGCGCGGCGGACGAGCTCGCCGAGCTGCGGGTGGAAGGCCTGCGTGTTGAACCCGTCCGCGTGCCGGCCGGCGATCGCGGCCATGCGGGGGCCGAAGCCGCCCACGATGATCGGCGGCGGAGGCTCGGGCCGGAGAAACCCCGACTCGCCCGACCAGAGCCGCCGCAGGACCGCGATCGCCTGCACGACGCGCTCGGCACGCACCGGGTCGGGCTCGACCGCCTGCCCCAGCACGGCCTGCTCGACCGCGTAGGGCGTGCGGCGGTTGCCGCCGGCGCCGAGCCCGAGGAGCAAGCGCCCGCCCGAGACCGCCTGCAGCGTCGCCGCCATGTTGGCCAGGAGGCCCGGCGGGCGATTGGCCACGTTGAGGACGAGCGGCCCGAGGGCGACCCGGCGCGTGACTTCCGCCAGCGCCGTCAGCACCGTCCACGCCTCCGGCACGCCGGGGCCGCCGTCGCCGTCGGGATCGCGCAGGTGATCCCAGGTCCAGAGCCCGTCGAAGCCGCTCGCCTCGGCGGCGAGCGCGGCGGCGCGCATGTCGGCCCAGCGAGCGCTCATGGGGATCAGGAGCAGGTCGGTCTTCAGCGCGCCGTCGGTCATGCGGAGCCCGCTAGAGCTTCAGCAGCGCCTCCAGATTGCGCCAGAGGATCCGCTCCTTCTCGTCCTGGGTCAGTGACGTCAGATTTTGCACCCAGGCGACGGGCGAGGGATCCCACGGCACGAAGGGCCAGTCGCTGCCGAGCACCACGCGGTCGCCACCCACCTGATCGAGCAGGAAGCGGAGCGCGGCCTCGCTGCCGGTCACGCAGTCGTAGTAGAGGCGGCGCTGGTACGTGCTCGGCGCCTCGCGGATGTGCTCGCGCGCGTCGGGGCGGCCCCGCCAGCTGCGGTCGATGCGCCCCATCGCGAGGCAGGCCGGGCCGCCGCCGTGGGCGATGCACACCTGGAGGTCGGGACACGCGTCCAGGATCCCGCCGAGGATCAGGATCGCGACGACGATCGCGTCCTCGACGATGACGCCGAGGCTGTTGAAGAGCCCGTAGCGGGTCGTGCGCTGCATCATGAAGTTGTGATGCGGCTGCGGGTGAAAGAAGAGCAACGCCCCCATGGCCTCCGCCGCCTTGAAGAGCGGCAGGAACTTCGGCTCGTCCCAGTTCTCGCCGTTCACCAGCGTGTCGAGCTCGGCCCCCTTCAGCCCGAGGACGGTCACCGCGCGCTCGAGCTCGGCGATCGCCGCCTTGACGTCCTGCACGGGCAGGGTGGCGAGGCCCGCGAAGCGCCGGGGCCACTGCGTGACCATCGCCGCGATCTCGTCGTTGACGTCGCGCGCCAGCGCCCGCCCCTGCCCCGAGTCGAGGTGGTAGCCGAAGAACGGCGTGTGGATCGAGAGCACCTGCACGTCCACGCCCTGCGCGTCCATGTCCCGGAGCCGCTCTTCCGGCGCGAAGCGCACCTTGGGCGAGGCGAAGTGCGTGCGCTTGCCGTCTCCCACCATCGTGCCGACGCCCTCGCCGGGCTCGTGACGGAAGCCGAACCAGTCCTTGCCGGCGTCGGCGGCCCGCCACAGGGACCGCGGCACGAGATGGGCGTGGACGTCGATGGTCCGCATGCGCAGCGCCTAGGTCTTGAAGAGGTTGTCGAACCCGCGGCGGATGTCACCGGGGCGCGTCGAGTCGGGCGAGGCGTTCCGCTCGACCGTCACGCGGAGCGAGAACCGGGCGCAGTCGTTGCGCGCGTTCTTGTCCGGGAGCCGCTCGGGGATGGGCTCCGCGCACTCGAAGCGCCGGCTCGTGTCGAAGTGGGTGCACTGGCGGCAGGCGTGGATGGCGACCCGGCAGTTCGGGCACTGCTCGAGCGACGCGGTGGCGATCGGCAGGACCGCGCCGCATGCCCCGCACCGGGAGACCGTTCGCTGGGCGAGCATCCCGCCGCTCCGCGGCGCGTCGGCGGCCGGCGGCTCTCGTTTCGGCGACGCGCCCTGCTGGTCCCCGTACCCTCGCTGACGGTACTTGCGATCGGCCATGTGGGTGACCTCCGCCGGCAGATGCTACACCATTTTTGTAGTATTCATGATCGATGGGCGATCGCAGCTCTCACCGTCGTCGCGGTCTCCGCCGCGTCGTCATCTCGGCCGTCGCGCTCGTCGCACTGGCGGGGACCGGTGTCCTCGCCCTTCCCGAGATCGTTCGCCGGGTGGTCGTGTGGCGGGTGGCTTCGATGACCGGCCGCCCGGTCACCCTCGCGGCCCTCGAGCTCGATCTGCTCGGCGGCCGGCTCGCCCTTCGCGACCTCCGCGTGGCGGATCACGATCAGGGCCCGCTGGCGACGCTCGAGCGGCTGGAGGCGCGGTTCAGTCTTCGCGACCTCCTGCGTGGTCACGTGCGGATCACGGACGCCGCGCTCCAGGCTCCGACGCTCCGGATCGTCCGCTCCGGCCCGACCGAGTTCAACATCTCCGATCTCCTCGAGCGCGAGCCGGCGGGCGGGGCGGCGCTGGCCGTCACCCTCGAGCGGTTCGAGCTGCGCGGCGGCACCGTCGCGATCGAGGATCGCACGCTCGCCCCGGCGCACGCCTGGCGCGTGGAGGGGGTGACGCTGGAGGTGCGAGGCGTATCGACCCTGCCGGAGGCGCCGCCGGGCGTGGTCACGCTCGGCGCCGTGGCGGCGGGCTCGCCCATCTCGCTCTGGGTCGGCGGCGTGCGGCTCGCTCCCCTGCGGTTCCACGCCACGGTGATCGCGCGCGAGATCGACGCGTCGCTGGCCGCGCTCTACCTGCCGCCGGGGAGCCCGCTGAGCCCGGCGCGGGGGAAGCTCGACGTCTCGGCGACGCTCGAGCAGCAGGCCGCGGCCGGCCTCCGCGTCTCGCTTGATGCCGTGTTCAGTGAGGTCGAGCTGCGACGACCAGGGCGAGAGACCGCGTTCCTGTCCGCGCCGGCGGTCCGCGTGACGCTGGAGAATCTTCGGCTCCGCGGGGGCGCCGTCGAGCTGGAGCGCCTCGCCGTGGACGGCGGTAGCGCTCTCCTCGAGGACGGGGGGCTCGCGCCCGTCCGCCGCTGGCAGGCCAAGGGCATCGCCCTCGAGGCCCGCACGCTGTCGAGCGCTCGCGACGCGCCAGGCGGGGTCGCCACGGCCCGCGCGGTGGTGGCCGGCTCGCCGGTCTCGGTGTGGGTCGCCAACCTCCGGCTCGCGCCGCTCGAATGGCACGCCATGGCGGTCGTCCGCAACGTCGACTTCGCGCTGTTCCGGCTCTACGTGCCGCCCGATCTGCCGGTACAGCCCGAGCGGGGGGTCGTGAACGCGTCCGTCCGCATCGACCACGACGCCCGGCGCGGGACGCGGCTGGCGCTGGACGCGGGGCTGACCGGCGTCGAGCTGCGCCGGCCGGCGCACTTCGTGACGGCGCCGTCACTCCGGGTGACGGCCGAGGATATCGCGTTCGGTGGCGGCGCCCTGACGGCCGGCCGCGTCGCGCTGGCCGGCGATCGGCTGACGATCGAGGACCGGACGACGAGCCCCGCGCGGACCTGGGCGGTCCAGAACCTCGCGGTCGAGGCGAGCCGCCTGTCGAGCCGCCGGGCGGACGTGCAGGGCATCGCCAGCGCCCGGGCCACCGTCGCCGGCGCGTCGGTATCGGCCTGGCTCGCGCACGTGCGGCTCGACCCGCTCGAGTGGAGCGCCACCGCGATCCTGCGAAACCTCGATCTCCGCCTCGTCCAGCTCTACCTGCCGGCGGTCGTGCCGCTCCAGCTCGACCGCGGCGTCGTCAACGCCTCGGTCCAGGTGGACCACGACGTCGCCGGCGGCACGCGGCTGACCGGCGACCTGACGCTCACCGGCATGGAGGCGCGCGGCCGCGACCAGGCCGAGCGCCTCGCGGTGTCGGCGCCATCGCTCCGCGTGGCGGTCGCCGACGCCCGGCGGTATCAGGACACCCTGGACGTCGGGCGGCTCGAAATCACGGGAAGCGGCTCGCTCGTCGACGCGCACGCGGTGGCCGCCCGCGTCGACCTCGAGCGGTTGCGGATCGCGACCGAGGGCGTGACGTGGCCCATCCGGGGCCCCGCCCGCGTCGAGCTGAGCGCGCGCTTGCGCGACGGCGGCGAGGTGGACGCGAACGGGACCGCCCTGCTCACCGCCCCGCCCCCCCTGATCGCGTGGACGACGGAGCTGGCCGTGCAGCTCAAGGCGGTGGACCTCGTGCCGCTGGCCGCGTACGTCCCGACGGCGAGCGGACTCAGCGGCCGCGCGAGCGCGAGCGTCACGGCGACCGTCGCCTACGGCGCGTGGCTGACCGCCCGTGTGCAGGGCGATCTCGGCGCGGCCCAGGTCGCCCTCGCCGACGCCGGCCGGACGCTGCTCTCCCTCGACCGCGTCGACGCCACCGGGGTCGACGTCCTGTGGCCGGAGCGGGTCGCCGTCGGTCGGCTCCGACTGCGGCGCCCTCGCGCGCGCGTGGAGATCGATCGGCAGGGCGCGTCGCCCCTGATCGCGCGCACAGCACCGCCGCCTGGCCCGCCGCCGGCGTCCGGCGCCGAGCGCCCACGGGCCCCGGCGATCGTCGTCGGCGAGGCGGTCGTCGAGCAGGGCGCGCTGGCGTTCGTCGACGCGCGGGGAGCCGCGCCGGCCCGCCTCGACGTGACGCGCGTCAACGTCACGCTGCAGGACGTGCGGTGGCCCGCGTCGACGCCTGCCCGGGTCCGGCTCGACGCGGCCCTGCCGGCCGGCGGCACGCTGGTCGTGGACGGAACGATGACAGGCGAGCCCGCCAGTGTCGATCTGCGACTCGTCGTCACGGACGGAGACCTGGCGCTGCTCCAGCCCTATCTGCCGTTCCGCGCCGGCCTGCGCTCTCGCGTCGACGCGACGCTGGCGGTCGCGGGCCCGCTCTCGCCGGCGCCCCGGCTCCACGCCCGGGGCGACGTGACCCTCCGAAGTCTCGCGCTCTCCGACGGTCAGCGGCCGGTGCTCACCGTCGAGCGCCTCAGCGCGACGGGGATCGACGCGGTGTGGCCCGAGCGCCTCGCCCTCGAAAAGGTCCAGGTCCGACGCTCGTGGGCGCTCCTCGAGCGCGACCGGCAGGGCGGCTTCCTCCTGCGCACGCTGCTGGAGCGCGCTCCCGGCGCTGCCCCGTCGAGCCCGGCGCCCGCGCCCGGCGCCGCCTTCGAGTTCCGCCTCGACGAAGGGATCTTCGAGGACGGGTCGGCCACGATCGTCGACGCCGTCACCACGCCGCCCGCCCGCTTCGAGATCGCCGGCGCGCGGCTCGCTGTCCACGACGTCGCGTGGCCGTCGCACGGACCCATGAGGCTTCTGCTCTCCTCGCCGACGCCGGGCGGCGGTCGGCTCGACGTGGGCGGCACGCTGACCCTCGACCCCGTGCGCCTCGAGGCGCGCGCGGCGCTGAACGACGTGGAGCTGGCGCCGGCCCAGCCCTATCTGCCGATCGACGGCCGGGTGGCGGGACGCGTCACCGGCGACCTCGCGGTGACGGTCGCCCTGGATCCCATCACCGTGAAGGTCGGCGGCGAGGCACGGCTGCAGCGCTTCCTGCTGAGCGACGGGGATCGCCCGGTGGTGACGGTGGGCCGCGTCGAGACGGTCGGGATCGACGTCGACTGGCCGGCGCGCGTCGCGGTCGAGCGGGTTCGGCTCCGTCGCCCGAGCCTCCTGATCGAGCGCGACGCCGAGGGGGAATTCGTCTTCCGGCGCCTCGTGACGCCGCGCTGGCCCGCGCCGGACCGAGCCGGCCCCGCGCCGACGGGCTCGACCGCGCCCCCGACCATCGAGGTCGGGGCGTTCATGCTCGAGCGGGCGTCGGCACGCTTCGTGGACCGGACAACGGCGCCGCCCTTCGCGGAGCAGCTGTCGGACTTCGACGTGACGCTCACCGGTCTGACGACGGCGCCGGGCCGTCGCATGCGTTTCACCGGCAGCGGTGCTCTCGGAGGTGGCACGACGTTCAAATTCGAGGGCGAGGCCGCGGCGGGGGAACGGCCGATCCTCGAGCTGAAGGCCGACCTGCGCGAGTTCCCCCTGCCCCGCGCCAACCCGTACCTCGATCGCTTCACCGCGTGGACGGCGACGCGGGGAACGATGAGCGCCTCCGCCAGCTACCACCTGGCCGGCGCCCGGCTCGATGCTCGCCACGAGGTCGTCGTCCGGCACCTCGAGGTCGCGCAGTCCGAGAGGCGGGACGAGGTCGAGCAGCGTCTCGGGATGCCTCTCGGCTTCCTCGTGACACTGTTGAAGGACGCGCGTGGCGAGATTCGGCTCTCCGTCCCCGTCTCCGGCGACCTGAGCGCCCGGGAGTTCGACTTTCGGGAAGCGGTCTGGGGCGGGATCCGCAACCTGGCCATCCGGCTGCTCGCCCTGCCGTTCAGCCGCGTCGGGTCACTCTTCTTCAGCGAGGACTCGAAGGTGACGGCGGTCACCCTCGCGCCCGTCGTCTTCGAGCCGGGCACGGCGCGCCTCGGGCCCGCGATGGTCGGCCACCTGGAGCGGGTCGCCGCCTTCCTCCTGGAGGCGCCGTCGGTGTCGCTACGCCTCGCGCCGATCCTCACCCAGGCCGACCTGGACGCGCTCAAGCGCGAGCTGGCGACGGAGGAGCTGCCGCCCGATGCCCTGAGGGACCTCGGCGTCCGTCGACTGGACGTGGTGCGCCAGGCCCTCACCGAGCGCGGCCGCGTCGACACCGGACGGCTCGCGGGATCGTCACGGCGCATTCCCCTCGTCGAGGCCGCGGGCGCCGCGCGCGTCGAGCTGGATCTACGGCCTTGACGCGCGCCGCCAGAGCCAGGGCCCGAAGAATGCGCCCGCGTCAGGACTGGCTCGCGTCCGTTCGGCCCGTCTTGCAGTCGGGCCAACGCGCGTTCCGCGCGCTGCTGGCCGCGCCGCCGGCGGTGCGGATCCTCGTGGGCGCGGTCCTCCTCCTGATCGTATGGTCCGCGCTGAACTGGACGTACCAGGTGATCCGCAAGCCGACCGAGCTCTTCTTTCCGGTGAGCCACGCGCTCTCGAAGACGCCGACCGAGACGTGGCGGGAGTACGCGCGGCTCTTCCGCGGGCACGCCACGCTCGTCATCACCCCCGACCTGCTGGCGGCGCTCGCCCAGGTCGAGGGCGCGGGCAATCCGGTGGCCCGCACGTACTGGCGCTGGCGCCTCTCGTGGAACCCCTTCGCGCTCTACCAGCCCGCGTCGAGCGCGGTCGGCATGTACCAGCTCACGGACCCGACGTTCCGGGAGGCGAGGCGCTTCTGCATCCACAATCATGTGGTGGTCGAGCAAGGCCCGTGGTACGACTTCAGGTCGTGCTGGTTCAACAGCACCTACACGCGCGTCGTGCCGAGCCACGCCGTCGAGCTGACGGCCGCCCTGCTGGACCGGAGCGTCGCCGGCACGCTCGACCGCCTGCGAATCGCCACGGCGCCGCTCCGCCAGAAGCAGGATCTGGCCGCCGTCATCCATCTCTGCGGCGCCGGGCCGGGCGACGCCTACGCGCGGCGCGGCTTTCGGCTGACCCCGGGCCAGCGGTGCGGCGACCACGACGTCAGCGGCTACCTCGCGGAGGTCAACGCGATGAAACGGCACTTCGTCCGGCTGGCGGAGGGTAACGCCTCGCGATGACGACGCTCACGCCCGCGTACACCCAGATCGCGTCAGGCCTGCGCTTTCCCGAAGGCCCCGTGGCGATGCCGGACGGCTCCGTCGTTCTGGTCGAGATCGAGCGCCGCACGCTCTCGCGCGTCACGCCGGACGGGAAGATCCACGTGATCGCCCGCCTCGGCGGCGGCCCGAACGGCGCGGCGCTGGGCCCGGGAGGCAAGATCTACGTGACGAACAACGGCGGGCTCAAGTTCGTCGAGCGTCCGGGCAAGCTGTTCCCGGTCCTCCAGGCCGAGGACTACACCGGTGGCAGCATCCAGATCGTCGATCCCGAGACCGGCACGTTCGACACGCTCTACGACCGCTGCGATGGCCAGAGGCTCCGGGGGCCGAACGACCTCGTGTTCGACCGGACCGGCGGGTTCTGGTTCACCGACCTCGGCAAGACGCGGGAGCGCGACGCCGACCGCGGGGTCGTCTATTATGCGAAGGCCGACGGGTCGATGATCAAGGAGGCGATCTTTCCCCTGGAGCGCCCGAACGGCATCGGGCTCTCGCCGGACGAGGGCACGCTCTACGTCGTGGAGACGCCAACGGCGCGCTGCTGGTCCTTCCGCCTCTCGGCGCCCGGCCAGATCGAGTCGGCGAACGGCCCGTACCGGGGCGAGAAGGGCACGGTCGTCGTCGGGCTCGGCGGCTATCAGATGTTCGATTCGCTCGCGGTCGACGGCGAGGGCCACGTCTGCGTGGCGACGCTGATCACGGGGGCCGTGAGCGACATCTGGCCGGACGGCAGCC
>QHSZ01000334.1 GCA_003220595.1 Candidatus Rokuibacteriota bacterium | reverse complement strand
GCACGGGCGAGGTGGACTTCATCCTGGCGCCGCCGCCCGACGAGGTCGACGCGCTGCGGAAGGACAAGTTCACGGTGCTGCAGAGCAACGCGCCCCACATCTGGTACTGGCACCTCAACATGAAGGACGAGTATTTCAAGGACGTCCGCGTGCGCCGGGCCGTCCAGATGGCCATCGACAAGGAGAAGATGTGCAAGGATCTGCTCCGCGGGACGGCCACGCCCGCCTGGAGCATGGTGCCGCCGGCGACCATCGCCTACGATCCGAAGTACAAGGCCTACTCCTACAATCCCGAGCGCGCCAAGCAGCTCCTCAAGGAGGCGGGACACGCCAACGGGTTCGAGACCGTGTTCTGGACGTCGACCTCGGGCTCGGGCCAGATGATCCCGGTGGCGATGGCGGAGTGGATCCAGCGCGACCTTGCCAAGGTGGGCATCCGGGTGAAGCTCGAGACGTTCGACTGGATCACGTATCTGTCGAAGATGTTCCAGGGGCTCCGCCCGGGCCACGGGGCCTACCAGCTCTCCTGGGGCATGACGACCAACTTCTGGATCGACATCGTCGCCCGCTCCACGCGGCAGCCCGACAAGGGCGTGAACGTCGGCTGGTACGCGAACCCCAGGGTGGACGCGCTCCTCGATACGGCGCGTGGCGAGCTCGACGAGAGCAAGCGGGTGGCGGTCTATCGGCAGATCGATCGCATCCTCATGGAGGAGGACGCGTCGTTCCTGCCGATCTGCAACGACCTCAACCTCGTCGTTCTGAACCCGAAGGTGAAGGGGTTCGTGAACCCGCCCGAGGAATGGTTCCAGCTCTGGACGCCGTGGGTGGAGGCGTAACGAGTGTAGCGATGAGTCTCCTCGACGGACGGACGGTGCTGATCACCGGCGCATCGGGCGGTATCGGGGCCGCCACCGCGCGCCGGCTCGCACGTGAGGGCGCACGGCTCGTCCTCTCCGACATCGACACGCCCGCGGTCGAGAGTCTGGCCGCCGAGCTTGGTCAGGTCGCGGTCGCCGCGGACGTCACGCGGGCCGACGACCTCGCGCGTCTCGTTGACGAGCCGTATCGTCGCTTCGGACGGCTCGACGTGCTCTTCAACAACGCGGGCGTGATCCGTCTCCAGCCGCTGCTCGACGTCACCGTGACCGAGTGGGATCGCGTGCTGAATGTGAATCTGCGTGCGGTGTTCTTCGTGATGCAGGCCGTCGCCCGGCGCATGCGCGAGCAGAAGCCGATGACGGGGTCGGAGCTCCGCGGCAAGCTGATCCAGACCGCGTCGATCGCCGCGTACCGCGGTGGCAATCCGTTGATGGCGCCGTACAGCGCGTCGAAAGCCGGCGTCGTCAGCCTCACGCGCTCCGCTGCGCAGGAGCTCGCGCGCGAGCGCATCACGTCGAACTGCGTGTGCCCGGGCGCCGTCGACACCCCGATGTGGCATCAGATCGATCGGGAGTGGAACGCATTACGCGGCTGGCCGGAGGGGGAGGCGTGGAAGCGACGGACGGCGCCGATTCCGCTCGGCCGTCCGGAGACGGCGGACGACGTCGCGGGCGTCGTTCTGTTTCTCGCCGGCCCCGACTCCGACTACATGACCGGGCAGGCGATCAAGGTGGACGGCGGCCTCGTGATGGGCGACTAGCTTAGCGACCGGGGAGCGTCGGGCGTACGTCCTGCTCGAGAAAGTCGATCAGCGCCTCCGCGAACGCGTCGTTGCGATCGCCGGCGATCATGTGCGCCGCGCCGCTCACGTCGACCGCCTTGGCGCCCGGGATCTGCGCGACGAATTCCCGGACGCCCTCCTCGGTGACGACGTCGCTCAGCGTGCCGCGCAAGAGCAGCGTCGGGACGCGAATGTTTCGCATGGCCGCCTGGAACAGCGCCTCGAACTCTTGCGGCGGCACCTCGGTGCGACCGCCTTCGAGAAACTTCGGGTCCCAGTGCCAGTACCACCGGCCGTCACGCTTCTGCCGCAGCACCTTCATGAGCCCCGACGGATTCACGCGCTTGGGACGGTGCGGCGTGTACGCCGCGATGGCGTCCGCGGCGTCCTCGAGCGTCGCGAACCCGCGCAACCCGGATGCCATGAAATCGCGAATGCGCTGCACGCCGGCGGGATTCGTGCGATGCACGACGTCCACGATCACGAGCGCGCTCGATACGACGCGGTCGGTGGCGCCCTCGGCGAGCATCGCCGCGATGCCGCCGAGAGACGCGCCGACCAGCACCGGCGGCCGGCCGAGCGCGTCGGCGACGGCCACGCAGTCCATCGCATACGACGTGAACGAGTAATCCCCGCCGAGCGCCCACTCGCTGTCGCCGTGACCGCGGAGATCGAGCGACACGGCTTTCCATCCGTTCCGCGAGATGCTCTCCGCCGCGTTGCCCCAGGCGTGCCGCGTCTGGCCACCCCCGTGCATGAAGAGGACGGGCCAGTCGCGATCGTCGCCCCACACGTCGGCGACGAGGTGGATGCCCTCGAAGCCCTCGAAGCGGACGAGCCGCGGGTGCATCCTCACTGGCGCGCTGGATCGTAGTAATGAGCGTACTGCCAGACCGCCGCCGCGCGCAGGCGTTCGTCGTCCAGGGCGGCCCCCGCGAACCGCGCGGGCTCAAGAGCGCTCAGGTCGATCGAGGGCGTCCCGGCCGTGATCCACTCCGCGAGCACTTGCCCGATCGCCGGCGAGAGAGAGAACCCGCTGCCGTTGCACCCCGTCGCACTCCAGAAGCCCCGAACCTCCGGCGCTGGGCCGACGAGGAACCTGCCGTCCGTGGTCATGGTGAAGAGGCCGCCGCGGTGCTCCCGCACCGTGCTCTTCTGGATGGCAGGCACCTGGCGCGCGACCGTTGCGGCGAGCCCGGTCAGCACAGCGAGGTCGAGCGGGACGTCGTCGACCGAGAAGCCGGGAGCACGAGGGTCGACTGGCAGCGGATCGGGCTCGAAGCCGCCCAGCATGAGCCCGCCGCGCGCCGGCCGGAGGTAGACCGCGGTGTCGACGACCCGCAGGATCGGATCGTCGGGCCTGCTCCCCGCGATCGGCTCTGTGATGTAGAGCTGGTGACGGACGGGGACGATCGGCGACCGCACGCCGGCGAGTTCCGCCACCGCGCGGGACCACGCGCCCGCCGCGTCGACGACGATCCGAGCGCTGATTTCGCCGGCGGACGTGGCCACGCCTTCTACCTGACCCGCCGTCACCCGGATAGCGGTGACGGGCGTATGTGGAATGAGGGTGACCCCCTGGCGGCGACAGGCCTCCAGATACGCCTGGAGCAGGCTCGACGGCTCGTCGATGTAGACGTCGCCCGGGGTGTGGCACGCCGCCCGGATCCCCTGGCTCTCGAGA
>QHSZ01000138.1 GCA_003220595.1 Candidatus Rokuibacteriota bacterium | reverse complement strand
CGGAGATCGCGCTCCAGCTCAACCTCGACGGCACCGGCGCCTCGAAGGTGCAGACGCCGATCCCGTTCTTCAGCCACATGCTGGAGGCCTGGTCGAAGCACGGTCTCGTGGACCTCGCCGTCGAGGCGCAGGGTGACGTCGAGGTCGACCAGCACCATACCGTCGAGGACGTCGGCATCGTGCTGGGCCAAGCGATCCGCCAGGCCCTCGGCGACAAGCGGGGGATCGTGCGGTTCGGGACCGCGTTCGTCCCGATGGACGAGACGCTCGTCTCGGCGTCGGTGGACGTGTCCGGGCGGCCGTTCCTCGTCTTCCAGGTGCCGGTCGCACGCGCGCGCGTCTCCAACTTCGATCTCGATCTCCTGCAGGAGTTCTTCCGCGCATTCGCGTTCAACGCCGAGCTCACGCTCCACGTCACGATGCACTACGGCCACAACCTCCACCACATCACGGAGGCGGTCTTCAAAGCCGTCGGGCGCGCGCTCGCCGACGCGACGAGGATCAATCCGCGGATCGCCGGTGTCCTGCCCTCGACGAAGGGGGCCTTGTGAGCGTCCGATGATCGCCATCGTCGACTACGGTCGGGGCAATCTCGGCTCGGTGGAGAAGGCGTTCGTCCGCGTCGGGGTGCCCGCCAGGGTCACGCAGGACGCGCGGGTGGTGGACGAGGCGGACGCCGTGGTGTTGCCCGGCGACGGCGCGTTCCACGATGCGATGGCGAATCTGGTGTCCCTCGGGCTCCTGCCGTCGCTCCGGCGCGCGCTCGACGGGACGCGGCCGTTCCTCGGCATCTGCCTCGGCTATCAGCTGCTCTTCTCGACGAGCGAGGAGTTCGGCGAGGGGCGCGGGCTCGACGTGATCCCGGGCGCGGTCCGGCGGTTCCCGCCCGGCGAGAAGGTCCCGCACATGGGATGGAACCGGGTCACGCACGCGGGCGACCTGCGCCTCTTCGAGGGCGTGCCGTCGGGGGCCTTCTTCTACTTCGTCCACTCGTACCACCCGATCATCCCGGCAGGCACCGGCCTGCGGGTCGGGTGGTGCGAGTACGGGATCCGCTTCGCGGCGGCGATCGAACGCGGGCGGCTCTACGCCACGCAGTTCCATCCCGAGAAGAGCCAGCGCTGGGGGCTGCGCCTGCTCGAGAACTTCGCGGTGATCGTGAAGTCGTCGGCGGGGAGCGTCGCGCGGTGATCGTGATCCCCGCCGTGGACCTCCGCGGAGGCCGCGCCGTGAGGCTCCGGGAGGGGCGCGCCGACGCCGAGACCGTGTTCTCGGACGACCCGGTCGCCACGGCGGCGCGCTGGGCGGCGCTCGGCGCGCCGCGGCTCCACGTCGTGGACCTCGACGGCGCGTTCGCGGGCGAGCCGCGCCAGGCGGCGCTCGTCGCGAAGATCGTGACCGCGGTGGCGCCGGTGCCGGTCGAGGCCGGCGGCGGGCTCCGGACGCTCTCGGCGCTCGAGGCCGTGCTCGAGGCAGGCGTGCGGTGGGCCGTCGTCGGGACGCGCGCCGCGCTCGACCGGGAATTCCTGCGCCAGGCCTGCCACGCCTACGGCGACCGCATCATCGTCGCCGTGGACGCGCGGGGCACCCGCGTGGCCGTGAAGGGCTGGACGGAGGTCGCGGACGCGACGGTCGAGGACGTCGCGCGGCGGGCGCGTGACGCGGGGGCGGGCGCGCTCCTCTACACCGACGTGAGCCGCGACGGCACCGGGCTCGGCCCGAACGTCGAGGACACCGCGGCCCTCGCCCGCGCGGTCGCGATGCCCGTCATCGCCTCGGGCGGTGTCGCGCGCCTCGACGATCTCAAGCGGCTTGCGGCGGTGCCCGGTGTCGCGGGCTGCGTCGTGGGACAGGCGCTCTACACGGGGGCGATCGATCTGGCCCACGCCCTCAGCGAATTGGCGGGCGCGTAGTGCTGGCGAAACGGATCATCCCGTGCCTCGACGTCAAGGACGGCCGCGTCGTCAAGGGCGTGCGCTTCGTGGACCTGCGCGACGCGGGTGACCCCGTCGAGGCGGCGCTCGCATACGACGCGCAGGGCGCCGACGAGCTCGTCTTCCTCGACATCACGGCGTCCCACGAGGACCGCGCGATCATGCTCGACGTCGTGCGCCGGACGGCGGAGGGCGTCTACATGCCGCTGACCGTCGGCGGCGGGATCCGCTCGATCGACGACGTCCGGCTCCTGCTCCGCGCGGGCGCCGACAAGGTCTCGCTGAACACGGCGGCGCTCGAGCGGCCGGCCGTGATCGGCGAGGCGGCTCAGCGCTTCGGGAGCCAGTGCATCGTCGTCGCGATCGACGCTCGCCGCGAGTCCGCCGCCGGCCGCTGGGGAGTCTACACCCACGGCGGGCGGCGCCCGACGGGGCGTGATGCGCTCGAGTGGGCGCGCGAGGCCGTCGCGCTCGGCGCTGGGGAGATCCTCCTGACGAGCATGGATCGCGACGGCACGAAGGACGGCTACGACCTCGAGCTGACGCGCGCGGTCTCCGAGGCGGTGTCGGTCCCGGTGATCGCCTCGGGCGGCGCGGGCTCGCTCCCGCACCTATACGAGGGCCTGGCGGACGGGCGCGCCGACGCCGTGCTGGCGGCGTCCATCTTCCACTTCGCCATCCACACGATCGCGGAGGCGAAGGCGTACCTCCGTGAGCGCGGCGTTGCCGTGCGGAGCGAGCCGTGACGCTCGATGAGCTCAAGTTCGACGGACAAGGGCTCATCCCCGCCGTCGTGCAGGAGGCGGATTCGGGTGCGGTCCTCATGGTCGCGTGGATGGACCGCGGGGCGGTCGAGAAGACCCTCGCGACCGGCGTGACGCACTTCTGGTCGCGCTCGCGCGGGGTGCCGTGGCGAAAGGGGGAGACCTCGGGCCACACGCAGCACGTCCAGGCTGTCTACGCGGACTGCGACGCCGACGTCGTGCTCGTGCAGGTCCACCAGGAGGGTGTGTCCTGTCACACGGGCCAGCAGACGTGCTTCTTCAACGCGCTCCGCACCGACACGGCGCCCGGCGGACCCATCGCGCCGGCGAACATGCTCGAGCGGCTCGAGCGGACGATCGCGGCGCGGCGGGCGAACCCGCCCAGCGGCTCGTACGTGGCGAAGCTTTTCGCTGCCGGCGAGGGCGCGATCTGCCGCAAGATCGGCGAGGAGGCGACCGAGGTGATCACCGCGGCGCTCGGGGGCGAGGGCGACCGGCGCCTCGTGGAGGAGACGGCCGATCTCTGGTTCCACACGCTGGTCCTGCTGGGCGCCCGCGGCATCGCGCTCCGCGAGGTGGTGGAGGAGCTCGCGCGGCGGCACGCGGGGCGCGCCACACCGGACCGCTGACGGCGGCGTGGGCGCGCGGGGATTCGTGGCGCTGGCGGTCGGCGCGGCCGCCGCGTGCGCCCTGGGGGGCTGCGCGAGCGGCCGGATCGAGAGCGGCGTCTATCACTCGTCGAAGGGGTATCGCGTTGCGATTCCGGGGCCGGAGTGGACCGTGAGGGAGGGCGGCCGGGCGGACCTCGAGCTCCGACACCGGGCGTCGGCCGCGGGCATGCTGGCGAACGCCTCGTGTGACGGGCACGCGGGGGCGCCGGGCCTCGACGCGCTGGCCCGCCACCTCCTGATGGGATTCCGGGACCGCGTGACGCTCGAGCGCGGCGACGTGGAGGTCAACGGGCGACTCGCGGCCCACACGGTGCTCGATGGGCAGCTCGGATCCCGCGACGCGCCGGTGCGTGTCGAGGCGTACGTGCTGAAGGACGCGCGGTGCGTCTACGACTTCGCGTACGCCGCGCCGCCCGCGTCGTTCGAGACGTGGCGGGCCGACTTCCAGCGGCTCGTCGAGAGCTTCGCGACAGAGTAAGGCGGGGATGGACACCTATCTCAGGCGCACGGTCGTCTGGTACGGGGGCGTCGGCCTGCTGGCGGGACGCGTCCTGCGGAGCCTCGCGTTGCCGCCGAAGTACCTCCGCCTGGTCGTGCGCGAGATCGAGGTAATGGGCGTCCAGTCGCTCGGGGTCGCGCTCACGGCTGCGATCTTCACGGGCATGGTGTTCACGATCCAGAGCGCGGTGAACATGGCCCGCTTCGGCGCCGAGACCTACGTCGGTCCTCTCGTGGCGCTCGCGATCTTGCGCGAGCTCGGGCCGGTGCTGACCGCGATCCTGGTCGGCGGGAAGGTCGCCTCCGGGATCACGGCGGAGCTCGGCTCGATGAAGGTCACCGAGCAGATCGACGCGCTCCGGACGCTCGGCGTGAATCACATCAAGCGACTGGTCGTGCCCCGCGTGCTCGCCGCGCTCGTCGTGTTTCCGCTGCTGACGATCCTCGCCGACGCGATCGGCGTGCTCGGCGGCATGGTGATCATGTCGCTCGAGCGCCACGCGGACATGTGGGCGTACTGGAATACGACGACGTACTGGGTCGTGCCGAAGGACTTCCTGACGGGCGTGGGCAAGGCGGTGTTTTTCGGCGCCGTGGTGACGCTCATCGGATGCTACAACGGGCTCAGCACCGAGGGAGGGACGGAGGGGCTCGGACGCGCCACGACGGCGACCGTCGTCCACGTGACGATGGGCGTCATCGTGTCGGACTTCTTCCTGACCAAGCTGTTCCTCACTCTCTTCTATTGAGGACACGCGTGGCGGATCCGGTCGTCGAGCTCGTGAGCGTGCGGCGGACGTTCGATGCGGGCGAAGTGCTCCGCGGCGTGACGTTCACGCTCGCGAGGGGTGAGACGCTGGTCGTGATGGGCGGCAGCGGTTCGGGCAAGACGGTGCTGCTCCGCCTGATCGCGGGTCTGATCCGCCCGGACGCCGGGCAGATCCGGGTGTTCGGCAGGAGCATCGAGGGGCTCAGCGAGGAGGAACTCCTGCCGGTGCGGCGGCGGATGGGCTACGTGTTCCAGGGCGCGGCGCTTTTCGACTCGCTCTCGGTCTACGAGAACGTGGCGTACCCGCTGCGCGAGCACGCGACCCTCGGCGAGGGCGAGATCGCCGAGCGCGTCGCGCGGAACCTCGGACTCGTCGGCCTCGGCCCCGAGGTGCTGCGGCTCCTCCCCGCGGAGCTCTCGGGCGGCATGAAGAAGCGCGTCGGGATCGCCCGGGCGCTGTCGATCGGGCCGGAGCTGCTCCTCTTCGACGAGCCGACGGCCGGCCTCGATCCGACGAACGCGAAGCTCGTCGCCGAGCTCGTCCAGAAGCTGCACGGCGGCGTCTGCGACACGGCGATCGTGGTCACGCACGACATCGAGCTGGCCAAGACGGTGGCGGACCGGGTCGCCGTCCTCATCGACGGCCGGTTCGCCGCGGTCGGTCCGATGACCGAGGTCCTCGAGACGGGCAACGCAGCCGTCCAGGCCTTCCTGACGGGCGAGGCGAGGTGAGCCGATGAATGACGAGCGGCGCGAGCTCGGCGTCAAGTTCCGCGTGGGCCTGTTCGTCCTCGTGGCGCTGGCCGTGTTCCTCGCGACGATCTACGCGCTCGGTGCGCGGGCGCGGCTGTTCGAGGCGCGCTACGTGGTGTACGCCGACTTCACCGAGGTCGGCGGCCTCACCGAGGGCGCGACCGTGCGCCTCGCGGGCGTGCAGATCGGCCGCGTCGCCGGCGTCCACCTGCCGGGCGAGCCGGGCGGCAAGGTGCGCGTGGATCTCGACATCACGCGGCGCTACGCGGACCGCATCCGGAAGGACTCCGTCGCGCGGATCGAGACGCAGGGCCTGCTGGGCGACAAGGTGGTCGAGATCACCGTGGGAACCGCCGCCACGCCCGCGCTCAGGGCCGGCGAGGTCCTCGCCGCGCGCGACCCGACCGACTTCGGGCGCGTCCTCAACGAGGGCGCGGGCGCCGTGCAGGACATGGGCGCGCTCATGGCCGAGCTCCGAACCTCAGCCGAGACGCTGAACCGGTCGAAGCTCATCGAGAGCACGTCGGCGACCGTCGACCGAATCAACCGCGTGGTGGACCAGGTCGAGCACGGGCGCGGCTGGGCTCACGCGCTCCTGTACGACGAGCCGGTCGCCCTGAAGCGCCTGAACGAGGCCATCGCGACGACCCAGGCCCTGCTCGACCGCCTGGACCGGGGTCAGGGCGCCGCCGGCGTCCTGGTCTCGCCAGAGAGCACGGCGGCGGGCAAGCGCTTCGTCGCCGCCATGGACCGGCTCGCGCGGATGGTCGAGGCGCCCGGTGGCGAGGAAGGGCTCCTGCCGGGCCTCCTGTTCGACCCGAAGTACAAGGGGACGCTCGAGGACCTCCGCGCGACGGCCAAGAACCTCCGGGAGATCTCCGATCGGGTCGTGGCGGGGCGCGGTACGCTCGGCGCCCTCGTGACCGGACCGGCCGAGGACGGCGGCCTGGGCACAGCGGTGCAGGACCTCAAGGTCACCATCCACAATCTCAGGTCAGTCAGCCAGAAGCTCAGCGCCGGCGAGGGGACGCTCGGGGCCCTCGTCGCCGACCCGACGGTGTACGAGCGTCTCGTCACGATCCTCGAGGGCGCCCAGCGGTCCTTCCTTCTCCGATCGCTCATTCGGAGCCTCGGCGAGACGGGGACGGAGTCGAAGGATGACGGCGCGCGCCGCTAGCGTCTACCGCTGCCAGCAGTGCGGCTTCGCCAGCCCGAAGCCAGGCACCTGCCCGGATTGCCGCCGTGCGACGGGCGACCTCGTTCCACTCGTCGAGGAGCGCGCGGCGTCTGCGCGCGGCCCGCGGCGCGCCGTGACGAGCCCGGAGCGCCCGCGGTCCCTCCGGGAGATCTCGCTCGAGCGCGGTGACCGTCTCGCGACCGGCCTCGGCGAGCTCGACCGCGTCCTCGGCGGCGGCGTCGTGCGCGGTTCGCTGGTCCTCATCGGCGGGGACCCGGGCATCGGGAAGAGCACGCTGCTGCTGCAGGCGGCCCGCGCGCTCGCGCGCGCCGCGCCGCCCGTCCTCTACATCTCGGCCGAGGAGTCGGCCGCGCAGGTGAAGATGCGCGCCGACCGCCTCGGGATCGCCGCCGACGGGCTGCTCCTCTGGGCGGAGACGGACCTCTCCGCGGTGCAGGCGGCGCTCGACGACGTCAAGCCGCGCGCGCTCATCGTCGACTCGATCCAGACCGTGTACCTGCCGGAGCTCGAGTCGGCGCCGGGCAGCGTCACGCAGGTGCGCGAGTGCGGCGCGCGCCTCATGACGCTCGCCCGGGGCCTCGGGGTCGCCACGTTCCTCGTGGGCCACGTGACGAAGGAGGGCGCCCTCGCGGGGCCGCGCGTCCTCGAGCACCTCGTGGACACGGTGCTGTACTTCGAGGGCGAGAGCCACCACGCGTACCGCATCCTGCGCGCCGTGAAAAATCGGTTTGGCTCGACCAACGAGATCGGCGTCTTCGAGATGGGCGAGCGCGGGCTCGCCGAGGTCGCCAACCCGTCGGGCTTCTTCCTCGCCGAGCGCCCGCAGGGCGCCGCCGGCTCGGTGATCGTGTCGAGCCTCGAGGGTACGCGCCCGCTCCTGCTCGAGCTCCAGGCCCTCGTCGCGCGCGCGTCCTTCGGCACGCCGCGCCGCACGGTGCTCGGCGCCGACTACAACCGTGTCTGCCTACTCCTCGCGGTGCTCGAGAAGCTCGGCGGCATGCCGCTCGCGAGCCAGGACGTGTTCGTCAACGTCGCCGGGGGCGGCCGGGTGACCGAGCCGGCCGCGGACCTCGGCATCGTCGTCGCGACCGCGTCGAGCTACATGGACCGGGCCGTCCCGGGGGACGCGCTCGTGCTGGGCGAGGTCGGCCTGACCGGCGAGGTCCGCGCGGTGAGCGGGGTCGAGCTCAGGCTCCGGGAAGCGGCGGCCCTGGGCTTCCGCCGCGCCGTCGTCCCGCGGAGCAACGCGGGCGACGGCGCGAAGCTGCCGCTCGAGGTCCGTGGCGTGGCCACGGTCGGCGAAGCGCTGGACGCGCTCCTGGGCTGAGCGCATGGCGGCGGGACACCGTTCATGACCAGGAACGCCGGGCGGCTCCTCATGCTCGTCGTGTCGGTGCTCGCGGGGGCGTGGGGCGCCCGCACACTCGAGGCGCCCGTGGGCATCGGCGCCGCTGCCGGGGCGCTCGTCGGCGTGCTCGCCGTCCTCCTCGAGCTGGGCGCGGGGGTGCTCGCGATCGAGCGGCTCTTCTGGGGCGTCGTGGGCGGCGTCCTTGGGCTCGGCGCGGGGCTCCTCGTCGGGCTCCCCGTCGCGGCCCTCGTGCCGCGCGGCGCGGGTGCGACGACGTTCGCCCTCGTGGCGCTGGTCGGCGGCTACGTCGGCGCCGCCGCGGCGGTCGCCCGGCTCGCGGACCTCGACGGGCTCTCACGCCGGCTCTTCCATGCCGCGCCGCGCCGTGGGCACGACAAGGTTCTGGACACCTCGGTGATCGTCGACGGGCGAATCGCGGACGTGTGCGAGACCGGCTTCGTGGACGGGACGCTGGTCGTGCCACGCTTCGTGCTCGGCGAGCTCCAGCGGCTCGCCGACTCGACGGACGCCCTGCGGCGCAACCGGGGCAAGCGTGGCTTCGAGGTCCTGCAGCGCCTCCAGCGGCTGCCGAAGGTGAGCGTCGAGATCGACGAGCGCGAGGTCCCGGGGACGGAAGTGGACGACAAGCTCGTCGCCCTCGCCCGCCAGCGCGGCGCGTGGCTCGCCACCACCGATTACAATCTCAACAAACTGGCGGACCTCCACGGGATACCCGTGCTGAACGTGAACGAGCTGGCGAACGCGTTGCGGCCGGTCATCTTGCCGGGCGAGACGATGACGGTGCACGTGCTCC
The DNA here is from genome assembly GCA_003220595.1 of Candidatus Rokuibacteriota bacterium. Taxonomy (GTDB): domain Bacteria; phylum Methylomirabilota; class Methylomirabilia; order Rokubacteriales; family CSP1-6; genus AR19. Next base: position 3,134 of record QHSZ01000138.1, on the reverse strand, counting down.
GTGAGGGGAAGGAGCCCGGGCAGGGGGTGGCGTATCTGGTCGATGGCACGATGGTCGTCATCGAGCAGGGCCGGCGCCACATCGGCCAGCCGCTCGACGTCGTCGTCACCAGCGTCCTCCAGACGACGGCGGGCCGCATGATCTTCGGCCGCTCGCGCGTGGAGGAGCCGGTCGCGCACGATGGCTAGTGTCGCGGTGGTCATTCCCGCGGGCGGGGTCGGCGCGCGCTTCGGCGGGCGCACGCCCAAGCAGTTCTTGCGCTTCGGCGCGACCCCGATTCTCGCTATCACCGTCCGCCACTTCGCCACGCACCCGGCGGTGGGCGCCATCGTCGTCGCCGCCCCCGAGGGTTACGTCGCGCGCGCCCGGCGGATCCTCGCGCCGGTGTCGCGCCGCACGCCGCTCACCGTCGTGGCGGGTGGGCGCACGCGCCAGGATTCGGTGTGGCTCGCGCTCCAGGCGGTGCCCGACGATGCGCAGCTCGTCGTCGTGCACGACGCCGTCCGTCCGCTGATCACGGCCAAGCTCGTCGACGCGGTGGTCGCCGCCGCCGCGACCTCGGGCGCCGCGATCTGCGCCCTGCCGGTCGCGGAGACGGTGAAGCGGGTGCGCGGTGACCTGGTCGAGTCCACCCTCGACCGCTCGGAGCTCTGGGCCGTGCAAACGCCGCAGGCGTTCCGCGCCGACCTCCTCCGCGAGGCGCACGAGAAGGCGCGGCGCGACGGCATCGTCGGCACCGACGACGCCATGCTCGTCGAGCGTCTCGGCCATCCGGTGCGCGTCGTGCCCGGGCTCCCCGAGAACGTTAAGATCACCACGCCCGAGGATCTCCGCCGGGCGCGTCGTGGGGTGCGGCCGTGACGCGCTCGGGCTTGGGGTTCGACCTCCACCCGCTGGTCGAGGGCCGGCCTCTCGTCCTCGGCGGCGTCACGGTCGAGAGCGATCTCGGACTCAGCGGCCACTCGGACGCCGACGTGCTCTCCCACGCGGTCGGCGAGGCCCTGCTGGGAGCGTTGGCGCTCGGCGACCTCGGCCGCCACTTCCCCGACACGGACTCGCGCTACCGCGGGATCTCGAGCCTCGCGCTGCTCCGCCACGTGGTCACGCTCGTGGTCGCGCGCGGCGGCGCGATCGTCAACGTGGACGCCACGGTCCTCGCGGAGGCCCCGCGGCTCGCGCCGCACCTCGCGGAGATGGCCAAGCGTCTCGCCGATGCGCTCGGCGTCGACGCCGACCGGGTGAGCGTCAAGGCCAAAAGCCCCGAGGGCCTGGGCCTGCTCGGCCGCCGCGAGGGCATCGCCGCGATGGCGGTCGCGAGTGTGGAGGTGGGCGCGTGAAGGCACTCCACACGGAGGTGCGATGAAGGTCTACAACACGATGACGCGAGCCAAGGAGGAGCTGGTCACGCTCACACCGGGCGAGGTGCGCATGTACGTCTGCGGCGTCACGCCCTACGATTACTCCCACATCGGCCACGCACGGAGCGCGATCGTCTTCGACGTGATCCGCCGCTATCTCGAGTACAGGGGTTACCGCGTCACGATGGTGAGGAACTACACCGATGTCGACGACAAGATCATTCGCCGCGCGAACGAGGAAGGCGTCTCCACCGCCGAAGTGTCCGACAGGTACATCGAAGCCGAGCGGCGCGACATGGAAGCTCTCGGTGTGCTCCCGCCCAGTGTGGCGCCCCGGGCGACTGAGCACATCGCCGAGATGGTCGGGCTGATCGAGCGTCTCGTGGCGAAGTCTGTCGCCTACGTCGTCGACGGCGACGTCTACTTCGAGATCCGCCGCTTCCCGCCTTACGGCCGGCTCTCGGGCAAGAATCTCGACGAACTGCTCGCTGGTGCGCGCGTCGAGGTGGACGAGCGCAAGCGCGATCCGCGCGATTTCGCGCTGTGGAAGGCTGCCAAGCCAGGCGAGCCCTCGTGGCCAAGCCCATGGGGTCCCGGGCGGCCGGGCTGGCACATCGAGTGCTCTGTGATGTCCATACGCTACCTGGGCGAGAGCTTTGACATCCACGGCGGCGGCACCGATTTGATCTTCCCGCACCACGAGTGCGAGATCGCCCAAGCCGAGGCCGACACGGGCAAGCCGTTCGCGCATTACTGGCTGCATAACGGCATGCTGAACCTGGGTGCCGCGAAGATGTCAAAGTCTCTCGGGAACACGCTCACTATCCGCGCGCTCGTCAAACGCCATCCGCCCGATGCGCTCAGGCTCTGGATGCTCGGCACGCACTACCGTCACCCGATCGAGTGGTCCGAGGAGCGGGCCGACGAGGCTGCACGCGCGCTTCAGACCCTTTGGGGTCCGGAGGAGAGGTTGCGGAAGTGGGTTGACTCGTCGACGTTCGCAAGTTCGGCAGGCGAGTTGCCGACTGAATTTGCTGAGCACCGGACACGGTTCATCGAAGCCATGGACGATGACTTCAACACGCCGGCCGCCCTCGGCAGCCTCTTCGATTTTGGTCACGCACTGAATCGAGCGTCGTCCGTGAGTCCTCAGCATCTGGTGCGAGGAGCGCGGGAGCTCTCGAGCCTCGCGCACACGCTGGGACTGACCGAGCCCAAGCCGCGAATCCAGGGACTGTCTGCAGAAATCGGCCAGCAAATAGAGGTGCTGATCAGGGAACGGGCCACGGCGCGGATGAATCGAGACTGGAAGCGTGCGGACGAGATCAGATCGAGGATCGAGTCGCTCGGCGTCGTCCTCACGGACAGCTCGTCCGGCACGGAGTGGGAGATGAAACAGAAGTGACGGACGAAGGCCGGATCTACGGCCGCAACCCGGTGCGCGAGCTGCTGCGGAGCGGCGGCCGGCGCGCCGACGAGATCGCGGTGCTCGCGGGCGCGCGCGGGCCGCTCGCGGAAGTCGTCGCGCTCGCGCGTCGCGCCGGCGTCAAAGTCTCCTTCCGCACGCGCGAGCAGCTGACGGCGATCGCGGGCACCGACCGTCACCAGGGCGTCGTCGCGCGCGTGGCGTCGGCCGAGTATGCCGACCTCTCGGGGCTCCTCGAGATTCCGAAGCGCCGCGGCGAGGCCCCCTTCTTCCTGGCGCTTGACCAGGTTCAGGACCCGCGGAACTTCGGTGCGCTCCTGAGGACGGCGGAAGCCTTCGGCGCTCACGGC